>DWUY01000273.1 GCA_019120515.1 Candidatus Blautia avicola | reverse complement strand
TGCCAAAGCCATTCTATATCAGGAAATAGCAAATGCAGAATAAAGCCTGCAACAACAAAGACTCCTATAAGGAGAATGATATAACATAATATTTTTACTAATTTCTTGACTTTTGCTTTTCCGTTCTCTACATCTAAATAAATAGAATTCACTTTCTCATCGGTCAAACTTTTTTCTCTGACATCCTGAACATCTATATCTTTCACTAATTCATCTAATGTCATATCGAAATAATCACTCAGCATAACGAGCCGTTGGAAATCCGGATAAGATTGACCCGCTTCCCATTTGGAAATGGTCTGCCTCGAGACCTGAAGCTCCATACCCAACTCCTCTTGAGACAGCCCTTTTTTCTTTCTGATACATAAAAGCTTTTCATTGAATTTCATTTCTTCAGAAATCCTCCTTGTGTTTGGTGTCCAAATTATATATTGAGAAGCTGTATAAGAGCAAGCAATAACTGTTGGCAATTTGTCAACTGCGCTTACCATGAGGTTTTTATCTGATTTGTAAACCAATGAAAACAGTTCAAACATCCAAATGTAAACCATCAGTTCGACCAAAATACCGCCGTAAACCTCACACCATTTTCCGTATTCTCTATACTGCAGGAAATCCCGTGGTGATCCAGGATCATTTTTGTGATATACAGCCCCAGGCCGCTCCCTCCGCTGTTCCGGTTCCGGGATTTGTCCACCCGGTAGAAGGGCGTAAATAGCCGCTTTAAATCTTCCTTCTCAATGTGTATTCCGCTGTTCTCCACAGACAGAATGCCATCCTGCAAGGTCACAGTGACTACGGCTCCACGAGGCGAATAGGCAACCGCATTATCCAGCACATTGGCGAACACCTTTTCCAAAAGCCGTGCGTCTCCCTTATAATGAAAATCCGGCTGGATATCCTGGTGCAGTTTCATTTCCTTATCCTCTATCCGTCCCATGACTTTGCGACAGGCTTTCTGCAGCATCCGGCTAATGTCCAGGTCCGTGCGTTCCAGCTGGAAATCACTGCCACCCATCCTGGCTGCAGAGAGGATATCCTTAACAATCCGCTCCATGTCATTGACGGTCTTCATACAATGGCGCAGATAGGTATCCCGGTCTTTATATTCTCCAACCTGGTAGATCATTCCCTCCAGTTCCCCCTTGATAATGGCTATGGGCGTCTTCAGTTCATGGGAAACAGCGGTAAAGAAGTCAATCCGCTGTTTTTCCTGTTCCCGCTCCCGTTCAATATCTTTCTGCAGCTGCTCGTTTGCGTCCTGAAGACTGACAAGTGCATTGTTCAGGCGCTCGGACATCTCATTTAAGCTGTCCGCAAGAACACCGATCTCATCTCTTTGCTTTACCTCACACTTCCATGTCATATCCAGGCTAGTCATCCGCTTTGCCACACTGCAGATATGGATCAATGGCTTGGAGAAATACCTGGAGCAGACCAGCGCCGCAAGAACAGAGATCAGCAAAATCACCACCGCAATCAGCGGGATGAGCTTTAAAAGGATTTCATAAGACTGGGATACCGCAACAAGGGAAATTTCCGCAGAAACCTGATATGTCTGCCATCCTTCCTGATAAGTGGCAGAGCAGCTCATGGTTTTGTCCGCTTCCTCCAAATTTTCCGGATCTGCATAATTTACAGAGAACACATTGCTTCCATCTATGTCCGCGATCCGCACCGTGGCATTATTTTTCATGGAAAATGCCAGGATCTCCTCTGAGCCTGCTTCCCAGCCGCTCCGTTCCAGAGTCTCCATCAGCCTATAGAAGTCGGAAGTTGCCTGGCTTTCCAGTTCCGTCTGGTAATTTTTCGGCAGGAAGACCATAACCATAGCATAAATGATGATACAGCAGGCCAGCAGCAATGCCAGCATACTCAGAAAGGTCTTCGCCTGGATACTTTCACTGATTTTCTTTTTCAATTCTATATCCCACTCCTCTGATTGTCTCGATATAATCCACACCCAGTTTCTTACGGATATTCTTGATATGCGTATTCACGATCTTCTGATCGCCATAATACTCATATCCCCATACGCTGTCCAGAAGACTCTCCCTGGAAAACACTTTTCCCGGATTTTCCAAAAGCAGCTTCAGGATCTCAAACTCCCGGCTGGTGAGGGATACCTCATCCGTTCCTACCAGCACCTCATAATTTTCCGTATCCAGTGTGATCTCTTTATACCGGATCACAGAAGGTTCCTCCTCGGTTCCCTGTTCCGTCCGACGCAGCACCGCCTCAATCCTGCACAGTACAAGAGGCATGGAAAAGGGCTTGATGATATAGTCATCCGCCAGGACATCAAAGCCCTTCATCTGGCTGGCGTCATCATCCCGTGCCGTCAACATGATGATCGGCGTCCGGCTTTCTTTCCGCAGGATCTCACATACTGCAAACCCGTCAATCTTCGGCAGCATCAGGTCCAGCAGCACCAGGTCCGGATTGCATCTCCGGAATGTCTCAATCCCTTCCAGACCGTCACCGGCGCCATATACTGTATATCCCGCATCCTCCAGGAACGCCCGGACAATGTTCTGGATGGAGATTTCATCTTCTATAATCAAAATTTTCTTTGCCATAACAGCAC
>DWUY01000272.1 GCA_019120515.1 Candidatus Blautia avicola | reverse complement strand
ATCAGTTTTCCAAGGATCAGCAGCAGTCTGCGGTTCTTCCAGCCTGGATGATCTCCCAGGAAATGCCAGAGAAATTCCACACCCAGCACATAGATCCCCATCATAGCGTAAGTAATGCAGTAAAGTTTCTGAGGTGCCAGCAGCCCTCCCAGGATCAGACATCCCAGGAAAAAGGCCAGGCCGTAACGGAGATCAAACTCCCTGATGATGACACCGATGAGGAAGGCGGCTGCCGCCAGGAAAAACAGGGTATTAAAATCCAGGATGCCGCTTAGTATGATCAGCACAACGGCAAAAGCCATAAGCAGCCCGGATACCGCCATTTTTCTTGTATTTACATGCATGAACAAAGATCTCCTCCCATACACTCACAGAGCTGATCCGCAATACAAAGATCACAGCACATATTTCCTGTACCGCAGGAAGTTCCTCCGGCACCGCCTCCGTAATAGCCGCCGCCCTGATACCGGTTGCTGTTCCACTGAAGCCGGTTTACCAGATTCGCATATTCCGGGTTTCCCGGATCCATGCTCTGGGCCTGGCGGGCCAGATTTAAAGCATTGACATTATTTCCCATTCCCATATTTGCGCAGGCGCTGAGATAATACCACTGGGCATTCCGGTTCTGCATCCTGGAAAGCACATTCAGCGCCTGCTGATACTGCCGTGCATTGATATAATTATAGACCGCCTGGAACTGGAGATTCTCTTCGCTGGAAGTTGTGTTCTGGTAACTGCTGCTGTTTCCATAGCCTTCATAGCCGCTCTGGTAACCGCCGTCCCTTTCTTTCATGATCTGATCATAAGCTTCCTGAACTTCTTTAAACTTTTCTTCCGCCAGATCTGCCAGCGGATTGTCAACATAAGAATCCGGGTGGTATTTTCTGCTCAGGTCCCGATAGGCCTTTTTGATCTCATCATTAGAGGCGTTTGGTGAAACGCCTAATACTTCATAAGGATTATTTACCATTTTTTTCTTGACTCTCCTGTCTTTCTTTTTGTATTTTCTGATATTTTGTCCAGACACCTCTGTAAAGGATATTCCGCAGGATCTCCACATCCTGGATACAGGGCAGTTTTTCAAAAGCCCCTGCGGCTTCTCCCATCATCATGAGCAGCATCTGGCGTACCGTCTGTTCATACTCTTCTTCGCTTCTGCAGTTTTCTCTGGTAAGCTTCAGAGGATTATAGGCCCCTGACTCTCTGTCTTTGGGCAGATCATCATAGGCATCCATGATATAAATAAATTTTCCAAGATAGAATCCGAACTTACGAAGATTCTCTTCCCAGAAATCTTCCCGGATCACAAAAAGCTCCTCCATCAACGCCCCGAAAGCTCCTGCCACCATATCCACATCCATGAGCCCCTGTTCTTCATAAACAGCAAGCTGTCTCAGCTGCTTTTTGATGACTCTGGCCTGCCTTGGATATTCTGCGCAGATCTGGGCCGCTTTCTTCCTGAACAGGTGGATCCCTGCGATCCCTGCCAGACTTTTATCGTCCTTCCAGTCATCCTCAAACTTAAAATAAGTCAGAAGAATATTCATCTTTGCCCCGTATTCCGATATATCATTCTGGATCATAGGGATCTTTTTTACCGGGTGCAGAGGGCAGTGGGAAGGGAATTCCCGATCCTCTGTTTCATAAAGAGACGAAAGAAGAAGGATCAAAAAAGTCATATCATAAGTAAGGGTCATCCTTCCCCTAAATCCATACTCTTCTTTCAGTGTCCGGCACAGCCCGCAGTAATATGCCTTATACCTGTAAAATTCTTTAACCTTCAGTTCCGGTTTATCTATCATTACATATCCAAACATTTGTACTGGACCTTTCTGCAGATATCCTGCCTCTGAAATGTGCCGCAGCCTTTGTGCTCCCGGCGCCATCACATTGTCTCATTATACTATAAGTCCTTTTAAATTGCCATCTTTTCTTTCCATTGACGCTGACCATTTTTTCCGCTATACTGTTGAGAAGATTTTACCGGATTTATCCGTTTTATACGAAAGAGGTGTCAGATTTTATGGAAAATAATATCAATCAGAAATTCGACCTTCAGGACAAACTGGATATCAGTTCCCCTGAAAAATTTATAAAAAATACCGACCACTTTAATTCACTGATGATGCGGTATCGGTGCGCGATCCGGGAGATCCGTACAAAACTGGAAGTCCTCAACGACGAATTTTCCATCAAGTACAACCGGAACCCTATTTCTTCTATCAAAA
The DNA here is from genome assembly GCA_019120515.1 of Candidatus Blautia avicola. GTDB lineage: Bacteria > Bacillota > Clostridia > Lachnospirales > Lachnospiraceae > Blautia > Blautia avicola. The sequence continues at coordinate 7,386 of DWUY01000272.1, read as the reverse complement.
GCCGCATCAAGACTCCCCTGAGCATCTACAACAAACTTCAGCGTCTCGGATACGACTTTACCGAACAGAACATTGAAGAGCAGCTAAATGATGTGGCCGGTATACGTGTGATCTGTTCCTTTATCGATGATATTTATATCATGGCAAAACTACTGTCAGACCAGGATGATATCACCGTGCTGCGCATAAAGGATTATATCCAGAATCCCAAAGGCAACGGCTACCGCAGCTATCATATGATCGTGGAAATCCCTGTATTCTTCGCCGAGGGAAAGACTCCTATGCGGGCGGAGATCCAGATACGCACCATTGCCATGGACTTCTGGGCCAGTCTGGAGCATCAGCTCCGCTATAAAAAAGACCTTGGCAGCAATGAACAATATCAGTTGATCAGCCGTGAATTATATGACTGCGCCTGCACCATCACTGCCGTGGACAAACAAATGCAGAACATTAAAAACCTTATCCAGGAATACAGCGAACTTACTCCCCGATAAAGGCGTCCAGCAGTTTTTCGTTTGCAGCATAATAATCCTGGATCTCTTCCTTCTGACTCAGTCCGCTTTCCTCATCTAAATTACGCAGAGCAACCATGAAATCTGCTGCGGACTGAGGGCTCCCCGCCTCCTGATATCCCTTGCAGTCTTCAATCTTTACATAATCCTCTTCATTTTCCGGAAAAACTCCCTGATCCTTATAGTCCTCAAATTTTTCCTGGTTCAGGAAGAAGATCATGCTGGTACCTTCCTGTATATCTACAATAAATCTGGTCTGCATAGCCGCAAATACCTGTGGATCATAGCCTTCCTCTCCATCGCCCGGACAACTGTAGTCAGAAATCTGCACATGGACCTCTCCATCGCCGTTCAGATCCTCTCCATGTTCTTCAAACCACTGCTGGAGAGCCATGCTGTCATCGGAGGATATTCCATAGTTTCCAAGGAACGCTATGCTGTAGTCATAATCAATCTTTGTTACCATATCCTTGATAAAAATGATCACAAAAAACAGGATAAAAGCGCCGATCAGCACATGAAATTTGTAATAGTAGAAAAAGTTATCGATCTTTTTCTTTTTTTCTTCTGAAAGTAATTCTGATTTCTTCATTCTTCTGCTTCCTTTTCTCTATTGTAATGTCACTGGTAAAAATTTTAACACTTTCCTGTGAACAAAGGAAGTCCAACAAGTAAAATTTATGAGATTTTAATATTCTTTTCAGAAAAAACAGGGAGCATATCACACTTGCGATAGCTCCCTGTTTCTTCTTTATCCTGTCTTATATCTGAATTTTCGATCAGTCACTTGCCTGGATGGCGTCATATCCTGTTTCTTTTGTACGGATTTTTAAAGCAGACTTAATCTCGTAGCTGAAAATTTTTCCATCGCCGGTCTCTCCGGTATAGGCAGCCTTCTGGATAGCCTCAATAGTTTTCTTCTCCCATTCCTCGGAAGACACTACGATCTCAAATTTAATCTTTGGCTGCATCTGCATATCTACCTGCATACCTCTGACGATCTCTTTATATCCTCTCTGTATTCCAACGCCCATTACCTGGGACACTGTCAATCCGTTTACTCCGATCTCATCCAGAGCCGCCTTTACGTCTTCGAATTTTTCTTCTCTGACCATTGCTTCTATCTTAATCATCATTTTTCTTCACCTCACCTTACTGATCCAGTCCGTTAAAGCTTGGATATGCACTTTCTCCATGCTGTGAAATATCCAGGCCGACCTGTTCTTCCTTAACCGTTACACGAAGAGGTGTGATCGCTCTTACGATCGCCGCACAGATCAAAGTTCCCACTACTGCTACTGCCATGGTGATCACGATCCCAAGGATCTGAGCCAGGAACAGCCGGGTCTCTCCAAAAGCCAGTCCATTCCACTGAGCTGTATCGTTAATAGAAGACATACCGAAAATACCTGTTGCGATGCCTCCCCAGATACCGCCAAGTCCATGGCATCCAAATGCATCTAAGGCATCATCGATCTTCAGTTTCTTCTTGATCAGTTTTACGCCAAAATAACAGATCGGGCTTACCAGGCCTCCGATAATGAAAGAAGACCAGATAGGTACAAAACCAGCGCCTGGAGTAATTGCCACCAGTCCTACTACAAGACCTGTAGAAGCGCCTACCAAAGTCGGCTTTCTGTCCATGATAACGTCCAGCAGCATCCACACCAGCAGAGCCATAGCGGAAGCAATAGCGGAAGTCATAAATGCATGAGCGGCAAGGCCGTCTGCTGCCAGAGAACTTCCTGCATTAAATCCGAACCAGCCGAACCACAGCATTGTAGCGCCAAGTACTACAAAAGGTATATTGTGAACACGGTATACTGTCATCTCATAGCCCCTACGTCTGCCAAGAAGGATGGCCATTGTCAGAGCGCTGACGCCGGAACTGATATGGACCACGTTTCCTCCTGCAAAATCCACAGAACCGATGGAAGCCAGGAATCCGCCTTCGCCCCATACCATGTGAGCCAGAGGATAATATACAACAATTGACCATAAAATAATAAACAGGAACAAAGCCTTAAACCGCATACGGCCTACCAGAGCACCGGTTAAAAGCGCCGGGGTGATCACCGCAAACATCATCTGGAACGCACAGAATACAAGATGCGGGATCGTATCCGCATAAGGACCGGCTTCCATTCCTACTCCATTTAAACCAAACCAGCGGAAATCTCCGATAATGCCGCCGTGGTTTCCGCCAAACGCCAGGGAATAACCAAACAGGCACCACATTACAATGGTAAGACCCATGATCGCCACACAGGCCATCATAGTATTGACTACATTTTTTCTCCTTACAAGGCCTCCGTAAAAGAATGCCAGGCCGGGGGTCATAAAGAACACCAGCGCAGCTGAAATGATCATAAAAGCAGTATCTCCACTATTCATAAACTCTCACTTTCCTTTCTCCTCCCAGAGTCTCCCTGAGGGCAGAAAGACTCCGTTATATTTTCTTTTTCATCTGTCAGCACACAGGCTGTACCTGATGAGGATCATTTTGATCGGATTGTTACTGCGCAGTGTTTCAATACTACGGAAACTTTCATTTCCGAAAAAAGAAAAGGCGTTCAAAATACTTCTGTATTTCAAACGCCTTCGTTTTAACGAGTTTTAGTCTAGCACAGTGTTAATAAAAAAGCAAGTATTTTTTTATATTTTCTTTATAATTCAGCCATGTGCCGTAAAATATCTTCTGTATTTCTGAAATTTTGTAACTCTTTTCCAGAAGCCGCATATGCTGAATGGAGAGATCTTCATGGAGCAACGGACATATGGCTTATAAAATTATGATCGATGCCGGACACGGGGGAACGGATCCTGGCGCCGTATATGACGGACGTCAGGAAAAAGATGATTCTCTCCGTCTGGCTCTTGCAGTGGGAGATATTTTGTCAAAAAACGGCGTAGATGTAGAATATACACGCACAAGTGACGTTTATCAGACGCCTTTTGAAAAGGCCCAGATCGGAAACGCCGCTGACGCTGACTTTTTCATTTCCTTTCACAGAAACTCCAGTCCCAGTCCCAATCAGTACAGCGGTGTGGAAACCCTGGTCTACGATCAATCCGGACAGAAACTGGATATGGCCCAGAATATCAACGGAGCTTTAGGTGAACTGGGATTTCGGGAACTGGGCGTTAAATCCCGCCCCGGACTGGTAGTTCTAAGAAGAACGAAAATGCCGGCTGTTCTCATCGAGGCTGGTTTTATTAACAGTGATGAGGATAACCAGATCTTTGATTCCCAGTTCCAGGATGTGGCCCAGGCAATCGCCTCGGGGATCCTTGGGACTTTAAATGAAGAAACTGTGGAAAACCCGGAAAATCCCCAGGAAATATTCTACCGGGTACAGACAGGGAGTTTCCGGGAGCGGGCCAATGCAGATAATCTCCTTTATGAACTGGAAGATCAGGGCTTTCCCGCCTTTATCCTTCGGGAAGACGGTCTGTACAAGGTACAGGTAGGCGCTTTTAAAAATCTGGAAAATGCGGTGAAGATGGAACGTGCCCTGAGAAATGCCGGATACAGCACCTGGATAGACGCGGCGCCTGCCTCCTACTGATACCGGGCCACGGACAGACTGCGCTTCAAAAAAACAGCGGAAACCCCTCTTCAGGTTTCCGCTGATCCTGTTTACTGTAACCGGCAGTCCCGCCGTCTGTTACATAGATTCTGCTCTCTCTTTTATGTTTTTCTTAAAATTAATCACTTCATGGTCATACTCTGTATCCATATATAATGAAGTGATCATAAAATCAGCCGTAGCCCGGTTAACTGCCATAGGGATATCATAGACCTGGGCGATCCGCATCAGGGCTTTCACATCCGGATCATGGGGCTGGGCCGTAAGAGGATCAGAAAAGAATACCACAAAATCGATCACCCCTTCTACGATCTTGGCTCCGATCTGCTGGTCTCCTCCCAGGGGACCGCTGTTATAACCTTTGACCCGCAGGCCTGTTTTATCTGTGATCAGTCTGGCGGTAGTTCCTGTACCGTAAAGATTATGATGTTTTAAGACCTCGCTGTGATCCATACACCACTGAATGATCTTAGGCTTCTCATTGTCATGGGCAATCAGAGCAATATTCTTTTTCTTCTTGATCGTAAATGTCATATAAGCATCATTCATCTTATTTTCTCCGCCTTTCTTTTGCTGTTCTTTTATTTCTTTCGATTTTTTTCAGGAATTATTTCATAATAATTTCATCTTATTCTAACATAATTTCCTTGTTCTCACAATGGGAAACTGCTACAATGGTATGCAGAAGAAAGCAGGTGTCAGATTTATGTTTTATTTCATTGTAAACCCTCATGCCCGGTCAGGACAGGGCATGGATATCTGGAAAAAAGCGGAAGGATTCCTTACCGCGGAAAATACCGAATATGAGGTCTATTTTACAAAATACACCGGCCACGCCAGAGAGCTGGCCAGACAGATCGCTGTGCTGTCTCTTCCGTGCACCCTGACAGTGCTTGGCGGAGACGGTACTCTAAACGAGGTCATCGACGGCCTGGCCTCCCAGGGGGATTTCTCCCACATTACTCTCGGTTATATCCCTACAGGTTCAGGAAACGATTTTGCCAGAGGCCTTGGAATCCCATCTGATGTGACAGCCTGTATGAAGGCCATACTCTCTCCCTCTGCTTTTGCCTGGGCGGATGTGGGCGTGTCCCGTACTTCCCGGGAGAAACGATACTTTCTGGTCAGCAGCGGGATAGGTTATGATGCAGATATCTGCCTGGGCGTCATGAAAACACCTGTGAAAAAATTTTTAAACAGACTCCGCCTGGGTAAACTCACTTATGTCTATGTAGCTCTGAAGCTGCTGCTGAAATATCAGTGCTGCCCGGTATCGGTCCGGATCGATAAAAAAGAGATCCACCGGCTGCCCCGTTTCTACTTCCTGACGGGAATGAACATGAAGCAGGAAGGAGGCGGGGTAAGATTTTGCCCCCGCGCCCGGTATCAGGACGGGCTTCTGGATATCTGTCTGGTGGGAGATATTCCCAAGGCAAAGATCCTGGCTCTGTTTCCCACTGCTTTTATTGGAAAACATACCGGTTTTAAGGGCATTCATATGTATCGCTGCCGGCGCATAGATATTATCAGCAGAGATCCTCTGCCCATCCATTGCGATGGAGAGTCTATGGGATACCACAGACATCTTACTATTTCAGATACACAAAAACAGATAAAAGTTATTTTAAAGTAACAGGAGGCACCTATGAAAATACTATTTATCATCCCAATTATTTTACTTGCGCTTTTTTGTCTCTATTTTTACTGCATTATGCCCAGACTTACCAGAAAGAAGGAAGCCCAGGCTTTCCTCCATCATCTCTTCGCTCACAGAGGTCTTTTTACAAAGGATCAGTCCATTCCGGAAAATTCCATGGCTGCCTTCGCCAACGCTGTGGAACACGGATATGGGATCGAACTGGATGTCCAGCTTACCAAGGATGAACAGCTGGTGGTCTTCCACGACCATACCCTTACCAGAATGTGCGGCATTGACCTGCCCGTGTGCGAGATGACTTATGAAGAGCTTCAGAAATATACCCTCGGGAATACGGAGGAAAAGATTCCTCTGTTTAAAGATGTCCTGAAACTGGTAGACGGCAAAGTCCCTCTGCTGATCGAGATCAAACTCCCCACCCTGCGTACATATACCTGTCAGGCTGCGGATGCTCTTCTTCAGGATTATCCTGGAAAATACTGTATTGAATCCTTCAATCCTCTGGCATTAAGATGGTACAAAAAACATAGAAAAGATGTGGTAAGAGGACAGCTTTCCGCCAATCTTACAAAACCTGTGACAGAAGCCGGTTTTCTCCTGTCTTTTCTGGTGAAATATCTCCTTTTGAATTTTATCGGAAGACCGGATTTCATCGCATACTGCTACACAGATACCCAGAATGTCAGCTTTATACTGAATAAATGCCTGCTGCATACCCCTACCTTTGCCTGGACGGTACGCTCCCAGGCCGTATTGGAAAAATACCGCAGCAAATTTGATTCTATTATTTTCGACGGGTTTATACCTGGTCATAAACATTCTGTGTAAAATATTAAACTAATGTAAATTTCATTGTTATCAGATTTTTACTGTGCTATAATGAGGACAGGTTTAAGATGTGAGGTGGACTTATGAATTTTCTGAAAAAATACAGACATACTTTGGTAATCCCCACATATGGCATACTTTATCTGTTGGCATTTCAATATGTGGAGCATCGAACGGTACGCCCTCATATCATCCATATGAAGGTGGACGATTATATCCCGTTCTGCGAATACTTTATAATACCTTATTATTTATGGTTTATCTTTATCGCAGGCGCTGTATTTTACTTTGCTTTTATCAACAAAAATAAAAAGGAATACTGGCAGCTTGTTTTGTCTCTGGGCATTGGCATGACCTTATTTATCATCATCTCCTTAATATTCCCCAACGGGCAGGAGCTTCGCCCTTCCCTTTCAGGAGACGGCATATTTATAGAGATGGTGAGATATCTTTACAAGATAGACACACCGACCAATGTGTTTCCCAGTATCCACGTTTTTAATACCGTAGCCTGCTGCATCGCTGTTTTCCGGCACAGGGGATTTCATTTCAGACGCCTTGTCCCGGCGGCTACAGGTATCCTGGGAACCCTGATCGTCCTGTCTACCATCTTTCTCAAACAGCATACGCTGCTGGATGTGGCGGGAGCTATTGTCTTAAATGTTTTCTGCTATCAGCTTCTCTATAAGCCGAAGGCAGTTCAGGAAAAACAGCCTGCCAGAGTCAGAATATAACTTCCATGATCATAAAAATATCCCGAAGGTCTTTTGGAATCCTTTAAGACCTCCGGGATATT
>DWUY01000271.1 GCA_019120515.1 Candidatus Blautia avicola | reverse complement strand
TCGTGTGATAAGTAGGATAAATAATCGCGGCTGACAGGACCGAAAGGGGTCAGGTGAGGAAAGTCCGGGCTTCACAGGGCAGGATGCCAGATAACGTCTGGTGGAGGTGACTCCAAGGACAGTGCAACAGAAATATACCGCCGGAGCAGTCCGGTAAGGGTGGAAGGGCAGTGTAAGAGACTACCGCCTTCCTGGTAACAGGAAGGGCACATGTAAACCCCATCCGAAGCAAGACCGAATAGAAAACAATGTGGCTGCCCGTCACGTTTTCAGGTGGGTCGCTTGAGCCTGCCGGCGACGGCAGGACTGGATAGATGATTATTCACGACATAACCCGGCTTACAGTCCTGCTTATCACCAAAAAGAAGACGAGCAACGAGCCAAATGGACATGCTGGTATGTCTATTTGACTTGAATTTTTCAGCCCGGCTTTGAGTCGATGTTCTCAAAGCCGGGCTGATTTAGTAATAAAATGTAGAAATATTCTTGCTATATGCTTTAGTGGGGCAGCTTTTTTTGACTATTCTTCCTGTCCTAAAAGATAATCGATAAACTGCTGGGCAGTCCTTCCGGACAGGCCTCCGTGGCGAAGTTCCCAGGCGTTGGCCTGCTGGAGGAGTTCTTCCTGGTCCATATGCAGCCCATGCCTTTCGGCCAGCGCCAGCACGATCTGCTGGAATTCCTTTTTGCTGGGCGAACCGAAGTAAATAGTCACGCCGAAACGGTATACCAGGGAAAGTTTTTCCTGGACTGTATCATTGGTGTGCAGGTCGTCATCCCGGTCGGATTTGTCGCTGAATTTCTCACGTACCAGATGACGGCGGTTGGAAGTAGCATAGATCAGGATATTGTCCGGTTTCCGTTCCAGGCCGCCTTCGATCACGGCCTTCAGATATTTGTATTCAATCTCAAAGTCTTCAAAAGACAGATCGTCCATATAGATGATGAATTTGTAGTGCCGGTTCTTGATCTGTGCGATCACGTCATTCAGGTCTTTAAACTGGTGTTTATATACTTCAATGATCCGCAGGCCCCGGTCATAGTACTGGTTTAGGATCGCTTTGATACAGGAGGATTTTCCTGTTCCCGCATCACCGAAAAGGAGACAGTTGTTGGCCGGCTTTCCGTTTAAAAAGGCTTCGGTATTGTCGATAAGCTTTTTCTTGGCGATCTCATAGCCGACCAGATCATCCAGATGTACATGGGCGATCTTGGTAATAGGAACGATCTTTACCCGTTCGTCATTGGGACCGTGTTCCAGACGGAAAGCTTTGTGAAGCCCCAGTTTTCCCACGCCGTAATCCTTATAGAATTCCACCATATGATCCATGAATTCTTCCGGAGAATCTGAGGAAGCCAGAAGCTGGCTTAAGTTATTTAAGCGGCTGCTGATCCGTTCGTTAAACTGTTTGCTGCTGTGACTGTCATTTTCATATTCATTGATCAGATGACAGCAGGAGGAAGAACCATAGAAATTTTCAAAGGCGGAAAAATCCAGATTGAACAAGTCTTTGAAAATGGCAAAGTCATGTAAGGCAAGCTGGTTGATGGTCCCTTCCACAGGCCCGGTGATCTCGCAGGCGGTGCTGAAGGCGTTTTCATGATTGGCCAGCAGGTAAGTAAGATAGCTGTGCCACAGGTTTCCGGTAAAACCATAGGTGCTGGCCATTTCTACCAGCCGGTTCATACAGCTGTAGAACAGAGGTTTTGATTTGCCAGGTTCCTCCGGTTCCTGACAGCAGATCTCCAGTGCTCTGGACATGTCTTCCAGAATGTCTCCCTGCTGAAAGTTCCGGTATAAGATACATTCATCGATATTAAACATTTTTCTGATTCCTTTCTAATAATTGCCGTGGATACGGAAATTCTGTGTTTCTGTCTCCAGTCCCCGGAGCGCATTTTTCACGGCGCTGTCACTTAAATTCCCCTCAAAATCCACAAAAAAACGGTATTCCCAGTTCCGCCCGTGAATGGGACGGGATTCGATCTTGGTCATGTTCAGGCCGTTATAGATAAAATGGGAAAGACTATTGTAAAGGCTTCCGCTTTCATGGGGAAGTTCATAACTGACGCTGACTTTTCCTGCCCTGCGGCAATAGATCTTCTCCTTGGTAACAATGATGAATCTGGTAGAATTCCCTGCATTGGTATAGATGTTTTCCTTCAGTACAGACAGCCCGAAAAACTCTGCGGCATAGGGGCTGGAAATGGCCGCCTGGGTCTTGTCTCCATCCTGGGCAATCTTCTTTGCGGCTGCCGCAGTATTTCCAAACTCATGGGTGGTCCATTCCCTGTGGGATTCCAGAAATTCCCGGCACTGCATAAGCGCCTGAGGATGGGAGTACACATCTTTGATCTGTTCAAGAGATGTTCCGGGAAGCCCTACCAGGGCGTGCTGGCAGGGGATGATCTGTTCCCCTACGATCACATGATCGTACTTAGTCAGCAGATCGTAATTATCCTGAACAATACCGGCCGTAGAATTTTCTATGGGAAGCACCGCAAAGTCAGCTTCCCGGTTTTTGATGGCTTCCATAGCGTCCTTCCAGGTGTCTACATGGAAGCTCCTGATATCTTTCCCGAAAAATGTGTTCATAGCGGCATAACTGTATGCGCCTTCCACTCCCTGAAAAACAACGGTCACTCCTTCTTTTTTCAGGGCGTCTACAGGTGTGAATAACGGTTTTTTTGTATCCTGCTGTTCACTGATAAGCTGATACTGGCGTTTTCTGCTGATGGACATGATCTGCCGGTATAGTTCATAAACACCCCGGCTGTTAAACTCTCCCGTTGCCTGGCGGCTGAGGCTGCTCAGCTTTTGTTTTTCTCTTTCTGGATCAAAAACAGGTTTACCTGTCTCTATTTTAAAACGGGCGACCTTTTCAGAAACGGCCATCCTCTCTTCAAAGAGCCGGACGATCTGGTCGTCGATACTGTCGATTTCCTCTCTGAGCTGGGTCAGATCTAGCATTTGTATCTTCCTTCCTTTTCATAAAGTCATTATGCTTATGATACACCGCCAGATTTTCTCCCGCAAGTCTTTTATTGAAGAAAAATCCCGAACCATTTTTCTAAAAGCCGGAATTTCTGCAGGTATGAAGGCGTGCGGGCAGGGACATAATAAGAAAAAGAATTCTTTATGGAAGAGGAGGAGAAGAGATGAAAGGAGATTTTCTCCGCTGCGGAGCAGCAGGCTGGTGCCTGGAGATCTTCTGGACAGGACTTCACGCGGTGGGAAGAAAAGAATGGAAGATGATGGGACAGTCGTCACTGTGGATGTTCCCCATCTATGGCATGGCAGCATGTATAGGACCGATATCCAGAAGCATCAAAAAGATTCCGGTGGTATTTCGGGGAAGTCTGTACATGACAGGGATCTTTGCGGCAGAATTTGGCACCGGAATGCTGCTGAAGCATTATGATATGTGTCCCTGGGATTACAGCGGGAATCCTTTGAATTATAAAGGGGTGATCCGTCTGGATTATGCGCCGCTGTGGTTCTGCACGGGACTGCTCTTTGAAAAAATATTGTCTCATGAAGACTGAAAATTCTTGAAATACCCCTGGAACTGGTATATGATAATAAAAAAGTCAAACATATACAGGAGGTAATCTATGAGACACTTAATGAGTCCGTTGGATTTATCCGTAGAGGAATTGGACAAGGTCTTAGATCTGGCCAATGATATCGAAAAAAATCCGGAGAAATACGCTCATAAATGTGACGGAAAGATTCTTGCAACGCTGTTTTATGAGCCAAGTACACGTACACGTCTCAGCTTTGAGTCGGCAATGCTTCGTCTGGGAGGAAAGGTTCTGGGATTCTCCAGTGCAAATTCCAGTTCGGCAGCCAAAGGTGAGAGTGTAGCGGATACTCTCCGGATGATTTCATGTTACGCAGACATCTGTGCCATGCGCCATCCAAAGGAAGGCGCGCCTCTGGTAGGTTCCATGGCTTCCCAGATCCCGGTGATCAATGCAGGCGATGGAGGTCATCAGCATCCCACCCAGACTTTGACAGATCTGCTTACGATCCGTTCTATGAAAGGCCGCCTGGACCATATCACCATTGGTCTGTGCGGAGATCTGAAGTTCGGTAGAACGGTCCATTCTCTGATCGAGGCGCTGGTAAGATACGAAGGTGTAAAATTCGTTCTGATCTCTCCGGAGGAACTGCGCATTCCGGATTATATAAGAGAAGATGTGTTAAAAGCCAGCGGACATGAATTCCGGGAGGTGGAACGGCTGGAAGACGCTCTTCCAAGTCTGGATCTTTTATATATGACCAGGGTACAGAAGGAAAGGTTCTTCAATGAAGAAGACTATGTGCGGATGAAGGATTTCTATATCCTGGATAAGGCAAAGATGGAACTTGCAGGACCGGATATGCTGGTGCTTCATCCCCTTCCAAGGGTGAATGAGATTTCCGTGGAAGTAGATTCTGACCCGAGAGCCGCTTATTTTAAACAGGCCAGATACGGCGTGTATGTCCGTATGGCGCTGATCCTGAGTCTTCTGGGAATGGGGGTGGAATTATGTTAAACGTAGGACAGTTAAACGAAGGCGTGGTCCTGGATCATATCAAGGCGGGCAAGAGCATGACGATCTATCATGATCTGGAACTGGATAAGCTGGACTGCTGTGTGGCGATCATTAAAAATGCCAGGAGCAATAAGATGGGAAGAAAGGATATCATTAAGGTGGAATGTCCGATTGATACTCTGGATCTGGATATCCTGGGCTTTATTGATCACAACATTACAGTAAATATCATAAAGGACGGAGAGATCGTAGAGAAGAAACAGTTAAGTCTTCCAAAAGAAGTCCATAATGTGATCAAATGCAAAAACCCCCGGTGTATTACTTCTGTTGAACAGGAACTGGAGCAGATCTTCATCCTGGCAGACCCTGTAAAAGAGATCTATCGCTGCAAATACTGCGAAGAAAAATACAGAGGCAGCAGAAATAAGTAGAAAGAAAAGGAAAAAGTTGTAAAAACAACCTTTTAAAAGAAAAAAATACAGTATAATTACATAAGGCAGAAAATTGCTGAACAAAACAAAATCTATTTTGAGTGATCGGCAGTTTTCTGCTTTGTTGTTTATAAAAGGAGAAAACAGGAATATGAAAGAAATTGAAACAAGAAAAGCAGTGGGACATGTGCTTTGTCATGATATCACCCAGATCATCAAAGATGAGAAAAAAGGACCTGTATTCAGAAAGGGCCATATTGTCCGGGAAGAAGATATCCCGGTACTTCTTTCTGTGGGAAAGGAACATCTCTATGTATGGGAAAAAGAAAAGGGCATGCTCCATGAAAATGAAGGAGCCCGGATCCTCAGAGATATCTGCAAAAATGAATATATGGAGGAATCCGAGGTCAAAGAAGGGAAGATCGAACTGACGGCAGCGATAGACGGTCTTTTTAAGGTCAAAAAAGAAAAGCTTCTGGCCGTTAACTGCCTGGGCGAGATGATGATCGCCTGCCGGCATGGCAATACTCCGGTAAAGAAAGGGGACAAACTGGCAGGTATGCGGGTGATCCCCCTGGTGATCGAAGAAGAGAAGATGCGTAAAGCCACAGAAGCGGCCGGAGAGGAGCCTATTTTTTCTATTATGCCTTATAAAGAAAAAAAAGTAGGGATCGTCACTACCGGAAGCGAAGTATACAAAGGACTGATAAAAGATGCTTTTGGTCCTGTACTGGTAGAAAAAATGAGCGAATATCCTTCCGGGATCCTGGGACAGAAGATCGTGGACGATAAGATAGAGCATATTACCCAGGCTGTCCGGGAATTTCTGGATGCAGGAGCGGATCTGATCTTATGTACCGGAGGTATGAGCGTGGATCCTGACGACTGCACCCCGGGAGCCATCCGGAATCTGGGAGCGGAGGTGATCTCTTATGGAGCTCCGGTGCTGCCAGGGGCTATGCTTTTGGTGGCATATTACCGGAATGGCGACCGGGTGGTTCCAGTTGTGGGACTTCCCGGCTGTGTTATGTATGCCAAAAGGACGGTCTTTGACCTGGTGCTGCCTCGGATCATGGCAGATGATCCCATCACGGCAAAAGAGCTGGCCCTCTTAGGCGAAGGAGGCCTGTGTCTGAACTGTCCGGTCTGTACATATCCAGCCTGCGGCTTTGGAAAGGGATGGTGATCATGGGAGTAAGAGAATTTTATCTGGAACTGGCCGAGAGGATCCGCAAGAAAGGCCAGGCAGAGGTGATCACTGTTCTTTGGGGGCCTGATCGTGGAAAAAAGTATTTCTCTGAAGAGAAGGCTCTGGAGAAAATGACAGCCGAGGAAGAGGTGCATCATGAAGTGCTGTATGGAAGGCCAAAGGCGGCAATCCTGGGAGGCGGCCATGTGTCCTTTGAACTGGCTAAGGTCCTGAAGCTTCTGGATCTCCATGTGACAGTGGCAGACAGCCGGGAGGAATTTGCCAACAGTGAGAGATTTCCAGGCTGTCAGGTCTGCTGCGGGGATCTGGGCCAGTGGCTGGAGGAGACGCCGGCGGCAGCCTTTGGATATTATATCATCCTTACCAGAGGGCATAAAGAAGATGGGCTCTGTCTGAGGAAGATCCTGAAGAAAAAGTATGAATATGTGGGAATGATCGGCAGCAGGTCAAAAGTTGCCCAGACTCTGGAAAAACTGAGAAAAGACGGATTTTCGGAAGAAAAGCTCCAGGAGGTCCATGCCCCTGTAGGACTGCCCATCAAAGCCCAGACTCCCGGCGAGATCGCAGTGAGTATAGGGGCAGAGATCATACAGGTAAAAAACCAGGTTCCCCGGCTGATCTTGGAAAAAGAGGTGGCAGAAGCCATTAAAGACCAGGAGTTTCAGGTTATAGCTACGATCATAGAAAAGAAAGGTTCTTCTCCTCGAGGCGCCGGTACCAGGATGGTCATTGCTCCATCCGGAAAAATACGTGGAACCATAGGAGGAGGCGCTGTGGAGGCTGCGGCTATCGATTACGGCAAAAAGATGACAAAAGCCTTTGATGTTCAGGAATACAGTCTGAATAACGAAGCTGCCGCAGGACTTGGTATGATCTGCGGCGGCAGAGTTAAAGTTATGTTTGAAAAACTTTAGAAAGGAAGATCTATGAAAAAGAGAAGTTTATTTGTGGCAGGACTGCTGGTCTTAGCTATGGTGTCAGGAGCCGGCTGCGGCAGCGGAAAAAGAGAAGACAGCCAGGGGCAAAGCAGCGAAAACGCCGGCGCAGATACAGAGGAAAGCACCGATACGCAAGAGAACAGTTCTGATGAGAAAGAGCCGGTAAATATCCTGATCGCCGCTGCAGCCAGCCTGGAGTATTCTCTGGAAGATGAGCTGATCCCTATGTTTGAAGAAGAACATCCGGAGATCACCGTGGAAGGCACTTACGACAGTTCCGGAAAGCTCCAGACCCAGATCGAAGAAGGTCTGGAAGCAGATCTTTTCTTTTCGGCAGCCACTGCCCAGATGGACGCCCTTACAGAGGAAGGCTTTATCCAGGAAGATACGGTGACAGATCTGCTGGAAAATAAGATCGTTCTCATTGCGGCCAAAGGAGAAGAAGGAAACTTTACCAGCTTTGAAGACATTGCCAAGGCAGAGATGCCGGCTCTGGGGGATCCTGCCAGTGTTCCGGCAGGACAGTATGCCCAGGAAGCCCTTACAAACCTGGGATTGTGGGATGAGGTCTCTGCCAAAGCCAGCTTTGGCACCAATGTAACGGAGGTCCTCAACTGGGTGGCGGAGGGAAGCGCTCAGGCAGGTATCGTATATGCTACAGACGCCGCTACCCAGAAAGACAATGTGACCCAGGTAGCAGAAGCTCCGGAAGGAAGTCTGGCAGAACCGGTCCTCTATCCGGTGGCTGTGACAAAAAACTCCCAGCACCAGGAAGAAGCACAGGCTTTCCTGGATTTCCTCCAGAGCGGCGAGGCTGCCCAGGTATTTGAAAGTTATGGATTTACAGTAAACGAGTAGGAGTACATATGGATTATTCACCGATATGGATTTCCCTGAAAACCGCAGGGGCAACGATACTTGTTGTGTTCTTTTTTGGACTGGCTGCGGCAAAGGCGGTGGCGGCGCTAAGACAGGAGAAGCTGAAGATCCTCCTGGATAGTCTCCTGACCCTTCCCCTGGTGCTGCCTCCTACAGTAGCAGGTTTTTTTCTGCTGTATATTTTCGGCATTCACAGGCCTGTAGGAAGATTTTTTATAGAATATTTCAGCGTTCGGATCGCCTTTTCCTGGGGAGCTACGGTACTGGCGGCGGGAGTGATCTCCTTTCCCCTGATGTACCGCTCTGCCAGAGGGGCCCTGGAACAGGTGGATGAAAATCTGATCTTTGCAGCCAGGACTCTGGGCTTTTCTGAATGGAAGATTTTTTGGGAAGTAGAATTTCCCCAGGCCCTTCCGGGGATTGCCAGCGGCGGCATCCTGGCTTTTGCCAGAGGAATGGGAGAATTCGGAGCTACGGCTATGATCGCAGGGAATATCGCAGGAAAGACCAGGACTCTGCCTCTGGCAGTCTATTCCGCCGTATCTGCCGGCGATATGGATACAGCCATGTTTTATGTAGGCATCATCCTGGGAATTTCTTTCCTGGTGGTGTTACTGATGAATTATTTTACAGGAAAAGAGAAAAAGAGACAGGGATCATGAGCTTATTTGTGGATATCGAAAAAAAATTTAAAGGCTTTGCCTTAAAGGTAAAGTTTCATACAGAAGAGGGCGTCCTGGGGATATTGGGAGCTTCCGGCTGCGGCAAAAGCATGACTTTAAAATGTATCGCCGGGATCCTTACGCCGGACCGGGGACGGATCGTCTTAAATGGACGGGTGCTTTATGATTCGGAAAAGAAGATCAACTTAAAGCCCCAAAAACGGAAGGTGGGCTATCTTTTTCAGGACTACGCCTTGTTCCCAAACAAGACCGTTGAGGAAAATGTATGCTGCACACGAAAGAAAAAGGACTGGCAGGACGTGAGAAAATGGATAGAGTTTTTCCAGCTCCAGGGACTGGAAAAACTCTATCCCCATCAGATTTCCGGAGGACAGAAACAGCGGACCGCCTTTGCCAGGATGATGGCTGCCAGTCCAGAACTGCTGCTTTTAGACGAGCCTTTTTCAGCCCTGGACACCCATCTGAGAGAAAAACTCCAGATGGAACTGGCCGGGATCCTCAAAAGTCTTGGGAAGGATACGGTCCTTGTGACCCACAGCCGGGATGAGGCCTACCGGCTTTGTCAGGATCTGCTGATCCTGGATAGAGGAGAAAATGTATGCCAGGGAAATACAAAAGAAATCTTTGAAAAACCGGTTTATCTGGAGGGAGCTCAGATCACAGGCTGTAAAAATTTTTCCCCGGTAAAAAAGATAGACGGCAGTCATTTCCTTGCGGAAGACTGGGGCGTCCTGCTCCACGCAGAACAGTCTTTGGATGGAGCCGGATATGTGGGAATCCGGGCGCACTACTTTCTTCCCGCCGCTGAGGAAGGGGAGAATGTTTTCCCAGTCTGCCGGGCCAGGATCACACAATCTCCCTTTGAGATCTATGTGACCTTTTATACCGGAAGAGAAAGACCGGGAACAGAGCCTGTCTGGTGGAAAATCTCAAAGGAAGTCTGGTATGGGGAGATGAAAGAGCAGCTTCCGGATTTTGTAAGGATTTCTCCCGGGAACTTAATGCTTTTAAAGACAAAAGAAGGCAGAAATATGGAAAATCCGCAGAAAATGCTGGACATTTGACAGGGAAAAAGCTATTATTTATACAATGCGGAAATATATTCTGCCATAGGAAAGTAGATTAAGAAGTCCTGAAGGAGGATATGAAATGAAGAAAGTTGTAAAATTCGGAGGCAGCTCCCTGGCAAGCGCTTCCCAGTTTGAAAAGGTAGGAGCTATTATCCGGGAAGATGAGAGCAGAAAATATGTGGTACCTTCTGCTCCCGGAAAACGGTTTTCCAGCGATACAAAGGTTACCGACCTATTATACGCCTGCTATCGCAGCGTGGGAGATGAGGAAAAATTCCAGAAGATCCTGAAAGAGATCAAAGAACGTTATCAGGAGATCATAGACGGCCTTCACCTGTCCCTGTCCCTGGAGGAGGATTTTTCTCTGGTGGAGGAAAATTTCAAGAAACAGATCGGTGAAGAATATGCAGCTTCCCGTGGGGAATATTTAAATGGAAAGATCATGGCGGCTTATCTGGGATTTACCTTTGTAGATCCTGCAGAGATGATCCGTTTCGACGGAAACGGCCAGTTTGACGGAGAGATCACAGAAAAACTGGTCGCCAAGAAACTGGGAAATCTGGACTGCGCAGTGGTTCCGGGATTTTACGGGGCAAAGGAAGACGGGACGATCAAGACCTTTTCCAGAGGCGGCTCTGACATTACCGGTTCTATCGTGGCGGGAGCTATTGACGCGGATCTCTATGAGAACTGGACCGATGTGTCCGGCTTTCTGGTGACAGATCCCAGGATTATTGACAATCCCAAGCCAATCGATACGATCACTTACCGGGAACTGAGAGAACTGTCCTATATGGGAGCGACGGTTCTTCATGAAGACGCTATTTTCCCGGTCCGCAAAGCCGGTATCCCTATTAATATCCGCAATACCAACGCGCCGGAAGACCCGGGTACTATGATCGTGGAGGACACCTGCAAGAAGCCTCCTTATACGATTACCGGTATTGCAGGAAAGAAAGGGTTCTGTTCTTTGTATATTGAAAAATCCATGATGAATTCCGAGATCGGATTTGGCAGAAAAGTCCTTCAGGTACTGGAAGAGCAGGGGATCGCTTTTGAACATATGCCTTCCGGGATCGATACGATGACGATCTTTATCCATCAGGACGAATTTGCTCAGAAGGAGCAGCAGGTGATCGCCGGGATCCACAGGATCGTAAATCCGGATTATATGGAGCTGGAGACAGATCTTTCCCTTATCGCTGTTGTTGGAAGAGGCATGCGTTCCAACCGGGGCACTGCGGCAAGGATCTTTGCAGCTCTGGCCCATGCCAATGTAAATGTTAAGATGATCGATCAGGGTTCCAGCGAACTGAATGTGATCGTTGGAGTAAAGGACGAAGATTTTGAACCGGCGATCCGGGCGATCTATGATATTTTTGTGGAAACTCAGATCTGAGATGTCCCAAGACAGGAGGATCGAATATGAAAACCAGAAAAACATCTTTGTTGAAATGGGTTGCTATGCTCGAACTGGTCATAGGCGCCTATAATCTGATGACCGGACTGATGTCCGCCTATGTGATGATCACGGATCTGAAGGGAGTTATGGATTCTCTGGCAGAAAGCGGGATCGAATATTCGGCCGGGATCCTGGGCGCTTCTGTAGCTATCACATCTATCGGCGGACTGCTTATGGTCCTGGCCGGCGTAGCAGGCATGATCTTCGGAGCTCTTCCGGGGAAACAGAAGCTTCCGGTTTACTGTGGATACGGTCTTTTGGCTTTTGCGGTCCTTTCCGATATCATACAGGTGGCTTTCCTGGGAAGCGGTATCGGTCTGTCCATGCTGTTTCCCTTTGTGATCCACGGTTTCTATCTGTGGGGGGCCATGAAAAATAAAAAAGAGCTGGAAGCAGCGGCATAAGAGGCGGTAACCAATGAAATATGAACATAAGACTCAGTATTATGAGACGGACCAGATGGGGATCATCCACCATTCCAATTATATCCGGTGGTTTGAGGAAGCCAGGATCGATTTTATGGATCACTGCGGCTTTTCCTACGCCCAGATGGAAAAGGACGGACTGATCAGTCCGGTGCTTTCTGTATCCTGCGAATATAAGACTATGACTCATTTTGGGGATACAGTGGAAATAGAGACAGAGATTACCAGATATAACAGTATTAAGCTGGAACTGTCTTACACAGTACGGGACAAGGAGACAGGAGAAGTGCGCTGCACAGGAAAGAGCAGTCACTGTTTTCTGGATCGTGAGGGAAAAGTGGTTTCCTTAAAAAGAGGCTGGGACAAATATCACCAGGGCTTTTTAAAAGAAAGTGTTAAATAAGTATTACAATCCGGATTTTCTATTGACAAGAGGATCCGGATTTTTTATACTTTTAGTGTACTAAGACACATAGTACACTAAATACACGAAAATATACAGGCGAGAGGAAAGGAGGAATCGGTTTGATCGTTATTGATTATCAGAATCGGAAGCCGATCTATGAGCAGATCGTAGAGAAATTCCAGCTGCTGATCATCAGAGGGATCCTCAAGGCCGACTCGCAGATGCCTTCTGTCAGAAGCCTTGCCGCGGAGCTTTCCATTAATCCCAATACGATCCAGAAAGCCTATGCTATATTGGAGCAGCAGGGGTATATTTATCCTGTGAAAGGACGGGGAAATTTTGTGTCAGGGGACCGGGCCTTAAAGCAGCAGAAAGAAGAACTCTATTTTGGAAAGCTCAGAGAGGTCATCAAAGAAGGAAAAGAACTGGGGATCGGAAAAGAAAGATGTCTTTCAAAAGCGGCTGAATTTTATGAGGAGGATGAAGCATGATAAAAACAGAGAAACTTTGTAAGAAATTCGGCTCTATCCAGGCGGTGGACCGTATTTCTCTCACCATAGAGGACAATAGTATCTTCGGTCTGGCGGGAACCAACGGCGCCGGGAAAAGTACTTTTCTGCGGATGCTCTCAGGTGTCCTGAAACCGGACAGCGGCAGGCTCCAGGTAGACGGGGAGGATGTTTATGAAAATCCAGGGGTCAAGGGAGAAATCTTTTTCCTTCCGGATACGTCCTATTTTTTCCAGAACGCTACGATAGAGGATATGGCAGATTTCTATTCTGTTTATTATCCCCGGTATGACCGGGAAAGGCTGACAAAGCTTCTTGGAAAGATCAGTCTGGATCCTAAGAGAAAGATCAGTACTTTTTCAAAGGGAATGAAGCGGCAGGCAGGGCTGATCCTGGGAATCTGCGCAGGGACCAGATATCTTTTCTGCGATGAGACCTTTGACGGTCTGGATCCGGTGATGCGCCAGGCGGCTAAGAGCCTGCTGGCCTATGAAGTGGCCAACCGGACTTTTACGCCTATCATTGCTTCCCACAACCTGAGAGAGCTGGAGGATATCTGCGACCATGTGGGACTTCTCCACAAAGGCGGCGTCCTTCTTTCCAAAGATGTGGAAGAGATGAAGGAGAATATGCACAAGGTCCAGTGTGTGATCCCGGATCCAAAAGATGAGGAGGCGCTGCTTGCCGAACTGCAGGTCCTCCAGTACGAAAAACGGCTTTCCCTGCTGACCATGGTGGTCCGGGGAGAACAGGAGGAGATCATGAAGAAGATCCAGGCAAAACATCCTCTGTTTGCAGAGGCTCTGCCTCTTACTTTGGAGGAAATCTTTATCAGTGAAACGGAGGTGGCAGGATATGACATCAAAAAATTATTTGCTTAAAAGTATAAAGGGTAATCTGCGGAGAAATCTCTGGCTGTCCATTTTGTTTTTCCTTGCCTTTTTCGCCGCGGGATCGGTACAGACACTGGTATCCCTGGATGCGGCAAAGCATACCGCATCTCCCTATCCCAACGGATTTACGATGGAGGAGTATCTGCAGTGGACTTTATGGCGCAATATAAGTCTGACCAATTCCCTGACGATCGTCCTGGTAGTGGTCTGCGCGGCTTTGGCGGCATTTGCCGGATTTTTCTACCTGTATTCCCAGGAAAAGACAGACTTCTACCACAGTCTTCCTCTGAAGAGAGAAAAGCTTTTTGCTATCCAGTACTTAAGCGGATTTCTTACATTTTTATGTCCCTATCTGCTGAGCGTACTGATCACCCTTGGAGTGGGAGGCGTTTACGGAGCTTTAAGTCCCAGGATTTTTATGGCTGCAGGACTCCAGGTGCTGTTTGCAGTGGTATATTTTCTGGCGGTGTATGGAGCCGGGATCCTGGCTGTCCTGCTCACTGGAAATCTTTTTGCCGGGATCCTGGGGTTTGCAGCTCTTATGGCATATGGACCGGTTCTGTATTTGACTTATACGGAACTGAATGACCGGTTTTTTGATACGATCCTAATGCCGCTGCGGACAGATGTTCCCGGGACATTTTTCAGCCCGGTGACTGCCTATATCCAGGCATCCAATTATTATGGTTCTGACAGCCCGGTGACTGTATATCTGATCTACGGGATCCTTCTTGCTGCAGTGCTGCTTTTGGCAGGGGTCTTGGTTTACCGTCTGCGGCCTTCTGAGAGCTTTCATAAGACTATTGCTTTTAAGAAACTGGAGCCGGTGATCAAGGTCTGCGGCCTTCCCCCGCTGGTACTTTTGATCGCTATGTTTTTCAGCGGCCAGATGTACGCAGGATTTTTCTGGCTGGTGGCTGGGGCTCTGGTACTTACTCTGATTTTTTCGGCAATTTTTGATTTCCTCTGTACCATGGATATCCGGAGCGCTTTAAAACCCAGGGTTTCTACGGGAGTGATCCTGGCAGGTATGATACTGATCCTGGGAGGCTATCAGATGGATATTACAGGAGTGGACCGTTACCTGCCCCGTGAGGATCAGATTGCCTCCATGTCTGTATACTTTAACAGTATCAATGGTCAGTTTGGCTATCCTGAAGGGAATGATGTGTCTGATATGTCTGCTTTTCTGAGAGAAAACAAAGTGGAGGACTTTCAGGACATCTATGCTCTGGCCCAGAAGGGCGTGGAATATTATGAACAGGAAGGCCCCTATGACCAGCAGGAATCTGCAGAGGCCGGGGATCCTCAGGTTCAGGTAACCTGCTACATTGCCTATCACCTGAAATCCGGGCGGGATGTCTACCGGATGTATGATCTGCCGGAGACAGAAGAACTGGTGGAAAATATCGGACAGATCTATGACAACTGGGAATACCGGGAAAAGGTTCTTCCTACCAGCTATATAGATCCGGCGGATGTTGAGAATATCTTTACCAGCAGCTTTCTGGAAACAGGGAAGCCTCTGGAAGCATCAAAAAATTCTATGGATACTCTTATAAAAACTTACAAAGGAGAACTGGAAAATCTTACCTTTGCCCAGACCCGGGAAGAAAAGATCGTGGGCTACATGGAGCTTCAGGAAAAAGCCCAGACAGACCAGGGATATTATCAGTATGATGATTATATCTACAGCTATTACCTGCCGGTGTATGAAAGCTTTGAAAGGACCAGGGACCTTCTGGAAAATATGGGAAATCCTATGCCAAATGAAGTTTCCCCGGAGGAAGTGGAATCTGTCCGTCTTAGCAGATATGTCAGTGCAAATGAGGCGGATCTTTACCAGGAAAAGATCTTCCAGGACCAGGAGGAAATTGAAAAGATCCTGGAACAGATCACTCTTACAGAAGGAAGATTTACCGTGGGAAGTCCTGTAAATTATGATGTAAATGTAGAGATCCGGTGGAAGGATCAGGAGAAAGATCCGGTTTCCCTGTATCTTATGGAAAATGACAGTTTATCCGGCATTTTAGATCAATTATACCAACAGAATACTGACTAATAGATTCAGATAGAAAAGGAGCCAGGCAGAAATCCTGAAAATAAGGAGCTGTCCGGCTCCTTTTTCGTTGACAATCAGGAAGGGAGAAGGGTACAATAGAATAAAATATATGTTTTAAAACAGCGGAGATGTATAAATGGACAGAAACTTAAATTTAGCTAATGAAAAGGAACTGACGGCTCTTGGAAAGGCCCTTTCTTCTGAGACACGTATCCGGATCCTCCATTTGCTGGGGAAGGAGCCTTTGTGCGTCAATGAGATTGCAGAAATGCTGGGGATTCCTTCTTCTTCTGCAGCCTTAAATATCCGGGTGCTGGAAGACGCGGGACTGATCCGTACAGAGCTGAAGCCGGCAGCCAGAGGTTCTATGAAAATGTGTATTCCCCAGGAGGGAAAGATCATTCTGGATCTTCAGCGGCAGGCACAAAAAAAGAAAGAAGAGATCATATCCATGCCGGTGGGAAACTATGTGGACTATAAGGTGACTCCTACCTGCGGAATGGTAAATGAGGAGGGGTATATAGACGGGGAAGATGAGCCAAGATGCTTTTATGATCCTAAGAGGACCACAGCGAAACTGATCTGGTTTTCTTCCGGTTACCTGGAATATCGTTTTCCTAATGCGGCCCTTCAGGAACAGCCGGCCAGAGTCCTGGAGTTTTCGGCGGAGCTGTGTTCAGAGGCGCCGGATTATAATCTGGATTATCCTTCCGATATCACTTTATGGATCAATGGGAAAGAGGCGGGAACCTGGCGCTGTCCTTCGGACTTCGGTGGGCGCCGGGGAAAACTCAATCCGGACTGGTGGGAGGATACTAAGAGCCAGTATGGAAATCTGAAGACCTGGAGGCTGGATCCTACAGGCTCTTACCTGGACGGAAAAAAGAGCGCTTCTTTTAAGATCCAGGAATATGGGCTGGAAGAAGGCCCTTATATATCTGTGGTCATCGGGGTGAAAGATCAGGCGGAACATGTGGGAGGCGTGAATATCTTCGGCAGCTGTTTCGGGGACTATCCCCAGGATCTGGTCATGAAAATAAAATTTTAAAAAGGGTCTTTACAAACCTATGAACTGTGCTATAATTTCGATAGAAACATAAAAAGTGAATCAAAACATAGAAAATGTTTTAAAGTGGAAGCATGGAGGTAGAGAAGATGCAGCAGCAATTAGTAAAAAAGTTTCAGGAACTTTTCGGAGAAGGAGGAGACATCCGTTTCTATTTTTCTCCAGGCAGGGTAAATCTCATCGGTGAGCACACAGACTACAATGGAGGACATGTGTTTCCCTGCGCTCTGACAATCGGTACCTATGGTGTTGCGAGGAAGAGAGAGGACAGAAAGATCCGTCTCTATTCCGAGAACTTCAGTAAAATGGGGGTTATTGAGACAAGCCTGGACGATCTTGTATACCAGGACAGCGCGGGATGGACCAATTATCCAAAGGGAATCGTCTGGACTTTTGAGGAAAAGGGCTATCCTGTAGAAAAAGGCTTTGATATGCTGATGTATGGAAATATCCCCAATGGTTCCGGACTTTCTTCTTCTGCCTCTGTGGAACTTCTTATGGGGATCATCCTGAAAGACCTGTTTGGCTATGAAGATCTGACCATGATCAATCTGGCTCTTATTGGACAGTACGGAGAGAACAACTTTAACGGTATGAACTGCGGGATCATGGATCAGTTTGCCATAGCCATGGGGAAAAAGGATCATGCGATTTTCCTGGATACCCAGAATCTCCAGTACGAATATGCGCCTATCCGTATGGACGGATATAAGATCGTGATCGCTGCCAGCAACAAGAAAAGGAGATTGACAGATTCTAAGTATAATGAGAGAAGAGCGGAGTGCGAAGAGGCTCTGAAGGATATCCAGAGTGTGAGGAAGATCCAGGCTCTGGGCGAGCTGACGGAGGAAGAGTTTGAACAGGTAAAAGATGCGGTGAAGGATCCTGTCTGCCGCAAAAGGGCGAAACATGCGGTTTATGAAAACCAGAGAACCATTCAGGCTGTAAAAGCTTTAAAGAATAATGATCTGGAGACTTTCGGAAAACTGATGAATGAATCTCATGTGTCTTTGAGAGATGACTATGAGGTAACAGGAAAAGAGCTGGATACCCTGGTAGAAGCTGCCTGGAAACAGGATGGAGTTATCGGTTCCAGGATGACAGGAGCAGGATTTGGAGGCTGTACGGTAAGTATTGTAAAGGAAGAGGCCGTAGATGCCTTTATTAAAAATGTCGGAGAGATCTATGAGAAGGAAATCGGCTATGGGGCGGATTTCTATGTGGTAGAGATCGGCGACGGAACAAGAAGGATTGCCTGAGGGCGCAACAGAAAGGAGAAGGGTGAAAAGTATGCTGAACAAAAACATCAGAGATCTGGTACAGTACGGGATGGATACAGGACTGGTGCCGGAGTGTGAAAGGATCTACACAACCAATCTTCTGCTGGATATCTTCCATGAAGATGAGTACACAGAACCGGAAGACCAGGAGGTCTGTAAAGATCTGGAGACGATCCTGAAGGAGCTTTTAGATGAAGCGGTAAAAAGAGGGATCATTGAGGACAGTATCGGGTATCGGGACCTGCTGGATACCAAGATCATGAACTGTCTGGTACCGAGACCGGCACAGGTTCAGGAAAAATTCTGGAAAGAATATGAAAAGAGTCCGGAGGCTGCCACAGAGTTTTTCTATAAATTCAGCCAGGATACGGACTATATCCGCCGCTACCGTATAAAGAAAGACAGGAGATGGACGGTGGAAAGTCCTTATGGAACCATAGACATCACCATCAACCTTTCCAAACCTGAGAAAGACCCCAAGGCTATCGCAGCGGCAAAGAATGCAAAACAGAGCAGCTATCCAAAATGTCAGCTCTGTATGGAGAATGAAGGGTATGCAGGAAGACTGAACCATCCTGCCAGAGAAAACCACAGGATCATTCCTATTACCATTAACGACAGTAAATGGGGCTTCCAGTATTCTCCATATGTATATTATAATGAGCACTGCATTGTCTTTAACGGTGAGCATATCCCCATGAAGATTGAGAGAAATACTTTTGTGAAGCTTTTTGATTTTATCAAACTGTTCCCTCACTATTTCCTTGGCTCGAATGCAGACCTGCCTATCGTAGGCGGCTCTATTTTAAGCCATGACCATTTTCAGGGAGGACATTATACCTTCGCTATGGCAAAGGCTCCGATCGAGGAAAATGTAGTGATCCCAGGATACGAAGACGTGGAAGCAGGTATTGTAAAATGGCCTCTTTCTGTGCTGAGGATCCGGAGCAAAGATGAAAAACGTCTCATCGACCTGGCAAGCCATGTGCTGGAAGTATGGAGAGGCTATACAGACGAAGCAGCCTTTATCTTTGCCGAGACTGAGGGAGAGCCTCATAATACTATCACTCCTATTGCCAGAAAGAAAGGGGATATGTTTGAATTGGATCTGACCCTGCGGAACAATATCACCACTGAGGAAAATCCTCTGGGCGTATATCATCCCCATGCCCAGTACCATCATATCAAGAAGGAAAATATCGGACTTATCGAGGTTATGGGTCTGGCAGTCCTTCCTGCAAGACTGAAAGAAGAACTGGAGCAGTACGAGTGGCTCGCTTCCCTGCTGGACAAGGTGACCGCTCCGGAGGCCGACAGCGCCAAGGAGACGTTCGATACGCTCTTCGTATCGAGCGATGCCGCCGGCTGCGACAACATCGAACAAATTTTCAAGGCCCGTGTAGAGGCCAATCCGACAGACGTTACC
>DWUY01000270.1 GCA_019120515.1 Candidatus Blautia avicola | reverse complement strand
CCCTTCACTTGGGAATACCACATAGCCGTCTCCCATCATTTTTTCCGCAAAAGCTTCATCAGGAGCCTCTGTGATCGAAGCCGCTCTTCCTTTAAAAGGCGAGTACAGGATCCTTCCAGATCCCTGGTTCTTCGCCGGTTCCTTTTCCGTGCCTGCTTCTTTCTCTGAGGACTGAGTAACCATTTCTTCCGGTGCTGCCGCTTCTGACCTTTCCCAGTTTTCATCTTCCGCTGGTGCGCTTGCCAGATATTCTTCCAGATTGGACTTGATCACAGACACAGAAGGCCCATAGATGATCTGGATACCCTGGCCTCTTTTGATAATGCCGGAAGGCCCTGTCTGTTTCAGTACAGCGTCTTTTACCTTTTCCGGATCTACGACTGTACATCTTAGTCTGGTCGCACAGCAGTCCACGTCGGAAATATTTTTCTTTCCTCCCAGACCTCTGGTGATCAGCATGCTCTTCTCATCTTCCGGGTTCACAGCCTTTTCAAAATTCTGACTGCCCCCCTCCTGTCTGGCTTTATAATCCGCTTTTGTGTAAAGTTTTGTCTCCTCCGTATCCTCTCTTCCCGGAGTCTTCAGATCCAGTTTCTTGATCAGGAAAGAAAAGATCACAAAGTATAGAATAAAGTAAATGATTCCCACCGGTATGATCCGGATCCAGTCGGTCTTGCCATTTCCCTGTAAAATACCGAAGATAAACAGATCGATAAAACCGCCGGAAAAGGTAAGGCCTACGGCAATGTTTAAAATATGGGCGATCATGTAGGCCGCTCCTGCCAGGATCACCTGGACTACAAAAAGGATGGGAGCCACAAACAGGAAAGAAAATTCCAGGGGCTCTGTGATCCCCGTCAGCATACAGGTTAAGGCTGCAGAGAGAAGAAGGCCTCCCGCCTGTTTTTTCTTCTCAGGTTTTGCACAGCGGTACATGGCCAGAGCCGCTCCTGGAAGTCCGAAGATCATAAAGATAAATTCTCCGGAAAAATACCTGGTGGCGTCTGCGCTGAAGTGTACTGTGGAAGGATCCGCCAGCTGCGCAAAGAAAATATTCTGGCCTCCCTGGACCAGCTGTCCTGCCACTTCCATGCTGCCGCCCACAGCAGTCTGCCAGAATGGAAGATAAAACACATGATGGAGTCCAAAGGGGATCAGGGCTCTCTTAATGATACCGAAGATAAGCGTTCCCACGTAGCCGGTTCCTGTAACCAGGCCGCCCAGCGCGTAGATCCCGTTCTGTACCACCGGCCATACAAAATACATGGCAATTCCCACGAGAAGGTAAACCACTGTGGAAATAATAGGCACAAATCTGGAACCGCCGAAAAAGGAAAGGGCGTTTGGAAGCTGGATCTTGTAAAAGCGGTTATGAAGAGCCGCCACACCCAGTCCTACGATAATACCTCCGAAAACACCCATCTGTAAAGTGGGGATACCGCAGACTTCCGCAACGGTTCCAGGCAGTACAGTAGAGGCAAGAGAACCGTCCTCAAGGATCTGTCCCTGCACCTGGAGTACTGCGGAAATGGTGGTATGCATAACAAAGAAAGAGATCATAGCCGCCAGAGCCGCTACCTCCTTTTCCTTCTTCGCCATACCGATAGCTACTCCTACTGCAAAGATGAGAGGCAGATTGTCAAAAATCACATTTCCTGCCTGGCTCATAATGGTCAGCAGAGCATTCAGAAGGGTTCCGTCGCCTAAAATCCCCTCCAGTCCGTAAGTTTCAATGGTTGTTGCGTTAGTCAGTGAGCTTCCGATTCCCAGCAGAAGTCCTGCCACAGGAAGAATAGCGATAGGAAGCATAAAACTTCTGCCCACTCTCTGAAGTACGCCAAAAATCTTGTCCTTCATTTTTTTCTCCTTTCGTTCCGGACATGGGGAAGGATGGGTAAAAAAAGAAGGCATAAACTTTTCTGTCTGAGTATTTTGCATACTCAAAAACAGATAGCTTATGCCTTTTCAGTTACACACTATCTTCTATATCCGGTCTTTCAATTATAGGGTTATTATAAAGGACGGCACCGGAATACGTCAATTCACATTTCCGACAGATTTCTCAAACATTTTCTGTGAATATTTTACAAAAACTTTAGATTCTGCGGATATCATTAAACATAACAAAGACCATCAAAACCATCAGTAGAACAAACCCTGCAAAGTGTATCATTCCCTCTACATTAGGGTTGATCTTCTTTCTGCGTATGGCCTCGATGATGAGGAAAACAAGCCTTCCCCCGTCCAGTGCAGGGATCGGCAGAAGGTTCATCACACCCAGATTGGCGGAAAGGAGGATCGCCCAGTAGAGCATCTGCATCCATACCATAACCGTTCCTTCCGTCTTTGCCTCTTCATAGGAGTCGCCGATCACGTTGATGATCCCCACAGGGCCTGACAGATCGTTGACCGTGAACTGGCCTTTCACCAGCATAACCAGACTTTCAATGGTGCTGGTGATCCAGTACCGCACCTCTACGGCGCTGTATTTGATCACACCCGGGAAATTCGTCTTTTCCCGGTAAAGATTATAGACAAATCCTGAATCTACCTGCTTCGTCATCTTTGGTGTTACGGAAATCTGCCGGATATCTCCATTTCGCTCTATGCCCAGGGTGATCTCCGAACCGTCTAACGGATTGGCGGCAATATAGTCCTGTATATCCTGGCCGGTGCTGATCTTTACTCCGTTGATCTCCCGAATGATATCCCCTGCCTGAACGCCCGCTTCCATCATAGACCCGTCCAGCATCACCTGAGTGACCTCCGGTTCTCCCTCAGTAATATTATAATAAAAACCAAGCAGATAGCTGGTCTGGCTGTCTGCAGTATAGGAAATTTCATGTTCCTCCCCGTCCCGCTCATAGGTCAGGGTCACATTTTCATCCTGAAGCCCGTGAAGAGTCATATACAGTTCCAGATCTCTTCCAATAGAGATATGCCTGCCCTGAAACTCTGTGATCACATCTCCCTCCTGAAGTCCGGCTTTCTGGGCCGGAGACCCTTCCTCCACCTGAAGGACCGTAGAGGGATCATAACCGATAACACTGGTAATGATCATGGCAAAAATGAAGGCCAGAATAAAATTAAAGATCGGCCCTGCCGCTACCACAGAGATCCTTGCCCAGACAGAAGCCCTGTTAAAAGATCCCTGGCTGTCGTCATCATCATCCTCTCCCACCATCATACAGGATCCTCCGATGGGAAACAGCTTTAAAGAATACCGGGTCTCCCCTATGACTTTAGAAAGAAGCCTTGGTCCCATACCAAGAGAAAATTCCGTAACTGCAATGCCATTTCTTTTTGCAAGAAGAAAATGTCCCAGCTCATGGAAGATAATGATCACAGAAAATACCAAGATTGCAATAATAATGCTCAATTTACCACCTGCCTTCGATCCATCTGTAAATATCCTGTTCGATCTCCAGGATTTCTTCTATTCCCGGATCTGGGATCACCTGATGTCTTTCCATAGCTTCTTCAATAATCCTGTAAATATCCAGGAAAGAGATTTTCCGGTCCAGAAACAGAGCCACGGCTTTTTCATTGGCCGCATTAAATACCGTAGGCATAGATCCCCCTGCTCTGGAAGCCTCCATAGCCAGAGGCAGTCCTTGAAAGGTTTCTGTATCCGGCGCTTCGAAAGTAATAGAGCCTAATTTTGAAAAATCCAGTCTTTCATCATCCAGAAATCTTCTCTCTCCCCGGTACAGGGCATACTGAATGGGAAGGCGCATATCCGGACTGCCAAGCTGAGCCATAACACTGCCGTCCACAAATTCTACCATAGAGTGGATCACACTCTGAGGCTGGACCACTACCTGGATCTGATCCAGATCCACCCCAAAAAGCCATTTTGCCTCCATAACTTCCAGGCCCTTATTTACCAGAGTAGCGGAATCAATGGTGATCTTATGTCCCATCGCCCAGTTGGGATGTTTCAGGGCGTCTTCTACCCGGACATGCTCCAGATCTTCCCGTTTCTTTCCCCGGAAAGGCCCTCCGGAAGCGGTGATCAGAAGTTTCTGGATACTTCCGGACTTTTCACCGTGAAGGCACTGGTAAATCGCGCTGTGCTCGCTGTCTACCGGATAGATCTTTACCCCTTTTTCTTCTGCCAGAGGCATGATAATATGTCCGGCAGTCACCAGCGTCTCTTTATTGGCCAGAGCAATGTCTTTTCCCGCGCAGATTGCCTCAATAGTAGGCCGAATGCCGATCATACCCACAATAGCCGTCACAAGGATTTCTGCCTCCTCCATAACTGCCACCTGGATCAGGCCCTCCATGCCCCCTGCTACCTTACAACCCGTATCTTTCACCCGGACCTCCAGCTCTCTTGCCAGAGCCTGGTCGCCTACTGCGGCAAGTTTTGGCCGGAAGGCGCGGATCTGCCGCTCCAGCAGATCAATATTTCTCCCGGCAGCCAGGCCTACTACCTGAAGATCTTTATTCTTGCTTACAATATCTAAAGTCTGGGTTCCGATGGAGCCGGTGGAACCTAGTACCGCGATCTTTGTCATAATTTTATCCCCTTTTTACAGGATGCCAGGCTCCTAAGGTCAGGATCCGCCTGGTTCCTTTTCCTCTCAACATCATATCAGTACATTAGCCAGAAAGTAAATAAACGGTGCGGTAAAGATCACGCTGTCAAACCGGTCCAGGATACCGCCGTGGCCGGGGATCAGCGTCCCGTAATCTTTTATGCCTTTATTCCTTTTAATCGCAGAGGCAGCCAGATCTCCCACCATAGAGATCAGCGCTCCCACCGCGCAGATCAAAGCGTACATCAAAGGCGTGTGCCCCTGTGCAGGATTGATCCCCGCGATGATCAGGGCGTAAACAGCTCCCAAAAGCGCAGCTCCCGCCACGCCGCCTACAGCTCCCTCTATGGATTTCTTAGGGCTCAGTACCGGAGCCATCTTGTGTTTTCCTATAAGGCGTCCTACGCAGTAAGCGCAGGTATCGCTGCCCCAGGAGCTTAAGAAGATCAGCACCACCAGCCAGACGCCTCCGTCCAGATTTCTGGTTTTGTATATATAGGACAGCATCACCGCCACATAGAGGATCCCAAACATGGCGGCCATGATCTGTTCTGCCTGATATTTGGGATAGGTGAATACATAGACACACATAAGTAATACCAGCGCAAAAAGCAGGATCACCAGAGAAACCTCTTCGCTCTGTTCCCACAAAAGGGTAAGATAATATCCCGCTGCGCCAATGTATCCTGCGATCTCCAGAGGACCGAGCCCCTTCTGATGGACGCCCATGGCCCGGTAAAGCTCGTTCATGCCGATAATGGAAACCGCCAGCAGCACCGTAAAGAGTACCGCGCTTCCCGCTGCAATAGAAGCAGCCGCAATGATCACCAGGATGATACCGCTGAAAAGCCTTGTCCAGAACATCTTAGTCCTCCTTTACACCGCCGTATCTGCGGTCTCTCTTATTGTATTTTTCAATAGCCTTTACAAATTCCGCCTTATCAAAATCCGGCCATGCCACATCTGTAAAATAAAATTCTGTATAGGCCAGCTGCCACATAAGGAAATTGGACAGCCGCTCCTCCCCGCTGGTACGGATCAGCAGATCCGGATCCGGCAGGCCTCTGGTATCCAGATAACCGGAAATGGTATCCTCCGTAATATCCTCCGGTGACAGGCTGCCCTTTTTCACATCTTCCGCCATATGACGGACTGCTCTTGTGATCTCATCTCTGCTTCCATAGTTCAGAGCGATCTGGAAGTGAAGCTCATCAAACTGGCCGGAGTATTCCTCCAGCTCCCGGATCCTATCCTGAAGATCCTGATCAAAGGCCCTGGGATCCCCGATGACCCGCACCCGCATCTTATTATCCCGGGAAATTTTAATGCACTTCTTCATATAATTCCGGAACAGCTTCATCAGACCGTCTACTTCTTCTCTGGACCGTTTCCAGTTCTCTGTGGAAAAAGCGTATACGGTCAGATACTTGATCCCTAATTCCTTCGCCACTGTACAGATCTTTTCCAGATTATCACAGCCTTTTACATGTCCGTAAGTCCTGGGCATACCCTTAGCTTTGGCCCAGCGTCCATTTCCATCCAGAATAATGGCCACATGTCTGGGAACTACCATAATTCTCTCCTCCTACGCATAAAAGAGGCACAATACCTACATTTTGTATGTGCCCCTTCTACTGTTTTTATACAGTCATGATCTCTTTGGATTTTTCTTCCACTGCTTTATCGATTTCTTTTACATATTTATCTGTAGACTTCTGGATCTTATCCTCCAGCTCTTTGATCTCATCTTCAGATACATCCTGCTTTGCCAGCTTTTTAAAGGAATCATTGGCGTCTCTGCGGACATTGCGGACAGCTACTTTTGCAGCCTCTCCTTTTTTCTTTACATCCTTGACCAGTTCTTTTCTTCTCTCCTCGGTAAGTTCCGGCAGTACCAGACGGATCACCTTTCCGTCGTTATTGGGATTTAAGCCCAGATCAGAAGCCAGGATCGCTTTCTGGATTTCTTTGATCATAGAAGATTCCCAGGGCTGGATCTGGATCATTCTGGCTTCCGGTACCATGATATTGGCTACCTGCTGAAGAGGTGTAGGACTTCCATAATAGTCTACGGTAATTTTATCTAAAATATGCGGATTGGCTCTTCCTGCACGGATAGTAGAGTATTCCTTTACCAGACCGTCCAGGGTTTTCTGCATCTTGTTTTCATATTTTTGGATTCTTTCATCTGTTGCCATAAATATTTCCTCCTGTTTCTATCTCTTCTTCCATTTCGGAAGGATTTTCCTATACCAGTACTTTAGTACCGGTGAATCTGCCATGAGCGGTATTTACAATACTGTTCTCTTCATTGAGACCAAATACCAGCATAGGCATCTTATTCTCCATACACATAATGGAAGCAGTCATATCCATAACCGCCAGCTTTTTGTCGATCACTTCCTGGATACTGATCTCATCATATTTCTTTGCGTCGGGATTCAGTTTAGGATCGCTGTCATAAACACCGTCTACCGCCTTTGCCAGGAAGATGGTGTCTGCCTCGATCTCAATGGCCCTGAGCACCGTAGCGGTATCAGTGGAGAAATAGGGGTGTCCTGTTCCGCCAGCCATAAATACCACCATATTCCGCTCAAAATATTTGTTGGCCCGGTCTTTTGAAAAAAGCTTTGTAAAAGAACCGCATTCAAAAGGTGTGAGCACACTGGTCTTCATACCTGCGGCGCGAAAAATTTCTGAAACATAAATACAATTCATGACGGTAGCAAGCATCCCGATCTGATCCGCTTTGGTACGGTCAATATTCTCACTGGTCCGTCCTCTCCAGAAATTGCCTCCTCCGATAACGATTCCTACCTGGATACCTTCTTCTACCAGAACCTTTACCTGCTTTGCCACTTCCATTACCGTATCTTCGTCAAAGCCGGTTTTTTTCGGTCCTGCAAGAGCTTCTCCGCTTAATTTCAGTAATATTCTCTTCATTATTCAAGCTCCTTTATCTTACTTTAGTGTCCTGCTGCATCACATACCAATACAATATCTGACGCTTTTCTTTAGTATACCGGGAAAAGTGTACAATTTCAAGAAATATTTCTAAAATTCAAAAACTCTGAAGCAAAAGGACCGCCGCCCCCGGATCTTGTCCTCAGGGCAGCAGTCCTTCTTAGTTTTTACAGGGTCTGGAACAGACTCCAGTATCCCTGGAAAAAGATATACAAAATAATGATCGGCAGGATAAAAGTAAAATAAACTTTCAGCTTTTTCGGGAAGCTAATACCTTTCCCCGTATTTGCCTCTTTTATAAAGTTATCCCAGCCCCAGCCGTATCTGGTCACACAGAACAGCAGATAGATCAGAGAACCTAAAGGCAGGATATTGTTGCTCACCAGGAAGTCCTCAAAATCCATGATATTCTTCCCCAGGATAGTAAAATCACTCCAGATCGTCAGCCCGAAGATACAGGGCAGGGAAAGAACTGCGATCGCGATCCCATTAATGACCGTGGCTTTCTTTAAGCTCCATCCCCACAGGTCTGTGGCGCAGGAGATGATATTCTGGAATACAGCGATAATAGTGGTCAGCGCGGCGAAAGTCATAAACAGGAAGAACATGGCTCCCCAGATCCTTCCTCCCGCCATATGATTAAATACATTTGGCAGGGTGACGAATACCAGGCCTGGTCCCTCGCCGGGATCAATGCCGTAGGCAGAGCAGGCAGGGAAAATGATCAGCCCTGCGATAAGCGCCACACAGGTATCCAGCACCAGAATATTTATGGCTTCTCCTGTAAGCTTTCTCTCTTTGCCGATATAGCTTCCGAAAATAGCAAGAGCTCCGATCCCGCAGCTCAGTGTAAAGAAAGCCTGTCCCATAGCTGCGAATATAACTTCAGAAATGGGATAGTCTGTCAGCTTTCCGAAATCCGGAAGAAGATAAAACTTCAGTCCCTCTGTAGCTCCCGGCAGAAGACTGGAATTTACTGCCAGCACTACCATCAGCAGGAAAAGCACCACCATCATGATCTTGTTGATCCTTTCTACACCGCTTTGAAGCCCCATAGAGCAGACCAGGAAACCTAAGACTACAATGATCAGCATCCAGATCAGCATAGTAGGAAGATCTGTGGTCAGATTCGCGTAAACCTGGCTGACGCCTTCTGCGTCCAGCCCAACAAAATCCCCTTTCAGCATTTTAAAGAAATAGATCAGCATCCAGCCGCCGATAGTCGTATAGAACATCATCAGCAGGAAATTTCCCGCGATCCCCACATAGCGGTAGAGATGCCATTTGGCCCCTTTCTTTTCCAGGACATTAAAAGACAGGGCAATACTTTTCTGACTGGCACGTCCCACAGCAAATTCCATGACCATGATAGGAAGCCCCATAACGATCAGGAAAAACAGATAGATCAGCACGAAAGCCGCTCCGCCGTATTTCCCTGTAATGTAGGGGAAACGCCAGACATTTCCCAGACCTATGGCACACCCTGCAGAGATCAGGATGAAACCGATCCGGGAAGAAAATCTTTCTCTTTCCATTTTTCTTTACCTCTTTTTTTACATTTTTAGACGGAAGATATTATACCGCAAAGCGGGGAGCCAAGCGAGCATTTATGTTCATTTGGCCACCGCCAGCACACTAGCCGCCCTGCGGCTAGTATACCATGGTTCTTTACCGGCTTTCAATACTTCCGATGTTTTTTATCAGAAGAGAAATAGTCCCGTCGGAGTTGGTGATAAATTCAATCCGGTCTTTATTATTGTATTCTTCCATAGGGATCTTCAGCTCGATCCCGGTATCCGTTAGCAGTCGCTGGGTCATATATTTCCTGGTGGTGGCAGGATTCTGAGGCTCCACCGCAGCTTCATTGAGATGATATTTCTCCAGTTTTTCCTGGACTTCTTCTTTCATATCAGGATGATCCTTAAAGATCTTGTCCACTACTTCCGGGATCTGAAAGCCTCCTTGTTCCGTAAATTCCCGATTTAAGATACTTTTGGTCTCCATCTGGACCTCAAACTGCTCTGATTCATTAAAATATTTTTTCTGTACATCAGCCACCGCTTTGCTGACAATGGAAAGCTTGGACTTCGACGAAAGGGCGCCGGAGCATTTTAAAAACAGTTTGGAAAAATAATTGGTCTTTCCCCCGTTGACCTCATATTTTTTTTCCACCAGCCGCACATACTCAGGGGCGTCCAGATCGATCAGGGCTGCCTCGGAAAGCTTCTGGGTCTCTCCCGGGAGAATGGCTTTCTGCTGGATGATATCGTTATTATTCCCCCAGGGGTCTGAGTTGGTCAGATGGGTATAGGAAGTTTTATAGTTCATTTTCAAAAGAGCCAGGTATCTATGCTTTTCTACGGTATATTCCACTGTCAGCAGATCCGCCCCGGGAATGTCAATATTCTGGCTCATGATCGTATAGAGCTGTCCTGCGATCTTCTGGGAGACCTCAACAAATTTTTCTGCATCCCACTCTTCTACCAAAGGAAATATGGGGGAATCCTCCAGAAAGCTGCAGTTTTTCACATCATCACTGGTATCGATCCGGTAAATGTGAGCTTTCAGAAAATCTGCCAGATCCGGCCCCAGATCCAGTACCGCATCTGAAAGCACCGGCATTCCCAGTCCTGGGTCCATAATATGTACGATGGCCTGACTGATCCTGATCTCATCTTTTGAATTTAACATGTTCTCTTCCTCTTTTCTTCTATACTTCTCTTCCATTCATCATGCCCTGGCAGGCGATTATGATCACCAGAGAAACCAGGATATTCATCACAAGGCTGACAATGGTAAAGACCCCCATCAACAGAGCGGGGGTACGGTACATACCGGTAAGGAGGACAATAACCAGTCCGATGGCCAGAGAAGGAACCGCCGCAGCCACAATGATCAGCATACGCAGGAAAGATTCCAGCATTACATTGGCTCTGCTCCTTAAGATCCTCACAGAAAGCACCGTTCCGGCAACAAAGATCAGACTGTATCCCAGAAGCATGACCAGATACTGAAGGATATCCAGAGGCGCCATTCTGGTAAAGATACCGGCGAATATCACAGAAACACTCATAATGATCCCGATCTTCAGATAAGCGGGGATCATGGCATATACCAGTTTCTTTAAAGGACTGTCCGGGATCAGGTAGATCTGATAGTTGTTCAGGTCCCGGAGAAGATCCGAATCCTGGATCAGGGTAAACAGCCAGATGATCATCATATAGCAGAACATATAAAAGACGTTATCCGGAAGGACGATCAGACTGATCACAAAATAAAAAACAATGATAGCTAAATCCTGTTTTCTCAGGAAATTTCCAGTTTTCCGCATGATCAGAAGGTTCTTGGATAGGACTGCTTTTGCTCCGGGAGCAAATTCCCCTTTCACCCTTTTCACTTTTCCATCCTCGATCCTGGCCCGTCCTCCGTTGGCCTTTGCTCTTCTCAGAAAGGCACTTGCCTCCTCCGCGTCCGCCACTGCCTGCTCCGTAATGTCTTTGTCAAATCTTAAAAAGAATACCACAACGATCAGACAGCATGCAAGAAGAAGAATCGTTCCGCCCAGGGTAAAAAGATACTGCCCCTGAAGGAAACCGTCGATGGCCCACTTGGTCCAGCCAAAAAAAGGGACCAGATAGAATTCCCGGCTGGCCGCAAACAGCAGGAAACCGCTTTTCAGATCATAGCCGGACCGATGGACTGCCCAGAAAAATACCAGGGCCGTACAGATCACCACCACGGTCACAGGCAGGTAATTCCACTTTTTATACTTCTCATTCACCAGCCCCCACATATAAATATAATCCGTAAGGAAAAGGAAAAAGACCAGCATCAGCGTCAGATCCACAAAGCATACCAGAAAATAAGGAATGGTAAAATATCCGGCCATAGAAAACATAGCAATCATATAACATCCCAAAAGGCCGTACAGCACGCCCTGCCTAAGAGACTGGAACAGAATATAGCCGTTTACCTGTTTTCTGGTGTAGGGGCCTGCAAAAAGATAGTAGGCGTCTGTGTCATAGACCAGTGCCTTTCTCTTATTAAGCATTACTGTAAAGGCAAAAATAGCAGTCATGCCGATCCCGATCAGGACAGCAGTGTTGGTATCTATCGTTCCCTCTGCCGCCGGATTGTCTGAGGATGTGACAAAAGCCATGATCACCAGCCCGCCGTAAAGAAGGATGAGAAAAATTGTGATCAACGCAGAGGCCGGGGTCCGGAACTGATTACGCACAGTTCCTTTCACTTTTAAAAAAGACAAATATAACAATGATTTCATCTATTCTTCCTCCGCTGTAGCTTCAAAGAAAATCTGTTTCAGTGTTTCACTGCCCTCTTCTCCCCGGTGTATCCGGCGGATGATCTCCCCGTGATTCATGATATAGGCACAGTCCCAGATCTCGTTGACCACATCAATGATATGAGTGCTGACCAGGATAGCGGTTCCCTGGTTTTTCAGTTCTACCAGAAGATTCAGGACTTCTTCAATACTGGCAGGATCCAGGCCCACCATAGGTTCGTCTACCAGAAGGGCTTTCGGCTGGATCAGCAGGGCCAGGATCATACTCAGTTTCTGTTTCATACCTTTACTCAGTTCTTTTGCCAGTTTATGCCTCTGCTGCGTCAGCTGGAACATTTCCAGATACTTATCTCCCGTCTCTTTATAGTTATCCAGTCGGTAGGCTTTTCCGATAAATTCTATACTCTCATCTACTGTAAGAAGGTCATAGAGCACCGGTACTTCCGGGATATAGCCGAACTGCTTCTTTGCCTCCAGGCTGTTATTGGGATAGCCGCAGATCAGGATCTCTCCTTTATATCTGAGTAGATTTACAATGCTTTTGATAGTGGTAGACTTTCCCGCCCCATTAGGCCCTAAAAGTACGGTGATCTCTCCCGGCATGGCAGTAAGAGAAGCGTCTTTTACCGCTGCTCCATGGCTGCCCTTATAGTATTTGGTCAGATTTTTCACCTCGATCATAACTGTCCTCCTTGGTATACTTTTCCCAACAATTACTAAATTTTGTCGGAAAATTATTAGATTTGAGGCCAGTATAGCAGAAAATTCTGTCATGGTAAAGGAAAACCTCCCGGGTTGATTTTTATCTCTTCTTTTATTGCTTCACCTTCTGTCACTATGGTATACTTGGATTATGGAGATGTTTTACAAAAATTTTATATATGGGAGGTTTTTATGCCAAAGAGAAATGATATCCACAAAGTTTTAATCATTGGTTCCGGACCTATTATCATCGGACAGGCCTGTGAATTTGACTATTCCGGTACCCAGGCCTGCAAGGCTTTAAAAAGCCTTGGCTATGAGATCGTGCTGGTAAATTCCAATCCGGCCACTATTATGACGGATCCTTCTACCGCTGATGTGACTTACATTGAGCCGCTGAATGTAGACCGTCTCACAGAGATCATCGCAAAGGAACGGCCGGATGCTCTTCTCCCCAACCTGGGAGGACAGTCGGGACTGAATCTCTGCGAGGAGCTGTACCATGCAGGGGTGTTGGATAAATATCATGTAGAAGTCATCGGTGTCCAGGTAGACGCTATCAGCCGCGGCGAGGACCGTATTGAGTTTAAAAACACCATGAACAAGCTTGGGATCGAAATGGCCAAAAGCGCCCCGGCCTATTCCGTGGAAGAGGCTTTAAAGATCGCCGGAGAACTGGGATATCCCTGTGTGATCCGTCCTGCCTATACCATGGGCGGGACCGGAGGAGGAATTGTCTATAACGAAGAAGAACTTCGGAAGGTTGCCGCCAGAGGCATCGCCGCTTCTATGGTAAACCAGATCCTGATCGAAGAATCTGTCATCGGCTGGGAAGAGCTGGAAGTAGAAGTTGTCCGTGACGCCAAAGGACAGAAGATTTCTGTATGCTTTATTGAAAACATCGATCCCATGGGGGTACATACGGGAGATTCCTTCTGTGCCGCTCCTATGCTGACGATCTCCCAGGAAGTCCAGGATGAGCTGGAAAAACAGGCCCACGCCATTGTAGAATCCATCGGCGTTATCGGGGGTACCAACGTGCAGTTTGCCCATGATCCCAAGACCGGCCGTATTATTATCATTGAGATCAATCCAAGGACCTCCCGGTCCTCTGCTCTTGCCAGCAAGGCCACAGGCTTCCCTATCGCCTATGTATCCGCCCTTCTGGCCGCAGGACTGACCCTGGACGAGATCCCCTACTGGAAGGAAGGAACACTGGAAAAATACAAACCATCGGGGGATTATGTGGTTATCAAATTTGCCCGGTGGGCATTTGAAAAATTTAAAGGCTCCCAGGACAAACTGGGAACCCAGATGAAAGCCGTTGGCGAAGTCATGTCCATCGGTAAGAATTACAAAGAAGCTCTGCAGAAAGCCATCCGTTCTCTGGAAAAAGGCCGCTACGGCCTGGGCTTTGCCTCTGACTTTAACAGTCTTTCTCTGGAAGAACTGTACCGGAGACTGGCGGAACCTACCAGCGAGCGTCAGTTCCTGCTTTACGAAGCGATCCGCAAAGGGGCTTCTTTAGAGAAACTCTACGACATGACCCATATTAAGATGTGGTTCCTGGAACAGATGAAAGAACTGGTGGATCTGGAAGAAGAGATCCTGAAATATCAGGATAAGGAACTGCCTGATGATCTCTTGATCCAGGCTAAAAAAGACGGTTTTTCTGACCGGTATCTGGCCCAGATCCTTCATACAGACGAGTGGGAACTGTTTAAGAGAAGAGAATCCCTGGGACTTTCCCAGCGGTGGGATGCCGTTCCTGTAAGCGCAGTAAAAGAGCCGGCTTCCTACTACTACTCCACTTATATCGGAGAAGACAAAGCCTCTGTGTCTGAGGGACGCAAAGTCATGGTCCTGGGCGGAGGTCCCAACCGTATCGGACAGGGTATCGAATTTGACTACTGCTGCGTTCATGCGGCCTTTACCTTAAGAGAACTGGGATTTGAGACGATCATGGTAAACTGCAATCCGGAGACGGTATCTACAGACTATGATACTTCGGACAAACTTTACTTTGAGCCTCTTACTGTAGAAGACGTTATGTCCATCTATAACAAGGAGAAGCCTCTGGGCATCATCGTCCAGTTCGGCGGCCAGACGCCTCTGAACATTGCCGCAGAACTGGAAAAACGGGGCGCTCATATCCTTGGTACTTCTCCTGCAGTTATTGATATGGCAGAAGACCGCGACCAGTTCAACGCCATGATGCAGAAGCTGGAGATTCCTATGCCGGAATCCGGAATGGCCGTCAACATCGAAGAAGCCCTGGAGATCGCCCATCGGATCGGATATCCTATGATGGTGCGTCCTTCCTACGTTTTAGGCGGAAGAGGCATGGAAGTGGTTTATGACGACGATATGCTTAAAGACTATATGGCCGCGGCCATCAACGTAACGCCGGAGCGTCCAATCCTGATGGACAAGTTCCTTCAAAACGCCCTGGAATGCGAGACAGACGCTATTTCCGACGGCTCCCACGCCTTTGTTCCTACGGTTATGCAGCATATCGAACAGGCCGGCATCCACTCCGGAGATTCCGCCTGTGTGATCCCTTCTGTAGAGATTTCCGAAGAACATAAGGATCTGATCCGGAAATATACTACGGCTATTGCCTGTGAAATGGGCGTTGTTGGGCTGATGAACATGCAGTATGCCATCTGTGAAGGAAAGGTTTACGTTCTGGAGGCAAACCCCAGAGCTTCCCGTACCGTGCCTCTGGTATCCAAGGTCTGCAACATCAACATGGCCAATATCGCAACAAAATTGATGACCTATGAACTTACCGGCTCCCGTCCGGATGTGACCAAATATGAGGAAAAAGAACATCCTTACTACGGAGTAAAGGAAGCAGTCTTCCCATTTAATATGTTCCCGGAGGTAGACCCTCTTCTGGGACCGGAAATGCGTTCTACCGGAGAAGTTCTTGGCCTTGGGGAGACCTTCGGCATGGCTTACTATAAAGCCGAGGAGGCTGCAGGCGCCAAACTGCCCCTTGGAGGGACCGCCCTTGTCAGTGTGAATAAAAAAGACCGGCCTGAGGCGCTGGAAGTGGCAAAACAGCTTCATGAACTGGGCTTTGAGATCGTATCCACAGAAGGCTGCGCCGGCTATTTTAATGAACACGGCGTGTCCTGCAAGGCGCTGAAAAAGCTTCAGGAAGGCCGTCCCAATATCTATGACGCCATGGTAAACGGACAGATCGATCTGATCGTCAATACGCCGGCAGGAAAACAGAGCAAGTATGATGATTCCTATCTGAGGAAAACAGCCATCAACAAACGGATCCCTTATATCACCACCATGTCCGCTGCTCTGGCCAGCGCTAAAGGCATCCATGCGGTGCTGAACAAAGAGGCCTCTCCTCTGAAATCTCTCCAGGAATATCATCAGATGCTGGAGTAAGATCATTTTCAGGAAACCGGCCCAAATCCCAGGTCCGGTTTCCTGCATATAAAATCTATCACACCATTGGGAGACTGCAGTTATGTCAGCAAAACATTCAAAAAATTTTATCCTGCTGTTTTTAACAGCACTTATATGGGGCGTAGCCTTTGTCGCTCAGAGCGTGGCGATGGACTACATCGGCCCTTACACCTTCAATGCCGTCCGTTCTTTACTGGGCGGCATTGTCCTGGTCCCCTGCGTAGTCCTCTTCGGACAGAAAAAGAAGGCCGTTAAAGACGGGGATCCGGCAAAAGGAACCTCCATAGACCGCCCAGGAGATGTGATCACCGGAGGGTTGCTGTGCGGTATCATGCTGTTTCTCTCCACCACTCTTCAGCAGGTGGGAATCCAGTATACTACTGTGGCAAAGGCCGGATTTATCACAGCACTGTATATTATCCTGGTGCCTATCCTGGGAATCTTTCTTAAAAAACGGGTATCCTTTCAGATCTGGATCAGCGTAGTCATAGCCATTATAGGCCTCTACCTTCTGTGCATGAAAGGAAGCTTTTATCTGGGACAGGGAGATTTTCTGATGCTGGTGTGTTCCTTATGCTTTGCCCTCCACATTCTGGTCATTGACCGCTTTACAGATAAAGTCAGCGGCGTGAAACTGTCCTGTATACAGTTTTTTGTCTGCGGCCTGCTCTCCTGTGTACTGATGTTTCTCTTTGAAAAGCCGGATGTTTCAGATATCCTGTCCGCCTGGCTGCCCATCGTCTACGCAGGAGTGTTCTCCAGCGGCGTTGCCTATACTCTGCAGATCATCGGACAGAAAGGCACGGATCCTACTATCGCCTCTCTGATCCTCAGCCTGGAATCTGTAGTTTCCGTACTGGCCGGCTGGATCATTCTTGGGCAGTCACTTACTCCAAGAGAGATCCTGGGCTGTCTGCTGATGTTCGGGGCTATCATCCTGGCACAGGTGGCTCCTGACCAGAAAGCTGCTTCCTCATAAGGATTTCCTGCTCCTGTCCAGGATAGCGTTTAACATTCTCTGACAGAACAGATAAGGGGCTGTCGCATTAATCAAAATCGAGAATATTTATACATTTTATTGCTCAGTCTGCAACCCTTTGAGCCTATAGTCTCAAAGCTATACTCGACAAATTCGC
>DWUY01000269.1 GCA_019120515.1 Candidatus Blautia avicola | reverse complement strand
GCTGCCTGAGCGGCTGCCAGTCTTGCGATCGGCACACGGAATGGTGAGCAGGAAACATAGTTCAGTCCTACTTTGTGGCAGAACTCTACGGAAGAAGGATCTCCGCCGTGTTCTCCACAGATACCCATTTTCAGAGTCGGGTTTGTAGCACGTCCTTTTTCTGCTGCCATCTTAACCAGCTGGCCAACACCCTTCTGATCCAGTTTTGCAAATGGGTCAGACTCGTAAATCTTGTTCTCATAGTAAGAACCTAAGAATTTACCAGCGTCGTCACGGGAGAATCCGAAGGTCATCTGTGTTAAGTCGTTTGTACCGAAGGAGAAGAATTCAGCTTCTTCAGCGATCTCGTCTGCTGTCAGAGCTGCACGAGGAATCTCGATCATAGTACCAACATGGTAGTTGATGTACTCGCCTTTTTCCTTCATAACTTCTTCTGCTGTAGCAACAACGATATCTTTAACGAATTTCAGCTCTTTCTTCTCGCCTACTAATGGGATCATGATCTCAGGAACGATATCATAGCCCATTTCGTCTTTTACTTCGATAGCAGCTTCGATGACAGCTCTTGTCTGCATCTTAGCGATTTCCGGATATGTTACAGCCAGACGGCATCCACGATGTCCCATCATTGGGTTGAACTCATGAAGTTCATCGCAGCGAGCCTGTACTTCTTCTGGTGTAAGACCCATGTCTTTTGCCAGAGCTGCAATATCTTCAGGATCTGTAGGAACGAACTCGTGAAGAGGCGGATCCAGATAACGAACGGTCATTGGACGGCCTTTCAGAGCTTTGTACATAGCCTTGAAGTCTTCTTTCTGGAATGGGATCAGCTCGTTAAGAGCTTCTTCTCTCTGCTCTACTGTATCGGAAAGGATCATCTTACGGATCTTCGGAATACGGTCTTCGTTGAAGAACATATGCTCTGTACGGCAAAGTCCGATACCTTCAGCGCCTAATTTAACAGCGTTCTCTGTATCTGCTGGTGTATCAGCGTTTGTACGAACCTGTAATTTACGGAACTGGTCAGCCCATCTCATGATACGGCCGAAGTTTCCACCTACAGAAGCTTCAACAGTCTTGATATCGCCTTTGTAGATCTTACCTGTAGATCCGTCTAAGGAGATGTAATCGCCTTCATGGAAGGTATATCCGCCTAATGTGAACCATTTCTCTTCTTCGCTGATCTTGATCTCGCCGCATCCGGATA
Organism: Candidatus Blautia avicola; assembly: GCA_019120515.1. GTDB lineage: Bacteria > Bacillota > Clostridia > Lachnospirales > Lachnospiraceae > Blautia > Blautia avicola. Next base: position 13,802 of record DWUY01000269.1, on the reverse strand, counting down.
CACAGCAGGTTCCCATACCACGGGCAACAACGGCTGCGTGAGATGTCATACCGCCGCGGACTGTCAGGATACCTTCGGAAGCATGCATACCTTCGATATCTTCCGGAGATGTCTCCAGACGAACCAGGATAACTCTCTCGCCTTTTGCGTGAGCAGCTTTTGCGTCTTCAGCGCTGAAGTATACTTTACCGGCAGCAGCTCCTGGAGAAGCAGGAAGAGCAGTACCGATCACTTCGCCCTCTTTCAGAGCTTCTGCGTCGAAAGTAGGATGCAGCAGCTGATCCAGAGATTTTGCTTCGATACGGCAAACAGCTTCTTCTGGTGTGATCATGCCTTCGTCAACCAGATCGCAGGCGATCTTGATAGCAGCAGGAGCTGTTCTCTTTCCGTTACGTGTCTGTAAGAAGTATAATTTACCTTCCTGGATAGTGAACTCCATATCCTGCATATCGCGGTAGTGGTTCTCCAGCTTCATAGCCAGTTCCATGAACTGTTTGTAGCATTTTGGAAGGTCTTCAGCTAATTTGCTGATCGGCTGAGGTGTACGAACACCGGCAACAACGTCTTCACCCTGAGCGTTGATCAGGTATTCACCGAAGATACCCTTCTCACCTGTAGCCGGGTTACGTGTAAATGCAACACCTGTACCTGATGTGTCGCCCATGTTACCGAATACCATAGCCTGTACGTTTACAGCGGTACCCCAGTCACCTGGAATATCGTTCATACGACGGTATACGATAGCACGTGGGTTGTCCCAGGAACGGAATACAGCTTTTACAGCTCCCATTAACTGTTCCTTAGGATCCTGGGGGAATTCTTCGCCGTCCATCTCTTCAGAGTAAACAGCTTTGAATCTCTTAACTAACTCTTTTAAATCATCTACAGTTAATTCTGTATCGTAATGAACGCCCTTAGCCTCTTTTACTTCGTCAATGATCTTTTCAAAGAAGGACTTTGGAACTTCCATAACTACGTCAGAATACATCTGGATGAAACGTCTGTAAGAATCATATGCGAATCTTGGATTGCCTGTCTTTTTAGCGAAGCCTTCAACTGCAACATCATTCAGACCCAGGTTCAGGATAGTATCCATCATACCAGGCATGGATGCTCTTGCTCCGGAACGAACAGAAACCAGCAGCGGATCTTCTGTATCACCGAATTTTTTACCCTGCATTTCTTCCAGCTGTGCTAATGCGTCGAAAATCTGTCCCTGAATTTCTTCAGAAATCTTCTTGCCGTTATTGTAGTAGTCTGTGCAAGCTTCTGTTGTAACTGTGAATCCCTGAGGAATAGGCATGCCTAAGTTGGTCATTTCTGCCAGGTTGGCTCCCTTTCCACCCAGGAGTTCTCTCATGTTGGCGTTTCCTTCACTAAATAAGTAAACCCATTTTGCCATTTGAACATTCCTCCTAAAAGTAGATACTAGAAAATATACTGTTCATAATATATTTTCCATGGTGCAGGCAGAATATGCCTGTACAGTATTATTTTAAACATAAGACCTCTGATAGTCAAGCAAGTTTTTTGAAGTTTTGCTTATTTTCTCTTCATTTTCAGCACCAGATGCCTCGGCAGGCCGTTTACCATGATAGGCTGATAATCTCCCTGGATCAGAGGCTTGATATAATCCACAAAATCTTTTGTCACATTATTGGCTTCCTTGTTCATCCAGGAACGTGGGACCAGCTTCTCCTCATTGGCGATCCTGTGTACATCATAGATACCTGTGGCGCTCATATAGGGATCGTCTGACACACGGTCGATGACTACCATCTTGCCGGTATCTCCTTCATCTGCCGCCTTTACCGCGGCGCCGCCTACCATAAAGGCCTCGTCGATATCCACTCTGGAAGCCATATGGGAAGCGCTTCTCTGAAGAGTGGAAAGCTCCACCGCTCTTGTCTTGCAGCCGCATTCCGCCGCCAGGAAATTAGCCAGATATGTGGCGGTTCCCTGAAGCTGCTTATGACCGAAAGCATCTACATAATCTCCTACGTTTCCAAGCTCGCACACATAACGTCCGTCTGCCAGCTTGATACCTTCAGAAACAGCGATGACAATGGAAGATTTTTTATGCAGCAGTTCTTTTACTTTTTTCAGGAATTTATCGATATCAAAAGGAACCTCCGGCAGATAGATCAGATCCGGTCCGTCGCAGTCCTCGGATTTTGCCAGCGCCGTAGCTCCGGTAAGCCATCCGGCATTCCTTCCCATGATCTCCATGATGGTGATCATATTTTTCTTATAAGTCAGGCCCTGAGCGTCGCGGATCACTTCTTTTGTAGAAGCGCCGATATATTTTGCAGCGCTTCCGAATCCGGGCGTATGGTCGGTAAGGGCCAGGTCGTTATCAATGGTCTTTGGCACGCCCAGGAATTTCTGGCTCTGGCCTGTAATAATCGCGTAATCAGAAAGTTTTTTGATCGTATCCATAGAATCGTTGCCGCCGATATAGATAAAAGTATCAATTTCCAGCTTATTTAAGATCCCGAAAATTTTTTCGTAGATTTCTCTGTCTTCATGGATCTCCGGCAGCTTAAAACGGCAGGAACCCAGGAAGGCGGACGGCGTCCTTTTCAAAAGCTCGATATCCAGTTCGGAATGGATCTGTGTGGAGAGATCCACATACTGTTCGTCCATAAGGCCCTGGATCCCGTGAAGCATTCCGTATACTTTGTCAAATCCACGCTCGATGGCGTTTTTATATACCCCTGCAAGGCTTGAGTTAATTACAGCGGTAGGTCCGCCTGACTGTCCAACAATAATATTTCTTTTCTTTGCCATTGTGTCTACTCCTCCTTCTGAATCAACAGGCCTTTCCTATTGGCCCCATAAGCAGTATTATAGCAAAAAAAATCCATGCCAGCAATACCGACATGGACTTTTGCATATTCTTTTCTGTAATATTTTAATTTTTTTATGTATTTTGCACAATTAGAACAATTCTGGATCTATCTTATGCTTTCCCTTTTCCGGCATATCAGATATCTTCGTCATTCCCTTTTGCTTTTGTCTCTTCAAAAAGTTTTTGGTAATATTCCAGTGAGAATTCCGCAGGATTCTTCTGATATACATAATGCTTTTCTATAAGCTCCTGGGGATAATCCTCCAGCTTGTAGATAGCCGCCTCAGGGACCTCCTTATTGTAATACATGAGCAGCGGGATAAATTCATGCTCCGGGATCTCGATCTGGCCGGTCTCAACATTTTTCCGGACTGTGATCTTTGCCATGGCTCCCATCAGGCTGGGAAGATCCGTCTGCGTGGAAGTGAAATTTCCCAGGGAATAATAGACCAGCATTTTATGTCCGTCTTCTCCCGCAAGGGTCTCCATTGTCCGGACCACATGAGGATGAGAGCCGATCACAATATCCACGCCTTCTTCCAGGAAAATATCTGTCCATTCCCGGGTCTCCTCATCTACGTCCTGATCGTACTCCACGCCTACATGCATGACCACGATCACCACGTCCGCCAGTTCTTTTGCCTGACGGATATCTTCTCTGGCCTGTTCTTCGTCAAAAACATCCACCATATATTCTTTTCCCTGGGGAAGCTCCAGGCCGTTAAGCCCATAAGTATAATCCAGCATGGCCAGTTTCAGATCTTTGCAGGTAATGACCGGGATCTCACTGGCCGCCTCTTCGCTGTCATGAAGCCCCAGCACAGAAATATCCGGATGATTTTCTTTCCACCAGTTCATCGTATATTCTATAGAGTCCGTGCCTTTATCCAGGGAATGATTGGTAGCGCTGGCGATCACGTCAAAACCCGTATTTACCAGAGCGTCTCCAAATTCCGGCGGTGTGCCGAAGGTGGGATAGCCGGACACATTATTTCTGTCCTCTACAAAAATGGTTTCCTGAGTCACCACTGCCAGGTCTGCTGCCTCCACATCTTCTTTCACATGGGCATATACCTGATCATAGTTCCAGGGCCCGTCATCCCGCATACCTGTTTCACGGATAGTCTTGTGGGCAATATTGTCGCCCACTGCCAGAAGCTCTATGGTATTGTCTTCCTGCTCCTGTTCCAGAGCCAGCCTTTCCTGCTGGGCCTTTTCCTTTGCGGCTTCTGCTTTGGCTTTTCGGGAAAGGTTCATCCCCACCGTAATGGCGGCGATCAGCGCCAGGACCAGCACTGCCAGCGCTGCGGCGCCTGCCGCCATCCGTTTTTTCAGTTCTTTTTCTCTCTGGAGCCTCCGCTGCTCCCGTCTTTTTTCTCTCTCCCGGTCCTTCCTGAGGAATTCTTCTCTTTCGTCCATTTCCATCATCAGAAATCAAACTTATCTTCAAAATAAGCTTTCAGATCTTCAATCTTTACTCTTTCCTGTTCCATGGTGTCACGGTCTCTTACCGTAACAGCTCCGTCGTTTTCAGAGTCAAAATCATAAGTAATGCAGAAAGGAGTACCGATCTCATCTTGACGGCGGTAGCGTTTTCCGATGTTTCCTCTGTCGTCATATTCACAGTTGTATTTCTTGGAAAGCTGCTGGTAAACCTTCTGGGCGCCCTCTGCCAGTTTCTTGGAAAGAGGCAGGACCCCGATCTTCACCGGCGCCAGAGCCGGATGGAAATGAAGGACTGTCCGGACGTCGTTCTTTTCCGCATCCAGGACTTCTTCATCATAGGCGCTGCACAGGAAAGCCAGCACCATACGGTCTGCGCCAAGGGAAGGCTCAATAACATATGGGATATATTTTTCTTTTGTCTCATCATCAAAGTAGGTCAGATCCTGTCCGGATACTTCCTGATGGCGGGACAGGTCGTAATCGGTTCTGTCTGCGATCCCCCACAGCTCGCCCCATCCAAACGGGAAGAGGAATTCCACGTCTGTAGTAGCCTTGCTGTAGAAGCTCAGCTCTTCTTTATCATGGTCACGGTAACGGACTTCTTCTTTCTTCAGTCCCAGGCTGTACAGCCAGTCCAGACAGAACTGCTTCCAGTAAGCGAACCATTCCAGGTCTGTATCCGGTTTACAGAAGAATTCCAGTTCCATCTGCTCGAATTCACGGGTACGGAACGTAAAGTTTCCAGGCGTGATCTCGTTTCTGAAAGATTTGCCGATCTGGGCGATACCAAAAGGCAGTTTCTTTCTGGAAGTTCTCTGTACGTTTTTAAAGTTTACAAAGATTCCCTGGGCTGTCTCAGGTCTTAAATATACGGTATTCTTAGCGTCCTCTGTAACGCCCTGGAAAGTCTTGAACATCAGGTTAAACTGACGGATATCTGTGAAATTATGTTTTCCGCAGCTTGGACAGGGAACATTGTGCTCTTCGATAAAGTTTTTCATTTCTTCCTGGCTCCAGGCGTCTACGCTGCCTTCCAGTTTGATATCGTGTTCTGCGCAATAATCTTCAATAAGCTTATCTGCACGGAATCTTTCATGACACTCCCTGCAGTCCATAAGAGGATCGGAAAATCCTCCCAGATGACCGGAAGCCACCCAGGTCTGGGGATTCATGAGGATGGCGCAGTCCACGCCTACATTGTAGGGACTTTCCATCACGAATTTCTGCCACCAGGCTTTTTTTACATTATTCTTTAACTCCACGCCCAGGTTTCCATAATCCCAGGTATTAGCCAGGCCTCCGTAAATCTCAGAACCCGGATACACAAAACCTCTGGATTTTGCCAGGGCAACGATTTTTTCCATTGTCTTTTCCATTGTATGATCTCCTCTGCTACAACATATTTCCACAGAAATCCCCCTGGATCCCTGGGATTATCTCACCAATAAGCCATATTATAACTGCTGCTGCTCTTCTTTTCAACCACTAAACGGCTGTTTTTTCCCGGTCAGTCCATGATTTTCAGGATTTCCAGGCTTTTAAACTCCCGGTCTATGTACCTTTTCATATAAGCCCGCATCACTCTTCCCACCTCTTCCCGGACCTCTTTGGTCACAGTAAAGGAGTAAAGTTTTTCCAGTTTTGCCGCAATAATAAACTGCAGGGTATACAGGGCGGCAGGGCTTATATGGATCAGTCCTTTTTGGGTCCTGCCGCAGGAGGAACAAAAAACACAGGAGTTTTCCACAGAAAACCATTCTATATTCTCTGCGGCGCCGCAGGATGCGCAGGTAAACACAGAAGGATACTCTCCGTTCACCGTCATGATCTTCAGCTCAAAGATATACCGGATCAGTACATTATCCACCTGTCCTTTTACCAGGGCCTTTAAGGTAACATACAAAAGATTCAGCATTTCCTTTCCATCGGCGTTTTCTCTGGCGTAATAGTCCGCCAGCTCCAGGAAATAAAATCCATAGTACACTCCCGGCTGGATCCCTGCCAGCTCCGAAAAGTAATGCATCACTGAGGCGGAACGCATCTGATAGGCCGTCCTCCCCTCATAGAGAAAGAAAGATCCAAAGACGAAGGGATTAGCCGCAGCCAGAAGGGAACTGTTCTGCCTCCTGGCCCCTTTTGCAAAAGCTGTGATCTTTCCCCGTTCTCTGGTAAGGAGCACCAGTCTTTTGTCATAGTCTCCCACCGGCATGGCAGACAATACCATACCGGTCACAGTGATCAGATCGCTCATCAGACTTCCTTCTTATCATATCCGAAATTTTTAATGAGAAAATCACGGTCTCTCCAGTCTTTTTTTACCTTGACCCAGAGCTTGAGATTTACTTTCTCCTCCAGCATTTTCTCGATCTCGGCCCTTGCCTGGCTGCCGATCTTCTTCAGCATGGCTCCCTGTTTTCCTATGATGATCCCTTTATGGGAATCTCTTTCGCAGATAATGGTGGCCTCTATATCCACCAGTCCTCCCTCAGGCCGCTCTTTCATTTGTTCTATGGTCACGGCAATACCATGGGGGATTTCCTCCTCCAGGCAGCGGAGAGCCTTTTCCCGGATCATCTCTGCCACGATCTGCCTCTGGGGCTGATCTGTCACTGTATCCTCATCATAAAACTGGGGCCCGTAGGGAAGGTATTTGAAAATACAGTCCAGAAGGGTATCCAGATTTACAGATCTCAGGGCAGAAACCGGCACGATCTCGGCGAAATCCAGGATCTTGCGGTAGGCTTCTATATAGCCTGGTATCTCCTTTTTTTCTACCCTGTCTACCTTATTCATCACCAGGATCACCGGCAGTTTTGTCCTTTTCAGCTGCTGGGCAATGTGCCGCTCTCCTGCGCCGATATAATCCGAAGCCTCCACCAGCCACAGGATCACATCTGCATCCTGAAAAGTTCTCTGGGCCACGTTTACCATGTATTCTCCCAGTTTGTTTTTTGCTTTGTGGATCCCCGGCGTATCCAGAAATACGATCTGTCCTCTTTCACTGGTATATACGGTCTGGATCCGGTTTCTGGTGGTCTGAGGCTTTCTGGAAGTTATGGCGATCTTCTGTCCGATCAGATGATTCATCAGTGTAGATTTTCCCACATTGGGCCTGCCGATGATCGCCGCAAATCCTGATTTAAAGTCTTCCTTCATAAATTCTCCTTTTTACAGCAGGTGTCTGATCTCCTTAAACACCTCTTTATCCTGCTGGATCTTTTCCTCGCTTCCGATGACGCAGATCCGGTCCTGTCCTACGATAGCGTCCACGATCCCTGCCAGGTTCCGGATATCCTCCGGCTGAGCATCCAGGATCTCATCCCGCTCTTTCTGCATATCCTCTCTGGTGATCCCGGAAAACCATGCGTTTAAAGACATGGATCCTTTCGCAGAAGGAGTCAGAGGCGCGTCCAGCTCACTGATAGTTCCGATAATATACTTGGTCATTTCCCGCTCATCCGCGTCAAAAGACCGGATAAAGTCTCCGGTCTTCCGGAACACCTCCAGAGTATTCTTCAGATGGGGATCCCGGTAGGATACTAAAAATCCGTCCCCGGTCCTGCGGAAGCCGCTCATACAGCCGTAAGCCCCTCCTTTTACCCGGATATTGGTCCACAGGTATTCATAGCTGAGCATTACTTTCAGGATCCTGAGGGCGCCGGTATATTCGTATCCCGCCTCAGCGAAATTACCGGCTGCGGCTACATACTGTACCTGGCCGGAGGTCTGGAATCCTTCGTTTTTATTTTCAAACGCCGGCTTCAGGACCACATTTTCTGTTTCGCCCTCCCCGAGGACTTCTTTTAATCCCTGGATCTCTTTTTCCAGTCCTTTGTATCCTTCCTGATCCGCCGTATAGCTGACAATGAGATTTTCTCTCCGGAATACCAGTCCCATCAGTTCTTTCAGGTTTTCAATGATCTCTCCCTTTTTCTCCTGGAAATTCTTCTCCAGATCGTCGATCAGATCATAGAAATCGATCCCTGCGATCTTCTCCTGGAAATAAGCGTTCTCAGAGAAATAGGACAGGGCTCTGTTCACCGCCGTTGAATGTCCTGCGGAAACCATGCTCATCTGCATTCTGGATTTCATCTTGGCAAGGATCTCATAAAGCCGCTTTTCATCATCCAGTCTGGATGTGCAGATGATCTCCCGGATCATCTGGAAAACAAAGGGCAGATCCTCATACAGCGCCTTGGCTTTGATCCCCATCATATGGGTGGTCAGCCGGTTGTCCCGGGCGCTGCTAAAGACCTGGATCCCGAAAAGGATCCCTCCCGTCCTGGCGTTGATCTCGTTAAACAATTCTCCATAGGTATAATGTTCCGTGTCCACATAACCCAGGACGGATTTCAGGATTCCCAGGTAAGGGACCAGCCTGGCAGGCACTTTCTTGGTATTAAACAGCAGGTTCAGATAACCGATGCCGTTTGTATACAGATCGTGGTGGAGGATCAGGGTATCTCCGGCGTATTTTTCCGTATTATAGAATTTTCCCGTTTCCCTGGCGATATCTTCCCGTTTCAGAAGAGGAATGGTCTTCAGAGCCTCCTCTGTTTCCGGCGCATCCTGGTATTCTTTTAAATGAGCTGTGGCTTTCACCAGATTTTCCAGTTCTTCCTGGGAAAGGGAAGCCTTGTACTGCGCCAGCTTTTTCTCCAGCCGGGCGTCTCTCTTCGCCGCCAGTCCTCTTTTGGGATTTACCACTACCACAGAAGCATGGGTGTTATCCAGCAGATATTTCCGGATCAGCTCTTCAAAATATCCGGTGCCGGCTTTTTCCTTTAAGCTTTTGTAGATATCCAGCCGCATAAGCTGGTCAAAAGGCTTACTCTCATCATAAAGCCAGCTGTCAAATACATCAATGCCGTACATCAGGCCCTTGGGGAAGGAAGAATAGTCTGCTTCCCGGAACCGGAACTCCATGTAATTGATCCCGGCGGCTACAGCCTTCTGATCGATCCCCTCTTTTACGATCTTTTCCAGAGTTTCCCGGATCAGGGAAAGGAACTTTTCTTTATTTTCCGGTCTGGCGTTTTTAGCCACAATGGAAAAGAACGGCTGATAGATCCCGTCTTCATAGGAACCCAGGATATCCTTGCCAATGCCTGCGTCCAGCAGCACCTGCTTCAGAGGCGCTCCCGGGGCGCTTAACAGCACATAATCCAGGACTTCAAAAGCAATGCACTGTTCCACGTCCAGGCTGTCGCCCACTACAAGATTATAGGAAAGGTAGGAATTTTCCTCTACAGGTTCGCTTTCAGACACCGGATATTCCATTTCCATCTCTTTTATCTGATCAAAAGGCTTCTGCCGGGGGATCTGGGAATCTACCGGAATAGCGTCGTATTTCGAAAGATACTCCTGATCCATCCAGTTCAGACGTTCCTCCATATCCATATCTCCGTAAAGATAGATATAGCTGTTGGCCGGATGATAATAGCGGCTGTGGAAGGAAAGGAACTGGGAGTATTTCAGATCCGGGATACAGTCAGGGTCCCCTCCTGACTCTACGCCGTATGGGGTATCGGGAAACAGAGAGTTAAAAATTTCCCGGTCCAGCACATCCTCCGGAGAAGAAAAAGCCCCTTTCATTTCATTGTAAACTACGCCGTTTATGGTAACAGGGCCGTCCAGATCTTTCATTTCATAATGCCAGCCCTCCTGGCGGAAGATCTCTTCTTTTTCGTAGATATTCGGGAAAAATACAGCGTCCAGATAGACGTGCATTAAGTTTTTAAAATCCTGGTCATTACAGCTTGCCACCGGATACATTGTCTTGTCTGGATAAGTCATGGCATTTAAAAAGGTATTCAGAGAGCCTTTCACCAGCTCTACAAAAGGATCCTTTAAAGGAAAATGTTTGGAACCGCACAATACGCTGTGTTCCAGGATATGGGCCACCCCTGTGCTGTCCGCGGGGGGAGTCCGAAAAGCAATGTTGAAGACCTTATTATTATCGTCATTTTCCAGCACCATGACTCTGGCGCCGCTTTTTTTGTGTTTCAGCAGATATCCTCTGGAATGGATATCGGAAATTTCCTGCTCCATGAGCAGCTCATATGCAGGTATATCTTCCAATCGCATAGTCATTCCTCCTAAATTTGTATTTTTATCCCAACGGTCCACGGAGTATTCCCCATGGACAGTCTCCTTTTGCCGATTATGATTTATAGCCCGGGCAATATCTGCCCAGGCTATAAATATAGCACATTTTCAGTTAAGATGATAGGGGCATCTAAAATCTTTACAGCTTTGAATACCCGTATCCGTTGACAATGGCGTCGATCTTTTCTTTCTTTTTACACATAGGACACTGATCTGCAGGGTAAGATTCATAATTTGGCACATCCTGCTTATAAAATACGGAATTGATATCCAGTCCCGCCACTTTTGTCACAGCGCTGAAGATAGCGGAAACCCCCTGTATCACGCCGCCGTAATATAAAACGCTTTCCATACACTGGCGGAGCGTGGCGCCTGTGGTAATAGAGCCCATAAGGATCACTACGTTCCGGTTCCGTACCATATGCTGGATATTATCCCGGAAGATCACCTGGCCGTTGGCGTTGAATTCCGGGGTAACAATATAGATGGTCTTATGGGCGTTCATGGACAGTACCCCTGCTTTTGCCAGTTCTTCGGCAAGAAAGGCGCCGATCACCTCCAGCCCGTCCATGCAGATGATAGAATCAACGGGAGTTGTCGTTTCATATCTGCCGGAAAGGAGCTTTGCGATCCTGGCCGCCTCCGCGCACCGGGTTTTCATGGTAGTCATATCCAGATAATGGCTGATGTGAGACTGAGACGTAACAAAATGCCCCGGTATGATCTTCAACTGGATCTTTTCGTCCCCTTTTGCGTAAACTTTAAACATTCTGGCTTCTAATTCCATACTCATACCTCCTCTCAAGATTTTCTGTTAATCCCTTTTTTCACGAACAATTTTCTGATAATTATTATAGCACTCTTTGCCGCTAAAAGGAAGAAAAACCTTTCCTTTTCTCCGGTCTTAACAGAGGTTTTTCTTGACAATATCTGCTGGATATGATAATTTTATTAGCAAATCAGAAAGGATGTGAAAATTTACATGGACGGAGATCCTGACACTTGTAGTTGCAAATATCGAAATTCTGCCAATCCATGTTTATTATTATGAATACATAACGGGGCAGTCACACTTGGAGCAAACAGAGATTTTCTGTTCTTTTTTGTGTGGCCGTCCCTTTTTGCGTTTCTAAATAATCATATAACATTGGAGGATAATAAAAAATTATGATTGGTTCGATCATACTGTTAATTGTATTGATATTATTAAATGCCATTTTTGCCAGCGCGGAAATCGCTGTGATTTCCATGAACGACGCGAAACTGAAGAAGCTTACAGAGGAAGGCAACAAGAAAGCTATTAAACTGACAAAACTGACGGAACAGCCTGCCAGATTCCTGGCTACCATACAGGTAGTGATCACGCTGGCCGGATTCCTGAACAGTGCTTTCGCCGCAGACTATTTCGCAGATCCTCTTGTAGACTTATTTATAGGTATGGGGGTACCCATTCCCAGAACTGTGTTAAGTTCTGTTGCCGTTATTATCATTACTGTGATTCTTTCTTATTTTAACCTGGTCTTCGGCGAGCTTGTCCCCAAGCGTATTGCCATGAAGAAGACAGAATCTCTTTCCCTGGCGCTGGCCGGTCCTTTATATACGATCTCCAAGATCTTTACCCCATTGGTATTCCTGCTTACCGTATCTACCAACGGCGTACTGAGACTTCTGGGAATTGACCCTAACGAAAGCGAAGAACAGGTCACAGAGGAAGAGATCCGCATGATGCTCTCTGAGGGAAGCCAGCAGGGTACTATTGATCAGAGTGAAACAGAAATGATCCAGAATGTATTTGATTTTAACGATATTTCTGTAGAGCAGATCTGTACCCACCGTATTGACGTAACGTCTCTGGATATCAACGACAGCCTGGAGACCTGGCAGGGGATCATCTTTGAAAGCCGTCACACCTTCTATCCTGTGTATAAGGAAAACACAGATAATATCATAGGGATCCTGAACACAAAGAACTATTTCCGTATGGAAAACAAATCCAAAGAGGAAATCGTAAAACACGCCGTTGATAAACCCTGGTTTGTACCGGAGAATATGAAAGCAAACGTTCTGTTCCAGAACATGAAGACTTCCAGAAAATACATTGCCGTACTTATTGATGAGTATGGCGGCATGTCCGGCCTGATCACTCTCCACGACCTGATCGAAGCTCTGGTAGGTGATCTTTATGAACTGGAGGACGCCGTACAGTCTCCGGAAATCCAGCAGATCGGGGAAAACACCTGGGAGATCCAGGGTTCCGCAGACCTGGAAGATGTGTCAGAGGCTCTGGATATTGAGCTTCCGATCGAAGATTTCGATACTTACAACGGTTATGTCTGTGATGTGATCGGACGGGTTCCTGCAAACGGCGAGACCTTCTCCTGTGAAACAGAAGATCTCAGCATTCAGGTACATACCGTGATCAATCACCGTATCGGAGACAGCACCGTGATCAAAAAAATAAAACCTGAGGCAGAAGCTGAAGAGGATTAAAGGCTATTTATGCTTTTTATCCGAATCCAGTTTACAGGTATTCCACTTGTCCTTTTTACGGTTATATTTTGCTTTTGAAATATAACCGTATTTTTTTACCTCTTTTTACGGTTATATTTCCATTTTTTTTAATCTGACCGTACTCTTCACTCTTCTCGTACGGTTATATTTCCATTTTTCTAAATCTGACCGTACTCTTCACTCTTCTCGTACGGTTATATTTTCATTTTCCAAAATCCAACCGTTTTTTCCTTCTTTTTGTTTGAGCAGTCTTGTCCTTTTCATGCTTTCCATTGCATGAATGTCTTATTACAATGCTCGTATTTTCCTCCGGGAACTTTTGGCGCATAGGAATCAGAGTTCTCTATGTGCAAAAAAGGCGCCTGTCCCGGAAACCCGGGTACAGACGCCTTTTCTTCTGCTTGGACACGTATTAATTATATATTATATAATTATGATTTTATTTCTCTTACTCTTCTGTCTTGCTGTACAGAGTAACCAGCTTCTGGAGATATGCATATCTCTCTTTTGCCTGTTCCTCATTGAGTGCGAACAGTTTTGCAGCCTTTTCAGGATTGGAGCGTTTCAGAGAATTGTAACGAACCTCTCCGTCAAGGAATGCCTGGTAATCTGCAGCTTCCGGAGCCTTGGAATCCAGTGTGAACTTGTTCTCAGCAGCAGGATTGAAGCGGAAGTTGTGCCAGTATCCGCACTTAACAGCCAGTTCTTCCTCTGTCTGAGCTTTGCTCATACCTTTCTTGATACCATGGTTGATACATGGAGCATAAGCGATGATCAGAGATGGTCCCGGATATGCCTCAGCCTCAGTCAGAGCTTTTACAGTCTGGTTGAAGTCAGCACCCATGGAGATCTGTGCAACATATACATAGCCGTAGCTCATAGCGAT
>DWUY01000268.1 GCA_019120515.1 Candidatus Blautia avicola | reverse complement strand
AGGTGGTTGAACTTTTTCATGAGATCCTTTTCAGTCTGGTGGGCACCAACGAACCTGCAACTGTAAATATCGGTGAGAAAACCTATGAGGAGGTGGACGTTACCACAACTCCTTATCTTGGAAAGCTCCAGACCTATGCAGAGGCCTATATCGTGTCAGATAAAACCTTCGAGGAGCTGAAAAGCCAGGGCAGTCTGATCTATATCTATAATTATCGTCTGGAAAATCCCGGCAATATAGAAGCCTCCAAACCCTGGCTCCAGGAACTTGCCCAGCAGGGAGAGGAGGGCATGACAGGAGTCAGTTATACGGAGGATTCCTTAAATGAAGACAGCTATATCCGGGTAACTTACTCCCTGTGCCTTTTTATGTTTGTTACCCTGATGCTGGCGGCAGGAAGCATTATTTTCCTGAAGATCGGGAATGAAGCCTATGAGGACAGGGAAAGATACGAAATCCTGGAAAAAATGGGGATATCCCGGAAAACATTGGGAAAAGCTGTGAGAAATGAAATTTGTTTCGCTTATTACTGTCCTTTCCTGCTGATGACCATATCCTCTTACTTTTCCGTCAGAGCATTGGGAGAAGTCATGCAAGAGGATCTGATCCAGATAAATGTGTGGAGCGCCTTGTTTGTTCTGGCTCTGTTCAGCCTGATCTGCTTTCTCTCTGTAAGAGGGGCAAAAAGAAAACTTTTTGCCCGGAACGGCTAAATAAATAAAAACAAAGAAGATCCCCCGGATAAAGTGTCCAGCCTTTATCACGGGGGATTTTCACAGTTGCGTCAGCTCCGTTTTCGTTGTACAGTTAATCGTTCTGATAGATGCCGTTAATGGTCACCACAAAAAGGGCGTCTTTTCCCCGGAGATCTTCGGCATTATAATCTTCCGGGAAGGTAACATTTACGTCTACCGTGTCTCCCGGATGGGATCCGATCAGCTGCTCTTCAAAGTCATCAATATAGAGTCCGGAGCCAATGGTCAGATCTGTTCCCTGTCCGTTGGTGCTGCCGCCGTCAAATTCTACTCCGTCAATGGAACCTACATAGTCGATATTGACGGTATCCCCGTCTTTTACGGTAAGAGAAGTATCCGCAGACAGAGTGGAAGAGCCGCTTTCCTGGGAATCTTCTTCCGCGCTGCCGTCTTCTGAACTGGTATCCTCAGATCCGGTATCGGATGTGCTTTCGGTAGTTTCCGCCTCCTGCGAATCCTCAGATCCGGCATTCCTTACGGCGTCTGCCACAAGGACAATGACCAGAAGCAGGATGATGATACCGGGGATAAACCAGGCCAGAAATTTCTTCAGTTTTCTGATCTTTTTCTGTTTTTGTCTTTCCTGTGCCCGGCGCTGCTGGGCAAGTTTTCGGTTTTCTTTTTTCATGTCAAACTCTCCTCAACATAGTATTTCTTCAAGTTTACCTTATAAATGTGGAAAAATTGTGTTTTTCATCAAAAAAGAATATGGAAATTATTCCGGAAGGATCTGCTTTATATGAGAGGATTTTTCCTGTGCCTCTTTTGCTTCCTGTCGGGCTTCTCTGGGAGTGCAGCCATAGATCTCACGAAAAAGTTTGTGAAAAAGCTTATAATTGGTAAATCCGTTTTGATCTACGATCTCCATAATAGGATCTTCTGTGGCGATCAGTTCATGATGGATATGGGAAAGCCGTACCTGATTTACATGGCGGGTAAAATTCACCCCCATCTGCTGTTTGAAAAAACGGCAGAAATATTCCCGGTTCAGTCCCAGTTCTCCGGCAATATCTTCCAAAAGAATGGGATGCCGGTAATTTTTTTCCACATATAAGAGGATTTCCTGAAGCCGCTCCTGATTTCTGGCTGTCCCGGGAATCTGAGAAGCCGGGAGCTGACAAGAAAAATGGTTAAGCAGGTGAAAAAGGATTTCCATAACAATAGCCTCGCTGCCAAGCCGCATAGCCGCCGGCTGCTGGATATACATGGGAACCAGTTTTTTGAACAGGCCGCATATTTCCAGATAGATCGGCAGCTTTTCCTTTTGCAGCGTATCCCGCATACAGTCAATACCGGGCAGGGAGGAATCTTCCGTATAGGATTTAAGAAACTCTCTGGATACATGGATCGTAACCCCCATGGAAGCCTGGGCGCACTGAGATTCATGTATCTGATTAGCATCTATTACGATAAATTCTCCCGGTACAAGGACATGCCGGGCGCCTCCTACAATGATCTCTCCGGTGCCGTTCAGGATATAGATCAATTCAATAGCCGGATGCCAGTGGGCGGGGAAATAGGAGCCCCGATTGGAATAATAATGAATGGCGATATTGGAATTTTCCAGATCATAGAGGTGTTCGTAAATGGCCTGTTTCATGTAAAAACCTCCTTGAAAAGTCAATTTTGACCTAAAAACAGTCAATAAAACATCTAAAACACTTGTTGCTCCCATGATAGCATATGGTTGTAACAAAGAAAACAGGAGATTTTTAAAAGGAGATAAGAATTATGAAAACAATGAAGAATGACAATAATGTAACAAAGAAAATTTCTTTTGTAAAGCGTCTAGCGAAATATGTAGAAAATAATGCGATCTATTTTGCAAATCTGCACTGTATTTGTTCTGGCGATTTTCACGAAAGATTTTAATCTGATGGAAACGGCGGAACAGTAAGATGCGGAAAAAAGGACAACAGAAAAAGAACCACTTATTAAAAAAGAACCGAGGTATGAAGCGGTGAGATCCTTTCATATCCCGGTTCTTTTCTTATAGTTTTGATCAACGTTCCATCATACTGATAGATTCAATGCCTACGCTTCCGCCTCGGACAACTTCGATGGTTTTAAATTCTTCTTTGATCAGTTTGATGACAGCGTCGTTTTTGGTAGCCGTCTGGACAAATTCCAGAAGAAGGCTGTCTTTTCCATAATCAATAACTCTGGCTTTAAAGGTTTCCGCGATCTGGAAAAGCTCTACCTTATCTGCCGGCGTACATTTCTTTACCTTAATATAGAGGATCTCTTTCATACGGATAAAAATATCGGTAAAGTCAATGACTTTAATGACTTCCACCATACGGTTCAGCTGTTTTTTGATCTGTTCAAAGGTTTCGTCATCGCTGACAGTGGCAATGGTCATACGGGAGACGGTAGGATCCTCTGTGGTACCTACTGTCAGACTGTCCAGGTTATAGCTCTTTCCGGCAAAAAGCCCGGAAATCTTGGACAGTACGCCTACCTGATTTTCTACATATAAAGAAATCCATCTTTTTTTCATTCCTTTTTCCATTTTCCCGTCCTCCTAACAATCCATAATCATATCTTCTAAGGTTCCGCCCGGTTTGATCATAGGATATACCATTTCCTCAGGGTCGATGATAAATTCAATGATCGTAGGCGCCTTGGTGTTCTTTTTCGCCTCTTCAAAAGCCGGTGCGATCTCATCTTTACTCATAACCCGGATACCTTTGGCTCCGTAGCTTTCCGCCAGCTTCACAAAATCGGGAACATATTCTGATGGGAATTCTTCCCCGTTTGTGCGGCGGGAGAGGGCGCCTGCCTTCAGATTGGTCATGGAGTAGCGTTTGCCGTAGAACAGCTTCTGCCATTGGCGGACCATACCCAGATACTCATTGTTAAAGATACAAAGTATTACAGGAAGCTCCTCCAGAACCGCAGTAGCCATTTCCTGGATATTCATCTGCATGCCTCCGTCTCCGGAGATGGCGATCACCGGCACGTCCGGATTTCCGATCTTGGCGCCGATAGCTCCCGGAAGTCCGTATCCCATGGTTCCAAGGCCGCCGGACATGATCAGATGTTTTTTGGGAGTAAGTTCCGCGTACTGGGCAACCAGCATCTGATGCTGGCCTACATCTGTAACGAGGATGGCTTCGTCAAACTGACGGTTGATCTCACTTATGATATCCAGAGGACTCATAAGCTTTCTGTCTTTCATAGTCAAAGGATGTTCTTCCTTCCAGCTCTGGATCTGATCCAGCCATTTCTGGGTGTTCTGCTCGGTTACATATTCCGCCATTTTTGTGATCGCTTCTTTGGCGTCGGCTACAATGGGAATATCCACCTGGATATTTCTGGAAATAGAAGCTGTATCAATGTCTATGTGGATGATTTTGGCATTGGGAGCGAAAGCGTGGAGCTTTCCGGTAATGCGATCGTTAAATCTGGTCCCGATGGAAAACAGTACATCGCAGTTGCTTACTGCCATATTAGCGGCATAAGCTCCGTGCATTCCCAGATTTCCCACAAACAGGGGGTGATTGGTAGGAATGGCTCCACGGCCCATAACAGTAGTTACTACCGGCACCTGGGTCTTTTCTACTACCTGAGTAAAGATTTCTCCTGCTCTGGCAATGTTTACTCCGCCGCCTGCCAGAAACAGAGGACGTTTTGCTTTTTCAAGAACTTTGATAGCCTTTTTCAGCTGGCCGATATGAACGCTGGTGTTAGGCTTATACCCTCTGATGTTGACGGTTTTGGGATATTCCGGACTTCCCAGTTCACCCATTACGTCTTTTGGCAGGTCCACCAGTACCGGTCCGGGCCGTCCTGTGCGGGCGATATAAAAGGCCTCTTTGATGATACGTCCCAGATCCTCACGCCTTCTTACAGTAACCCCGTATTTGGTAATGCTTCTGGTGATGCCGACGATATCCACCTCCTGGAATGCGTCATTTCCGATCAGATATCTGGCTACCTGGCCGGTAAAGCATACAAGAGGCACACTGTCATAGTTGGCTGTAGCAAGGCCGGTGACTACATTGGTCGCACCTGGGCCGCTGGTAACAAGACATACTCCGACCTTTCCTGTGGTCCTTGCGTAGGCGTCTGCTTCATGGACCAGCGCCTGCTCATGACGGGGAAGGACAATGTCGATATTATTCTGTTTATATAGTTCATCGCTGATGTCGATCGTGGTGGCTCCGGGATAGCCGAAGAGAACTTCCACCCCTTCTTCCTTTAAGGCTTTTACCAACAATTTGTTTCCTGTGATCTGTTTCATATGAGATACCTCCTGTCTCTTTTTTCAAGAACGCCTTCTGATATTATTTATCCTATTGGAAAGTCTGGAAAATTTTCCTGTAGAATAAAAATACCCTAAGCATAAAGCTTAGGGCGAATTGATCCGTGTTACCACCTAATTTCAGAGAATCACTCTCTGCGCTCAGCCAGTACAGAAGAAACTATACTGCTTTCCTGTAACGTGGAAATTACGTTGGAGCTTACTGCATGATACCTTATGTACCATGGTTCGGTCCACTGCTCGAAGGCTACCTTCCATAATCCCTTCACAAAGACTTCCACCAGCCGTCTCTTCTCTGGACATCCGGCGATTATGTACTCCTCCTTGTCACTGCATTTCATACATGTGATAAAGTTATTAAAAGTATTATATGTGCAAAAACACCAGTTTGTCAACAAAAATAAAATAAATTTGTGAACTTTTTACTTTATCTGGAAAAAGGTTGACATTATTTTCCAGAGAATATATACTAAAAACCAACTGATCGTGGTCATGTTATGATTTCAGGTTAGTTCAGTTTAATATTAAGCATGCTGGTTCTGGGCCAGCCGTTACAAGTTCCGAAAGGATTCATAGAGAAACCGGTGGGAATCCGGTACGATCCCGTCACTGTATTAGGGAGTTTCAAGATATTATGTCACTGGATGGAGGAGTCTGGGAAGGCGTCTTGAGGCGATGATCTTAAGTCAGGAGAACTGCTTGTAATGATATTTTGCATGATTCTTACGGATGATAAGAAGGTGCTTTTTTGTATGCATAAATTTATCTTATAGTGTGGTTTTTAGACGCTTCCGGATTTTGTGCTGCAAGTCCTTTCACACAGGGATGTTCTGTTCCTGTTTTTTTCCCGCAAGATTCATTATAGAAACTTTGTACACAGCAGATAATAGGAAGGAGTGAAAAGTAAAGTGGATGAAAAACAGAAGAAGGGGGAAAGCGGATGAAGAAATATAATTTCTTAAACCGGATCCTGCAGATCATGATTGTTCTTTTTGGGATCAGTTTCCTGACTTTTCTACTGACTTACATGGCGCCGGGGGATCCGGTCCGGGCTATGTATGCAGCCAGCGGCACGATACCCGGCGAACAGATCCTGGAACAGACCAGGGAATCTCTGGGACTGAATGAGCCTTTCCTTACACAATATGTAAACTGGCTGGCGAACTGCTTTCACGGAGATTTCGGGACTTCATATTCTTACAGCAGGCCGGTCCTTGACCTGATGCTGGCCAGACTGTGGCCTACGCTGCAGCTTGCCCTGGGGTCTCTGGTTCTGATGCTGGCAGTGGCAGTGCCTATCGGGATCCTTTCTGCCACTCATAAAGGCGGAGCGGCAGACTATATTGTCAGAGGCTTCACCTTCCTGGGAGTCTCTATGCCGAATTTCTGGGTGGGGCTTCTGCTGCTGTATGTATTTGCTGTGCAGCTGGATCTGCTGCCGGTGGTATCCAATGGACAGGGGTTTGAAAAGATGATCCTGCCCACAATTACCCTGGCCTTTGCTATGGCGGCAAAGTATACCAGACAGGTGCGGACAGCTTTTCTGGAAGAACTGAACCAGGATTATGTTACCGGTGCCAGATGCAGGGGAATACCGGAACATGTGATCTTATGGAAACATGTGCTGCCCAATTCCATTCTTCCCCTTATTACTATGCTGGGCCTGTCTTTCGGATCTTTGCTTGGGGGAACAGCAGTAGTAGAGGTGATCTTTTCCTATCCGGGACTTGGCAATCTGGCAGTAGATGCTATCACAGCTATGGATTATCCATTGATACAGGCATATGTTCTCTGGATCGCTTTGATCTATATGGTCCTGAACCTGCTGGTAGATCTTTCCTACAGCCGGCTGGATCCCAGAATGAAGAAGGGAGGAGAGCGGGAATGAGAAAAATCAAGACATTTATAAAGAAAAATCCGGCTTTTACGGTGTTCTTTATCCTGGCAGTCCTGCTGGTGGGAACAGCAGTCTTTGCCCCTTTACTGGCTCCCTATGATCCCTATGAGGCAGTGCTGGCAGATGCAGTCCAGCCGCCAAGTTCTGAGCATTGGTTCGGCACAGACCGGATGGGCAGAGATCTTTTTTCCCGTGTGATCTACGGATCCAGGACTTCTCTTGCGGCGGCTTTATCCCTGGTGGGGATCATTGTAGCCGCAGGAACTTTTCTGGGGATCATAGCCGGATATTTCGGCGGTATTCTGGATGCTGTCATTATGCGCATTTCTGATATGATGATCTCTTTTCCGGGCATGGTCCTTGCCATTGCGGTGGCTGGGATCCTGGGGGCAAGCATTGGCAATGCAGTGATCGCCATTGCCATTGTCAGCTGGACGAAATATGCCCGGCTTGCAAGAAGCCTGGTACTGAAGATCTATCATCAGGATTATATCGCTGCGGCCAGAGTGACAGGTTCCAAAACCTTTCATATTCTATGTAAGTATATGCTGCTCAACGCACTGCCTACCATCCTGATCACAGGAGCTACAGATATCGGAAGCATGATGCTGGAGATTGCCGGCCTGTCTTTTCTGGGGTTCGGAGCCCAGCCCCCTGCAGCTGAATGGGGCTATATGCTTAATGAAGGCAGAGCCTACATAACCGCAGCGCCCTGGCTTATGATCTTTCCGGGACTTGCCATCTTTATCACAGTAGTGATCTTTAATCTTCTGGGTGACAGCCTGCGGGATGTACTGGATCCAAGAGATGAGTAGAAAACGACAGAAAAATTTTAGAATATAGATTTTGAAAAGGAGTTATCAACTTATGAAAAAAACAAAGAAAATCACAGCCCTTGTACTTGCGGTTATGATGGCAGGGTCGCTGGGAGCCTGCGGCGGTTCCGGAAGTCCTTCAGAGAAGGGAGGAGGATCTGGTCCTTCGGGAGAGGGGACTCATCTGAATTTTTCCTGTTATAATTATTCCAATTCTATGGATCCTATCACCAATGTAAATTCCAGCTGGTGCTTTCTCAGATATGGGATCGGAGAATGTCTTTTCCGCTTTGATGAAAATGTTGTGGTGGAAGAGGCTCTCTGCGATTCTTATGAGACAGAGGACTACACTACCTGGATCCTTCATATCCGGGATGGTGTTCAGTTCTCCAATGGAAATCAACTTACCCCCAGTGTGGTGAAAGAATCTCTGGAACGTGTGTATCAGGCAGAGACTGATGGGACGGGAAATTCTACTCCTTCCCAGTATGTGACTTTTTCCAGTATAGAAGCGAATGATGAAGCAGGCACTGTGACCCTGGTATGTGATAATCAGACGGTTAATCTGCCGGGGATCCTGGCTTATCCCTGGTACGGGATCGTGGACACCAGTGTGATTGACAGCGAAGTGATCGGAACCGGTCCTTATGCGGTAACGGCAGTGGCAGAAAATTCCACGGTGGACCTGGAAAAAAATACGTATTACTGGGATGGAGAAGTTCCTTATGATACGATCACCCTTTATCTGACAGAGGACAGTTCTACAAAGGCCATGGCCTTAAAGAGCGGAGATGTGGATCTGGTGGAAAATATCACAACAGCCAGTGATCTGGAAGAACTGAAAGAGGACCCTGCATACTATGTTTCAACCACAGCAGGAGTAAGACTGGGAAATTCTTACTTTAATTTTAAAGGAGCCCTGGGAAACGATGCTCTGCGCCAGGCGATCCTTTATGCTATTGATGATGAGACCATGTGCGATGTGACGGTAGGAGGCATGTATACCCCAGGCTGTTCGGTACTTCCTTCTTCACTGTCCTACGGTTATGACCAGCTGACGGACACTTATGCCTACAATCTGGATAAAGCAGTGGAGGTCCTGGACGAGGCCGGTATTGTAGATACAGACGGAGACGGATACCGGGAACTGGAGGGGGAAAATATCAACCTGAATTATATCGCCTATTCCAGCCGTAATCTGGACGAATTCGCCCAGGCAGTGTCTATAACACTGGAGTCTATAGGAATCGGCTGTACCGTGACTGTCCAGGACTATGATACCGCTCTGGCAAATCAGAGCGCAGGAAGCTTTGATCTGATCACTTCAAATGCTATCGTGGTGCCTACAGGAGACCCTGCCGGATTCCTGGGAAACTTTTATTCAAAAAATTCTGCTACCTATGGATACTATGCAAATGCGGAATATGACGAACTGTATGAGCAGCTGCTGGCTGAGACAGATCCGGATCAGCAGCAGGAGCTGATCGTTGAGCTTCAGCAGATCCTTATTGATGACGGGGCTACTTTAGTCCACGGATATTATAACAGCACCTTTGCCAGCAGAGCAGAAACTGTTACCGGGGCGGATATCACTCCTATGGATTACTACTGGATCACTACCAAGATCCGGCCGGCCCGGTAAAAGATGAAAAGGGAGAAAGGAGAAGATGGGATGCTGAGGATACAGGATGTTTCAGTTACATATGGAAAGAATCCGGCTCCCGCGGTACAGGATATAAACCTGGAGATGAAAAAAGGAGAGATTATCAGTATCGTAGGAGAAAGCGGCAGCGGAAAGACCACGGTGATCCGGGCAATGCTGGGCTGTCTTTCAGGGGGAGGACACGTAAGCAGAGGAGATATCCGGTTTGAGGGAAAATCTCTCCTTCAGTATTCCAAAGACCAGTGGAGAAAGCTTAGAGGGACAGAGATTTCCATGATCTTTCAGGATTCCGCAGCCATGATCAATCCCATCCGGAAGATCGGCGCCCAGTATGTGGAGTATATCCGCACCCACCAAAAAATCCCCAAAAAAGAAGCTTATGAGAAATGCCTGGAAATGTTGGAGAGAATGGGACTTCCGGAAGCCGATAATATAATGAAAAGCTATCCTTTTCAGCTTTCCGGGGGAATGCGCCAGAGAGTGGGCATTGCCATGGCCATGACTTTTCAGCCCAGACTGCTGCTGGCAGACGAGCCAACCAGCGCCCTGGACGTGACTACCCAGGCCCAGATCGTCCGGCAGATGATGGAGCTGCGGGAGAAATATGACACCGGTATTCTTGTAGTTACCCATAATCTGGGGGTGGCCGCCTATATGGCAGATAAGATCTTTGTTATGAAAGACGGCCATGTGGTGGAGAGCGGTACCAGAGAAGAAATCCTCCGTCATACAGGAAATACTTATACTAAGAAACTGCTTGACAGTGTTCCTTCGATAGGAGGTTATCGATTTGTCTGAAACTCATGAATTGATATTGGAAGCAAAACATGTTACAAAGAAATATCCGGCTTCGGGAGGAAAGACCCTGGTGGCAAACCGGGATATCAGCCTGAACATGTACCGGGGCCGTACCTTGGGAATCGTAGGGGAAAGCGGCTGTGGAAAGAGCACCTTTATGCGTATGGTGGCCTCTCTGGAGAAACCTGACCAGGGGGAAATCCTCTATCGGGGAAAGGATATGGGAAAATTAAAAGGAGAGGCTCTCAGGCAGCACAGACAGAATATCCAGATGGTATTCCAGGATCCCTCTGCGGCTTTCAGTCCCAGGATGAGGGTCATGGACATTGTCTGCGAACCTCTGTTGAATTTTAAGCGTATCCGGAAAAAGGAAAAAGAAGCTGCAGCTAGAAAGCTGTTGGAAATGGTGGAACTTCCGGAGGACTTTATCTGGCGGCATCCCCATAATATGAGCGGAGGCCAGCGGCAGCGGGTAGGAATTGCCAGAGCTCTGGCTCTGGAACCGGAGATCATTATCTGTGACGAAGCTACCTCTGCTCTGGATGTTTCCGTTCAAAAGACAGTGATAGAACTGCTGGTCCGGCTTCAGAAAGAAAAAAATATTGCCTATGGTTTTATTTGCCATGATATTGCCCTGGTCCAGTCAGTGGCTCATCAGGTGGCAGTTATGTATCTGGGAAACATTATGGAAGTCCTTCCGGGAGAGCGGATCGGCAAAGAAAGCCTTCACCCATATACACAGGCTTTGATGGGAGCTGTCTTTGATCTGCATATGGACTTTGACGAACCTATTAAAAGTATAGAAGGGGAAGCGCCCAGTCCTTTGAATATACCGGAGGGCTGTCCTTTCCAGAACCGGTGCAGGCAGTGTATGGAAATCTGCCGGAAGATAAAACCGGCTCTGAAGAACATATCGGAGGATCATCAGGTAGCCTGTCATTTATATGAGAGAAAGAATTGCTTTTTTCACAGGAATCCCCTATAATGGAACGGAAACGGAACCAGCCCCAAAGGGGCAGTTCACGAAAAAAGGAAAAGGGGTAAAATTATGCTGAAAGGTAAAACAGTTGTGCTGGCAGTGACAGGAAGCATTGCCGCATACAAGATCGCTTCCCTTGCCAGCGCCCTGAAAAAGCTTCATGCAGACGTACATGTGCTGATGACAGAAAACGCAGAGAACTTTATCAATCCTATTACTTTTGAGACTCTGACGGGAAATAAGTGCCTGATCGACACCTTCGACAGGAACTTTCAGTACAATGTGGAGCATGTGGCGCTGGCAAAAAAAGCAGATGTCGTTATGGTAGCGCCTGCTTCGGCCAATGTGATCGGCAAGATCGCCCACGGTATTGCCGATGATATGCTGACTACCACAGTGATGGCCTGCCGCTGCAAAAAGATCGTTGCGCCGGCTATGAACACCCAGATGTTTGAAAATCCCATTGTCCAGGATAATCTGAAAACACTGGAACACTACGGCTATGAGGTGATCAGCCCGGCTTCTGGCTATCTGGCCTGCGGAGATACCGGCCAGGGAAAAATGCCGGAACCGGAGCTTCTCCTCCAGTATATCCTAAAGGAGATCGCATTTCCTAAGGATCTGGCGGGGAAGAAGGTCCTGGTCACTGCAGGACCTACTCAGGAATCCATTGACCCGGTACGGTATATTACCAACCACTCTTCCGGAAAAATGGGTTATGCCCTGGCAAAAATGGCTATGTTAAGAGGAGCCCGGGTTACTCTGGTATCCGGACCTACGGCTATCGACCCGCCGGAATTTGTTCAGACCGTCCCGGTCGTGTCGGCAGAGGAGATGTTCCAGGAAGTGACCAGCCGGGCAGGAGAACAGGACATTATCATCAAAGCGGCGGCGGTGGCAGATTACCGGCCAAAAACTGTCAGCCGGGAAAAGGTGAAGAAACAGGGAGAGGATCTTTCCCTGGAAATGGAAAGGACCAGGGATATTCTTAAATATCTGGGAGAGCATAAGAAACAGGGGCAATTCCTGTGCGGGTTTTCCATGGAGACAGAGAATATGCTGGAAAATTCCAGGAAAAAACTGAAAAGCAAAAATCTGGACATGATCGTGGCGAATAATCTTAAGGTAGAAGGGGCAGGATTTGCCGGA
>DWUY01000026.1 GCA_019120515.1 Candidatus Blautia avicola | reverse complement strand
CCGAATCCCAGGTTCTCCCCGGATTCAATGATCTGGAATCCCCCGAGGTTTCCTTCCAGTTCTGCTTTTGCCTGACGGAGTTTCTCTACAGTATTGTCTGTGGAAGCGTTATCCACCACATACACGTTTATTTCTTTCAGGTTGAAGTCTGTGGACCGCAGCAGTGAAGAAAAGCAGCGGTCGATCCATTTTTCCGAGTTGTATGCCACATATATGATATCCATAGTGTTCTTCACTTTCCCTTTATTTTCTCTCTCAGATATTTTACGGGGTGTCTCCAGTGAAGGAGCAGCGCCTTGTAAGGTTCTTTGAGAAGACGAAGATCGTCTTCCAGTTTGGCGATGTATTCCTTCTGCTGCTGTATGCTGTTCTCCAGCTGCTGCTCAAAGGCTTCCGCCTCTGCTTTCATCTGCAGGATCTGCCGTTCTTTCTCATGAGCGTAACGGTTCAGCTCGTAGTACATCTGATCCTCGAAGATCGTCAGTCCGGCTGTGTTTATCTCATTTTTCTGAGGAACATTGGAGCAGACCGCGATCACATAACGGCTCTCCTCCTGTGTCTTTCCTTTCTTATTATATACATTAAGGTTTTCGTCTTCTCTGGTTATGAAATATCCCAGATTGGGATACTGGCAGTAATATTCCATATGGGAGAACCGGCTTCCCAGAAATTCCTGGAATT
Organism: Candidatus Blautia avicola; assembly: GCA_019120515.1. Classification (GTDB taxonomy): domain Bacteria; phylum Bacillota; class Clostridia; order Lachnospirales; family Lachnospiraceae; genus Blautia; species Blautia avicola. The sequence continues at coordinate 3,849 of DWUY01000026.1, read as the reverse complement.
CTTTTACATAAAACTCTTTAACATGGAAGGGGTTCTCTCCCTCCACCAGATCGGTGTATACCGCCTTGTTTGGCGTGGACATGATCAGTGTTCCTTCCGGCTTCAGCACGCGGCATATTTCTTCCAGGAATTTTTTCTGGATCTCTTCTCCCACATGCTCTATGGTCTCGAAGGAGACCACCACGTCAAGGGTATGATCCTCGAAAGGAAGTTTTTCGATGCTTCCCTTTAAATAGGAAAGTTTTTTGTTTCCATATTTATGGTTTGCGTTCTCCACGGCTTCTTTATCAATGTCAAGGCCGGTAACTTCTTCCGCCTCTTCAGCCAGAAGGCTGCTGCCGTACCCTTCGCCGCAGGCTGCGTCTAGGACTTTTTTCCCTTTTACCAGCTGGGCTGCCAGGCGGTATCTCTGGTAATGTTCCGCCGCCATTTCTCCCCTGCATTCCTGAGGCAGGAATCTTTCTCCTGTATATTCTCCGCTCACGGTTTCTCCTCTCCGACTATTTCAATCTGGTTCCGGTCAAACTGCCGGGCCTGTATCTCGCTTGGTATCTCTATATAGGAAGAATTATATCCTTCATTATATATGGTCACTTCCAGAGCGCCGTGGAGCCAGGTGAGCATGATGTGTCTCTCCTGGGTTCCCTGGGCAAGCGCCGCGCTCACCACATAGGTGCCTTTCATGATCCTGGGCAGCCGGTATTTGAAGACAATCTCTGTAACCTGTCCTTTCACGCCCTTCCATGTCTGTCCCTGGTTTATATAGTTATTGATGTCATAGATGGGAAGGCCTTTATTGTTCTCAAAAACAAATCCCGCGATCAGGCGATCCATATCCTCGAAGAACTCGATCACCATATGGAATTCATATTCGTTCTCCACAAGCATATCTGTGGTTACAGCGCCTCTGTTGTCCGTGATAAAGCAGCTGCGGAAGCGGAAGCTCTCTGACACCAGCTTGCTGCTCTTATAATGAAGAGCGGGAAATACCGCCTTTCCTTTCGGATAAACCGGCGTCATTCTCTCTTCATCTACAGATTGCATGGTTACGCCTTCGTTCATGGATTTCCGTTTTTCATCCATGTACATATCGCAGACAAGATCGCAGTCTCCGAATTTTTTCTGCGTACCGTGGTCGATCCACAGCGCCCGGGAACACATCTGGCGCACGCTGGCGATATCGTGGGAAACGAAGAGGATCGTCACGCCCTTCGCCTTCAGTTCCTCGAATTTCCGGAAACACTTATTCTGGAAAAAAAGATCTCCCACACTGAGGGCCTCGTCCACGATCAAGATGTCCGGCTCCACGTTGATGGCCACGGCGAAAGCCAGCCTTGCGAACATTCCGCTGGAATAGGTCTTCACCGGCTGGTTCAGGAACTCTCCGATATCCGCGAAATCAATGATGGCCTGCACCCTCTCATCCATCTGCTTTCTGGTAAATCCCATGATCCTTCCGTTCAGATAGATGTTCTGAAGTCCTGTATATTCCTGATTAAAACCAGCCCCCAGTTCCAGAAGTGCGGCGATCTTTCCGTTCACCTGCACCTCTCCCGCCGTAGGCGGCAGCACTCCCGTGATAATCTTAAGAAGGGTGGACTTGCCTGCCCCGTTGGTCCCGATGATGCCCACAGTTTCTCCTTTTTTTACATCTATGGTGATGCCGTCCAGCGCCCGGAAGGCCCTGCTGTATTTCTTCCCGGTAATGCTGAATACCTCCCGCACCCGGTCCAGAGGGCTGTCGTACAGCCTGTATTCTTTTTTCAGATCTTTGATTTTGATCATTGTATCGTTGTTCATCGCCGGTCCCTCTTACAGCACATCCGCAAAGTGCATTTTCATTTTGCGGAATACTTTTCTGCCTGCCAGCAGGAAGATCAGAGCCACTGCCCAGTAGTAAATCCCCATTTTCCAGTTTTCCCAGAAAAACGCCTTATAAACAAAAGCGTCCCTGTATCCTGCAACCACATAGTAAAAGGGGTTCAGCACCAGGATCCTGCGGATCGTCTCAGACATGATGTTGAAATTCCACACAATTGGCGTCAGCCAGAATATCACCTGCATTACGATGTTCACGATCTGCAGAAGATCCCGGAAGAAGGGATACAGCGCCGCCGTGCAGTATCCGATCCCGGTGAGCAGCACCATCATATAAAGCATATAATAGGGAAGCTGCAGGTAATATACGTCCGGATAATATCCGAAGCAGGCAAAAAAGATCACAGTAAATACCGCCAGGAAGATCTGCACCAGAAAGCAGGATACGATCCTGGTAAGCGGCAGGATATCAATATTAAAAAGGACTTTTTTCACAAGGTAACTGTATTCCGCAAGGCTTGGAGTCACCCCTGTCACCGCCTCGCTGATAAAAAACCAGGGGATGATCCCGGCCACCAGCCAGAGTACGAACGGATAGTTCTCCACAGGCTGGGAGTGGAATCCCACCTGAAAGATGAACCAGTAGATAACAATCGTCATCAGAGGCTGTACGAAAGCCCAGGTTACGCCCATCAGTGAACCGGCGTATTTATTCCGGAAATCGTCTATGGAAAACTGGACCAGGAACTGCCAGTCTATTTTCTCTTTTCTGTTAAACATAAATCAGCCTCCGGTGATCATTGTATGGTATATCTGCGCAGCCTCCGCAGTTCTCTCAAGCATGAACTTTAATCTTTTTTTCTCACTGCGGAAGGTTTTCACAGTTGCCGCCCCGCTTTCATGAAGTACTTTAAGAGACGGGTCGAAAACAGTATGGTATCCTTTTTTCCGGCAGCGGTATGCCAGAATATATTCCTCATAAAAGAACTGCGTCTCAGGATCGAAGGCCAGCTCTTCCCTTTTCACAAACTCCGGGGTGAATATCAGGCAGGCGCCAAAAGGAACGATATCCTTCTGCACCTCCCGGCAAAATCCTCCTCCGGTCTTCTTCCGGCGCAGCTTCTCTTCCTCTTTTTTCAGTTTCCTAAGGATAACAGGCCATGCAACAGGATATAGCCTGAGCGCCATACGGTTCATGCGCACAGTGTACGCCGCCTCTTCCGCCGTCCGTATCCTGGTGTCCAAGGGATTCTGATGCTCTCCTGTACCGGCCCGCACAACGTCCGGCCCCAGCACATGGCAGGGATTCTCCCGGAAGCTTCTCTCCATCCGGCCGACGAAATCCTCCTGGGTAAATTCTATATCGTTGTTCAGTACAATAATAAAGGACGCCTGAAGTTTTTCCCTTGCGAACCGGTATCCCAGATTATTTGCCTGGGAAAATCCTCCCCCGCTTCTGACTTTAAGGACGGTGATCCTGGAATTATCCCTGTAGGCTTCCTTTAACTTCCGGCGCTCGTCCTCTGTTTTCTCAATGTCATTGTCCACAATTATGATGCGGATCCGTTCCTGATCCTTCATCTTCAGGACAGAGCGCACACAGGCGTCTGTAGTCTCTCTGTCTCCGTAATGCAGGATCACAAAACCTGCCGTTCCCATAGGTTTCTCTCCTGTTTCATTTCCGTTCTTTTCAGCCGCCGGCGCGGCAGAAATCCGAAAACCGCCCTCTGTCAACCCCTGCGTCTCTGTCTCCGGCTCATCAGCCGGCCGACCGGATAAATCGCCCTTGTCCTCACCAGCAGGATCAGAATCTTCACCGCCGCTTTCTGGACTAATGGAATATCCAGAGGTGCGGTGAGACGGGCTTTTCTGTTTTTGTAATATTGGGGAAAATAAGTATCCAGGATCCGGATGATATAATCACACAGCTCCTTCATCTTATCTTTGGACGCTCCCGGCGCCAGCTGAAAGAAACAGGTGGACAGGATCCTTAAAACAAACAGTTCACAGAATTCCGGACTGTTGGAAATC
>DWUY01000267.1 GCA_019120515.1 Candidatus Blautia avicola | reverse complement strand
TCCTTCCTTCAAAATCTCCCTCCTTTTTCTGTTTTAAAAAAGACCATGCTCCCGCTCTCGGGAATATGGTCTCCTCTGCATCAGAAATTTCTGCTCACCAGATTACCATCTGCGGCGATGGGCATATATCTGGCCTTCGTCCCTTCTATCATATCGCCGTATATAGCGATATAAAAAGGTCTGTATACTTTTCTTTCTTCCAGCGGCCGGATGCTCAGATTCCTTCCCACACGACGCCTTACCATTCTTTTTGCCATGATCGCGCCGCAGTCCCGCAGTCTTTTATCCTCATAATAAGTGGGCTGGATACTATTCTCGTCTACCTCTTTTTCCTCAGTGACGATCTCATCCTCCACATAGGCAGCGGTACAGGTCGTGGCTTCTACCATGACACGGATCTTCTGTTTATCCTCTTCTCTTTTCTTTTGCAGGGACCGGACCAGAAAATTGTCATGGTAAGTCATTTCATAGATAATATATCTGCTCTCCAGATACATTATCCGAAGATTGATCTTTTTCTTTCCGAAGATCGCCCTCATGATCGGATTTTTCCCGCCCCGGGCAATCCTGAGGGCCTCCTCTTCTTTCATTTTGATTGGAAAACATTCAATCTTCATTTTAATCCTTCTTTTCCTCTTTTTCCTTTGTTTCTTTTTCCTTTCCCTTTTTACCGGTGGCAAAAGAGAACACTTCTGTGCAATATTTCAGGAAAATAGCAACGGTAAACACGATCGCCACGCCCGGCGCCATAATACCGATAATAAAATCCACGCCATTGAGCATTCCATATCCATAGATACAAGCTAACACAATGAACAAAAGCACCAGGGCTCCGTCAACGCCAAACCATTCTACCTTTTCGTACTGCGGCTTTTCTTCCGGCACATTTTTCTTTTCATTATCCATTCAGTTTCCTCCTACATTCCCTTTAGTCTTCTTTGCGCGTTAAGATCTGTTCCATACCGGTTTCCTATAAGGAAAGCAATAAAGGACAGCGGCAGTCCGATCAAAACCGGGTCGATCTGGATACCTGAAATCGTGATCGGACAGATATACTGGAACACGATCCATACCACAGCCCCCACGATCATACTGGAAAGACCTGCCACATTTGTTTTCTTCCCATCGTACATCAAAGCGGCCATCATAGGGACAAAAAGCAGTGTCATACTGATACTCGTCAAGAAAAGGAAAGCATCATACACTCTTGCGAACCGGAAAGCCGTAAGCAGTCCGATAATTCCAAAGCATACACTGGCGATCCTGGTGATCCGGATACTGACCTTGTCCTTTAAAGGCCGGTCTCCCCGGAGCATATAAATAATATCATTGGAAATGATCTCTCCACCGATCAGATAGTAGCTGTCAAGGGTAGAGACAATGGCGCCCAGGATTCCCACTACGAAAAGTCCTTTTGCCACTACAGGCAGGGTACCCACGATCAGAGAAATATAAGTTACCTCTGGCTGAGTGGTCAGATTCACATCATATACTCGGATCAAGACACCAGTCATTATAGTCACCACATCAAAGGAAAGCCAGATGGAAAAGCAGGTCAGCATGGCTCTTTTTCCTGTCTTTGCTGAATTAGCAGAGGCGAATCTCTGATAGAAGGTAGGATCCTTGTAAATGTTGATACATAAAACGATCAGAATAATCGCCTGAGGGATCGGTGTGCCGCCGAAAGCCGTAAGCATTTCCGGTGCCGGTCCGCTTAAGGCTTCTTTGATGCCTTCAAATCCTCCCATGGAGAAAAACAACTGCGGGAACGCCGCGGAAACACAGGTCACCATAAGGAAGAAGAAGATCATATCCGTAACCGCAACGCCCATCAGGCCGCCCATACAGGTGATGGCTATAGAGACGGCTACCACAATAATGGCCACCACAAATTTATTGGCGTGCCATGCGCCTTCTCCCACATATCCTACTGCTGCGATCTCTCCGATGGAAAGACAGGTGACTACAATAGCGATAGCGCCTAAAACAGCCGCAGGTTTTCCATAATTCGCCCGGAGAAGATCCGGGATGGTCGCCTTTGCCTTAACGGAGATCCTGGGCGCGATCCATAAGGCCAGAGGAAATCTCACTGCGTGAGCGCCGATAGACCAGATAAAGAACGCCGAAAATCCCATGGTGGTGGCATATCCTACCGTACCCACCACTCCGGCGCCGCCGTACCAGGAGGCCATCAGAGTTCCCACACACAGGGACCAGGGAAGAGAGCGGTTCGCTTTATAAAAGCTGTCCATATCCTGAGAAGTTTTAGAAAAATAATATCCGACTCCCAGAATTCCCGCAAAACATAAAATTACAACAATATTGTCTATAATGGTCATACAATACCCCCTTTTAGATTTTATAGACTTTCGTTTGCTAATGTTTTATCATAAGAATGTCGGAAAAGTGTCTGAGAAAAAGGCAGAGACCGGATTTTTACGCATACGGTCTCTGCCTTTTCAGATTTCTTTTTTAATTTTTCAGCTTCCCTTTACAACCTCGACCGCTTTCTGCAGCTGATTATCTTCTTCATGGGAAATAGAGTTCTCCTGTTCCAGACCCTGAGCAAGTTCTACCGTCACATCCGGTTCAATTCCTGTACCATGGATGCATCTGCCGCTGGGGGTATAGTATTTTGCTGTTGTGGTCTTGATCGCGCTTCCGTCGGTAAACGGTATCAGGCTCTGGACAATCCCTTTTCCAAAAGTAGTGGTTCCCACGATGGTGCCGGTCCCATAGTCCTGAATGGCTCCGGCAAAGATTTCCGAAGCGCTGGCGCTGTTGCCATTGACCAGCACGGCCAGAGGGAGTTCCAGCTCATTTTCCCCGCTGCAGGTATATTCCTGACGATTTCCATCTTTATCCTCCGTATACACGATCAGTCCCTTTGGAAGAATATCTTCCAGGATATCGCAGACCGATGTGAGAAGACCGCCGGGATTATTCCGCACATCAATGATCAGTCTCTCCATGCCCTGATCCTCCAGATCTTCAAAAGCTTCTTTATATTGTGGTTCTGTCTGCTCTGTAAATTCATACAGGGCAATATACCCGATCTGATCATCCAGCATCTCATGTTCTACCACCGGAATGTTTACTTTCTCCAAAGGCACATCGATCTCCAGATACGCACTTTCCCCTTCTCTCGATATGGTAAGATGAGCGGTATCCTGAGAACTTTTTACCTTATCCACCACCTCTGACAGCTCCATTCCGGAAACAGATTCTCCGTTTACCTGAACCAGCACGTCTTCCGGCTGAAGTCCGGCTTCCGCTTCAGGGGCCCCTTCATAACACCGTACTACCTTTACCTCACCTGTATCCGCATCCTGCTGCATGACCACGCCGATCCCCTCATAGGATCCGGTAGTCTCGGTAGTCAGCTCTTCATATTCCTCGCTGGTATAGTAAGCAGAATAGGGATCTCCCAGGCTGGCCATCATCCCTTTATACATATATTCTTCCATTTCTTCGTCATCAACATCCCCGGTATAGCTTTCCTTGACTGTGTCCTCGATGTATTTTGCTTTCTGTACAAAGCTGTCTGTGACCGCTCCCTGGTTTCTCACATTGGATTGTACTACATCATAAATCTTCAGACCTCCGCCTCCAATGACCAGAGTACACGCCATTCCCACTA
>DWUY01000266.1 GCA_019120515.1 Candidatus Blautia avicola | reverse complement strand
GAGGGACAGGTGGAATTGACGGAATGCAGGTGGATGAACTTCTGCCCTATCTGAAAGACCACCGGGACGAACTGGTCAGGCATTTGAGGGAGGGAAAATACAAACCCACCCCTGTCCGAAGGGTAGAAATACCCAAAGAAGAGAAAGGCAAAGTAAGGAAGTTGGGAATACCAAAGGGAAATGCCGTATGCGGGTACACCCTAAGTCAATTAAGAAGATGAAGAACCATCTCAGAGAATTGACTGTAAGGGGAAACAAGTGGAGCAATCCGGAAAGAGAAGAAAAACTCAGGAGATATACGAGTGGGTGGATAAACTATTACCGGTATGCGGACATGAAAAAGCTGATGGAGGACACGGACGAATGGCTTCGGCACAGAATCCGTGCGGTGTACTGGAGACAATGGAAGAGAGTGCGGACGAGATATAAAATATTTCTGGCACTCCATTTGCCGGAGTGGCAGGTGCATAAGATGGCAAACTGTCGGAAGGGAACATGGAGAGCGGCGGAGATGCTGAACACTGTGCTTACAAAGGCAATAATAGTGGACAAGCTCGGATACCCATCCATGACTGCCCACTATCTAAAAATACGTGTAAACTACTGAACCGCGTAGTACCGAACGGTACGCTACGTGGTGTGGAAGGGGAGAGTTAAATCTCCCCTATCCGATCGCGATACTCCGGCGGTTTACACCGGCTGTTTCCTATCCAGCATCCGGGTACTGAAAACAAGGAGCAGGAACATGATCAGCAAAAAGGGCGGAAAACACCAGGTTCCTATATGCTGGGCAATGAATCCAAAGATCACTGGGGTCAGCATGATACTGGCGTTAGAGAAAGCCATTTCCATACCGATAATAGATTGAGAGGACTCTATTCCAAAAAGTATAGGTGTGAGATGGGTCATATTAGGAAACTGAGGACCGTTTCCCAGTCCTATGAGAAATAATCCCAGGATCGCTGCCGGTCCGGGGAGAGGCAGAAGGAGTAAAAGGACAGCCGCCAGGATGATCACCTGACCGGTCCTGATCAGCTGACGGCTGTTAAAGCGTACTGAGAGCAGACCGGAAAAGAATCTGCCAAGAGCCATTCCTACAAAGTAGAAAGTGATCATTTTGGCAGCAGCGTCTGCTTCCATTCCCCTTGTATCTACCAGGAACGTACTTCCCCAGATCAGGCAGACAGATTCCAGAGCGCTGATACCTACAAATGTGAGAAAAGCGAAAAAAATCTGCCTGTTTCCCAGCATTTCCCCGGGAGACAGGACCTTCATCCGGATCTCTTTTCCCGGCTGGCGCTGCTTTGCCTTTTTCCATAAAGGCAGAGAGACGATGGAAAGGAGAGCAATGCAAAGCTGTATAAAAAATACTGTCCGGTACCCGCCTCTCCAGTTCATGTCATCGGACAGGGCCAAAGACATGAGATAAGGGCTCACAGACACTCCGATACCATAGAAACAGTGGAGAAAACTCATCTGCATGGCGTTGTAGTTTACGGCTACATAATTGTTTAGCGCAGTGTCGATAGAGCCGGCGCCGATACCCAGAGGAACCGCGCACAGACACAGCCAGAGAAAGTTCTGGGAACAGGAAAAGCCCAGAAGCGCGATTGCGGTAAGACTGGTGGAAAGGGCGGTCACTTTTGGAGTTCCAAGTTTAGCAATGATCCTGGCGCTTAAGAGACTGGAGGCAACAGTACCTCCGGAAATGATCATGGAAACAAAGCTTACATAAGAAATGGGCGCATGAAATTCTGCATAGATCGCCGGCCAGGCAGTTCCAAGAAGAGAATCCGGAATACCAAGGCCAATGTAAAAAATATAAATGAAAATAAGCAGGAGAGCGGTCATAAAAAGTATCCTTTCTTTGCAAATAAAGTCATAGATTTCTATGCAGATATAAGCATATCACCGGATGCTCATAGAAAACATGGATTTTCTGGGGAAAATATAGTATTATTTACCCAAACAGAAAAGGAGATAGAAGAATGGGATGAAAAAAGGCGCAGTTATGCCAAGAGACCACCAGATGAGGGAAAATCTGTCCCAGGGGTCTGAGAGTTTTCCTATCCAATATTATACAGATAATTTTGCCAGGTGGGAGCAGGGCCATGTCCCTTTACACTGGCACAGAGAACCAGAGTTTTTTTCGGTTTACCAGGGAGAGGTGGAGGTCCAGGCAGGGGACAGACGTCTTCGGCTTATCCAGGGAGAAACCATATTTCTGAATGGCAACCAGTTTCACAGCTACACACAGGCAGATGAAAAACAGGTCTGTCTTTGTCCGAATATTGTGTTTTCCGGAGAGCTTGTGGCTCCTATGACCAGCGTGATCTACCAGAAGTATTTATCTGTGATCTTATACAATCCTTCTTTACCCTATTTTATCCTCAGGCCCTCTGTGGAATGGCAGGCACAGATCATAAAAAAGTTATATGGCGTGTACGGGCTTCTGGCAAAGTACGGGGAGAAGGGATTCTATGAAAAGATCCCTCTGGATTTTGGAGAAAAGGAACCAGAGTCTCCATGCTTTGAAATGGACGTTGCAGCAGAGCTTATGGGTGTTTTCAGGGATCTGTACGTGTATAAGGGATCTATCCCCTATCAGGAGGAGTGTAAAAAAGAGCAAAAAGCACAGATAAGACTGGGTAAAATGCTGGATTATGTAAACGAACACTACAGGGAAAAGATTTCTTTAGAAGACATAGCAGCCTGTGCAGGTATCAGTCCCAGTGAGGCAGGCAGATGTTTTCAGAAATACTATGGCAAGGCTCCGGTAGAATATGTGATCGAATACAGACTGAATCAGGCCAGACGCCTGCTGGAATCCTCGGAGCTGTCGGTTAAGGAGATTGGATTTGAATGTGGATTTTATGATCCCAATTATTTCAGCAGGATTTATCGGAGACATTTCGGAGTCACACCGGGGAACTACCGCAGAGATGCCAGAATAGAAAGACAGAGTACCGGGCTTGATTTGCATCTGGGAATCCATTAAAATAAATTCAGTGAGAAACAGAAAGATGAAAGCTTATAATACAGGACAGAGCTTAAAAGTACAGGACAGCAACCAGTCAGGAGGCGAAAACCGTGGATATGGCGGCAGTTACCAAAGATGAAACATATATGAGAGAGGCGAAAAAACAGGCCATGAAAGCTTATGCCCTGGGAGAGGTTCCTATAGGCTGTGTGATCGTCTATGAGGATAAGATCATTGCCAGGGGCTATAACCGAAGGAACACAGATAAAAATACCCTGTCTCATGCGGAACTGAATGCTATCCGGAAAGCTAGCAGAAAGCTGGGGGACTGGAGGCTGGAGGACTGTACTTTGTATGTGACTCTGGAGCCCTGCCAGATGTGCGCCGGAGCCATTGTCCAGGCCAGGATCCCCCGGGTGGTCATTGCAGCGATGAATCCCAAGGCCGGCTGTGCAGGTTCTGTAGTGAACCTCCTGGAGATGGATGGATTTAATCACAAGGTCCAGGTGACCAGGGGCATTCTGGAAGAGGAATGCAGCTCCATGCTTTCGGGATTTTTCAGGGAACTGAGAGAAAAGAAAAGCGTAAAAAACAGAAGGAAAGAGAGGAACGGGAATGACAAAACAGGAATTTCAGGAATTGGTAAAAAAGGGAACGGTATTACTTGACGGGGCAACAGGTTCCAATCTTATGCGGGCAGGTATGCCAAGAGGGGTCTGCACAGAACAGTGGGTATGTGAAAATCCCCGGCCTCTTATGGAACTGCAGAAGGCTTACAGGGAGGCGGGGTCCCAGATCGTCTACGCCCCTACCTTTTCCGCAAACAGGATCAGTCTGGCTAATCACGGCCTTCAGGATAAAGTAGAGGAGTTAAATAAAACCCTTATCGGAATTTCCAGAAAAGCAGTGGGAACCGGCTGCTTGGTGGCGGGAGATCTGACCACTACCGGGAAACAGGAGATGCCTTATGAGGAACTGCTAGAAGCTTATAAGGAGCAGATCACAGCCCAGATAGAGGCAGGGGCAGACCTGCTGGTGGCAGAGACCATGCTGGGCGAGACGGAACCTATGGCTGTGCTGGATGCTGCGGCTTCTGTCTGCGATCTGCCGGTAATGTGTACGCTGACAGTGGAGTCAGACGGCAGTCTTTTCTTTGGGGGGAATGTGTATGACGCCGCAAAGGCCCTGGCGGATATGGGAGCGGATGCTGTGGGGATCAACTGTTCCACAGGACCGGATCAGCTGATGGCAGTTACAGAGAATCTTCGGAAAGCGGTTGATATTCCTCTGATCGTAAAGCCGAATGCCGGCATGCCGGTGATCGATGACCAGGGAAATCCTGTATATTCCATGGAGGCCAGGGAATTTGCGATTAATATGAAGCGTCTGATCGGCGTTGGGGTGGATATCGCCGGCGGATGCTGCGGGACTACACCGGAATATATCCGGGAACTGAAAGGAATTTTATGAAATGATGTTGGGGGCAAAAGCCCCAACTATGATACCTGCGGATTGCTACGTGCTGCGCAGTCTTCGCTGCCGCTTCGGTCGGCGCTAAGCAAACGTCCACCGGACGTTTAGCGCCCCACAATCCTCCCCAATATTCGCATATCGTGGGATGTTCATCCCATTTTCATGCTCATATCGGGGCGGGTTCCAAGGGCTTGCACCTACTCATGAGCAGGCTCATGTGTGTGTAGACCTTTTGACCCTGGTATCGTAGAATATAAATATAATAAAGGGGGTTTTTTATGAGACTGACTTTTATTGGGGCCGCCCATGAAGTGACGGGAAGCTGCTATTTCCTGGAAGGGGCGGGAAAAAAGTTTCTGGTGGACTGCGGTATGGAACAGGGATCGGATCAGTATGAGAATCAGGAAATACCGGTACCTCTTTCGGAAATTGATTTTGCTGTACTGACCCATGCCCATATCGATCATTCAGGAAATTTTCCCTTAGCTTATGCCAAGGGATTCCGGGGACCGATCTACGCTACGGCAGCCACCTGTGATCTCTGTGACATTATGCTCCGTGACAGCGCCCATATTCAGATGTTCGAGGCTGAATGGAGGAACCGGAAGGCCAGACGGAACGGTCAGCCGGAATTTGTGCCTGCTTATACCATGGAGGATGCTCTGGGGGTGATCCAGCAGTTCGCGGCCTGCGATTATCATAAGATCATTCAGCTGGCAGAAGGGATCAAGGTAAGATTCACAGATGCAGGGCATCTTTTAGGATCGTCGAGTATAGAGATATGGATCACTGAAGACGGAGAAGAGCGGAAACTGGTATTTTCAGGCGATATCGGAAATACAGATCAGCCTCTTATTAAAGATCCGGAATACCTGGACAGCGGGGACTACGTGATCATGGAATCTACCTACGGCGACCGGAGCCATGGGGAAAAGCCGGATTATATAACAGAACTGACTGACATTATCAGGAGAACTTTCCGACGGGGAGGCAATGTGATCGTTCCTTCTTTTGCCGTAGGCAGGACCCAGGAAATGCTGTATTTCCTGCGGAAGATCAAAGCGGATAACCTTCTTCCGGAATTTCCGGGATTTGAAGTGTACGTAGACAGTCCTCTGGCGGTCCAGGCAACCAGTATCTTCAAGGAACATTACAGTGAATGCTATGACGAGGAGGCTATGGATCTGATCCGCCAGGGGATCAACCCTATAGCTTTTCCCGGGTTAAAGCTGTCTGTGACCAGCGACGAATCCAAGGCCATTAACTTTAACGAGAAACCGAAAGTGATCCTGTCCGCCAGCGGTATGTGCGATGCAGGACGGATCAAACATCATCTGAAACATAATCTCTGGAGACAGGAATGCACCATTCTTTTTGTAGGCTATCAGGCGGTGGGAACTCTTGGAAGAGCGCTGATCGAAGGGGCAACAGAGGTCAAGCTTTTCGGAGAAGAGATCCACGTAAATGCCCAGATCGTCCGGCTTCCCGGGATCAGCGGTCATGCAGATAATGAAGGGCTTATGCGCTGGGCAGGGGCCTTTCACGAAAAACCAAAAAAAGTCTTCGTGACCCACGGGGATGACCAGGTCTGTGATCTGTTTGCAAAACGGCTGAACGAAGAACTTGGTTATCAGGCCATCGCTCCTTACAGCGGCACTATTGTGGATCTGCTTACCGGAGAGGTGGTAAAGGAAACTCTGGGAATTGCAGTGAAACATGCAAAAGAAAAGGCGAAGACCAGAAAAGCTGCCGGCGTATATGCAAGATTACTTGCAGCTGGTCAGAGATTAATGACGGTTATCCGTCATAATGAGGGCGGAGCCAACAAGGATCTGGCCAAGTTTGCGGATCAGATCAATGCCATGTGTGATAAATGGGACAGATGATCCCAGCCTTTGAAAGCAGGCGTCTGGAGCCGGGAAAAACGGTTCCAGGCGCTTATTATCTGAGCAAATTCAGTTTTTCAGTTTAGCGTGGCTTTGACGAAAGTATGTAGGAGACATTTTTTCATACTGATAAAATACCCGGTTAAAGGTGCTGCTGCTGTTGAAACCGGCTTCCATAGCAATATCGGTAATGGAGGCCTGGGTGGTCAAAAGCAGCAGTTTTGCTTTGTGGACCCGCTGCATGGTGACATACTGAGAGAAGGACATTCCTACAAAATCTTTAAAAAGCCTGGAAAAATGAAATTTGGAAAAACCTGCGTAGGATGCTGCCATTTCCAGGGTGATCCCCGAGGAAAGATTCTGGTTCAGATACTGGCACACCGCCAGAAATTTTTCCTGATAGGGATGATTTTCCTGATGGCTGGAGATATTTCCTGCTTCTTTCCCGGGAAAAACCTGCATCTGTAAAGCAGAAGAACGGAAAAGAAGGGCATAAAGTTCCAATACCAGAGCATAGAGGCTGGCTTCCCAGAGAACTTTTTTATGCCGGAATTCCACAATGGCTGTGAGCAGTTTCTTTTCCGCTGCAGTATAAGTGGGATCCCCTAAATCCCGCCGAAGGATAAGAAAGGAAGGAAAAGAGAACAGCAGTGACTGGAATTCTTTCAGAGAATAGAGGATTTCCACATCAAACTGGAAGATCAGACGGGCGCCCCTGGAAGGTCCGGTAAGAGCGTGGATGGTACCAGAATGGAGGAACATGATGTCCCCTTTCTCCAGGTGATAAGTTTCCTCCTCGATCTTTACCTGATAATCCAGGGAAACAGGCATTATGATCTCCACGCAGGGATGCCAGTGGGGATCAATATGATAAGAATTTCTTTGTATTATCAGCCGGAAATTAGAAGAATCCGGATAGATGATATTTTCACGAAAACCGGAAAAGATTTTTTTCATAAGTCAGACTCCAGATTATGTTGATAAAGAAAGGATAGCAGTATCAGGGGAAAAAAGCAATCGTAAAAGAGCGGAGAAAGGATAAAAGCAGGAAAAGCTATAATATCGTGTCCTATAAAAGTAAGAAAATTATAGAAGAAGGACATTTTATTTTATGGGCATTATAGACATAAAATGCTATGCTTATATCACTGAAACTATTAAACATGCCGAAGGGCATAAGGAAAAGGAGGAAAGAGTATGAAAAAAAGAATGAAAAGACTTGCAGCGCTTTCCATGGCAGTTTTGATGGCTGCATCTATGGCGGCCTGCGGCGGCTCAGGTGGAGACAGCGGTAGCGGTGACAGTGGTTCCGGCTCAGGCGGTTCCAGCTCAGGCGGAGATAAGGAGATCGTGTATTGGAATATCGGTACAGAAAGTCCCGATAAAGATATTATCGAAGCTGCTGTGAACAAATTTAACGAGGAGACAGAATCTGGATATACCGTAACATCCGTTCCGACTCAGAACGACTCTTACAAGGAAAAATTAGTCGTTGCCATGAGTTCCGGTGAATGCCCGGATATGTATTCCTGCTGGTCCGGCGGTCCTATGTATGAATATATTGATTCCGGATTTGGACAGCCGATCGATGATCTGTTTAACAACTCTGATATCAAGGATAAGCTGATGGAATCTGCAATCGGTCAGGCAACTTACAACGACCACATTTATGCGGTGCCGTATTTGAATGTATCTATGTCTGGCATTTTCTATAATAAAGAAATGTTTGACAAATATGGCCTGGAAGAACCTACCACATTGTCAGAATTAGAGAATATCTGTGATACTTTAAAGGAAAATGGCATCACTCCATTTGCACTAGCAAACAGTTCTAAATGGACAGGCTCTATGTACTTCATGAACCTGGCTGCAAGATATGGCGGACTGGAACCATTCCAGAATGCTGTAGCAGGAACCGGAAGCTTCACTGATGACTGCTTCATTAAAGCCGGCGAAAAGAT
>DWUY01000265.1 GCA_019120515.1 Candidatus Blautia avicola | reverse complement strand
GTCTGAGTGAACTTACAAGGCGATATTTTGAACAATTTCTGCAGAATCTAGATCAGGTACAGAAAAGGAAAAAAGCTGTTTCATCGATGGCAAAAAAGTCAGATGCCTGGAGAAAACATGTGCAGGAACAGTCCCATGTTTTTTTGGAACTTGTACCAGGCGTCCGGACAAATAAAGAACTTCTGGAAGATCTTTCTGATCAGGAAGTGGAAGACTATTGCAAATATCTTCAGATTTTCGTTCAGCCTTCCTGGGGAAAAGAGAGCTTCCTGTATAATTCAAATATAGGGAATTCCGAGAAAGGTGGTTGAGAAAAAAGGATACCTCAGAGTAAAATAAGATTTACTGACTTGGCAGGTTAGTACAAATCTTATAGAACAGAGAGGTATCTGAAATGAAGTATAACACACAAAACGCAAAAATTGCTTCCATTAATGAAAAAACTTTAATTGTTGGCATTGATATTGGAAGTGAAACCCATTTTGCCCGTGCTTTTGACTGGAGAAATTACGAATACACCAGGAAACCATTTGAGTTCAGCAATAACGAAGCTGGTTTCCAGACATTTAAGGCATGGATAGAGGAATTGCAGGATAAAAATGGAAAATCCGTTGTAATCCCCGGTATGGAGCCGACTGGTCATTACTGGTTTGCGCTTGGGAAATTCCTGCAGGACAGCGGAATGAAACCAGTGCATGTGAATCCCCATCATGTGAAGAAGTCAAAAGAACTGGATGACAACAATCCCAACAAGAATGACCGTAAAGATCCAAAAACCATTGCCGGTCTTGTGAATGAAGGGAGATTTTCTTATCCCTACATACCGACTGGGATCTATGCGGAGATCAGGAGTTTATCAAACCTGCGCTTCCAGGCACAGGAGGAGCTTACCAGGGCCAAAAACCGGATCGCCAGATGGTTTTCCATCTACTTCCCTGAATATAAGGACGTTTACAGGGATTTAAAAGCGGTCAGCGGAAGAATGGTGCTACAGGTGGCCCCGCTGCCGGAAGATATCCGAAAATTGGGTGTCGAGGGTGTAAACCGGATCTGGAGAGACGCAAAGCTGAGAGGCGCCGGAATGAAGAGGGCAAAGACCCTGGTATCGGCTGCAGAGCACAGCGTTGGCAGTAAGGAAGCACCGGAAGCAGCAAGGATGGAACTGCGGAACCTTCTGAATGATATGGATGTATACGCGTCAAGAGTGGAAGAACTGCTCGGGATGATCGGAGAAAAACTGAAAGAGATTCCCTATATCGATAAACTGATGGCAATCAAGGGAGTCGGAGTGATCACCGTCAGCGGATTTATTGCGGAGGTGGGGGACATTAAGCGTTTCGATGATCCCAAACAGCTGCAGAAGCTGGCAGGATATGCGATTGTGACAAATCAGTCCGGAAAGCACAAAGGGGAAAGCAGGATCAGCTACAGAGGGCGGAAACGCCTGAGATACGTACTGTATGAAGCGGCGTTGTCACTGGTTGGGAGGAATCCGGAGTTTAAGGCGATCCATGAGTATTATCGGACACGCAGGGAGAATCCCCTGAAAAAGATGCAGTCTGTAGTGGCGGTCGCATGTAAAGTAATCAGGATCTTTTATGTAATACTGACAAAGGGCGTGGATTATGATCCTGCAAAGATGCTGGGAGATATCCGAAGACCTCAGATACAGGCCGCATAAAGGAAGAAAGCATAAACAAAACCATGAATCATGCCTGCCACGGTTGGATTGAGCTCATCCGTCGAAATCAGTGAGTTGAATCCAGCTGTGACAGGACAGCTGTGAAGTATGTATCATCATTCACGGTGAAACGTCCACCGCAAGGTGCCGGGATGAAGAAACATACGGGAAGTCAGTAAATACAAGACAAAGAATGAGCCAGTAGTCGGCAGGAATAATCACCATAGGGCATGACCCTGTAAAGGAGCTAAGCTGACACCCTGGTTATGGGCAGACGGGACGAAGGAAGTGAGGGCCCTGCAAAGAAGCGGGAGATCCTGGTAGACACGGGAGGTGCGCCGCCATAGATGGATGGGTATATACAAGGCCATGTAAAGCGAAATATCAAGACGTTTTACTTCGTGTACCCAAAACCAGCTATTTTCGTATCAGATACAGAGAAATGTCCATCTCCATGGCTCATTCATCTGAGATAGTAACTTGAAAAATCCTTAATTTTAAAGGAAAAATCACTTGACAATATAGGGAGGATGATTCAGGAAATTTCCATGACATTCCAAAGTCATCCGGAATATTTACTGTATGTGTTTTTTAAAGAAGAATATCGGGAATTTCTGACCTGGAGCAGACGTCCTATGGGGACGTTCTGCCAGAAAGACTGCCGGTCTGATATGCCTCTTAAGGCTATGGCAATGGGACTTATGGATGCGGAATTTGTTCAGGAAAAAGACGGATGCCGGGTAAAGATCTGTTTTGCATCAGATCTGGAAAGTATTTTAAAGGCTCTGCGGGAATCGGAGGAAGTCTATAGCTGGCTGCAAAGCCGTTCTGATAAACTGGAAAGCTTAATTCTGGTTTATGGATTGATAGAGATGGATGCTCTGTATGATATGTTTTGCCACATTTACAAAGAAAAAATTTCTCAGACAGATTTCCGGCGTTTCGTATACTGGCATGCCAGATTTAACGACCGAATTCAGA
>DWUY01000264.1 GCA_019120515.1 Candidatus Blautia avicola | reverse complement strand
TACCTTCATATCGTATTTGTTTTTCAGGATATCCGATATCTCTTTCTGGCTCAGGCGGTGATCTTCATCCGTATATTTACGCAGGATATCCAGAATATTCAGGATCAATAATTTTTTCGGCTGCTTTTCATACATAAATATCTTTCAACACCTTTTCTATTTTCCAAATAGATTGTCTCATTTTTTTCGACAACTTATTTTTTATTCATTCTGTCAAGCATCTTATTTCTTTTATGATTTTGGTAAATGCCTGCCGCATTGGCAATATTCATATCCCGTCTTGCTTTCTTTGCAGTTTCATTTGCTTCACGCTGCAGCTCATTCATTTCATCCGCATGTGCATTTGCTTCTTCCTGCAGCTGATTATAAATCTGCTGTTCCCGAAGCCGTGCCTCATCGACCTTACGCTGCTCATTGCGGTCATATAAATCAATGGCTTCTTTTATTGTATAATCAGAAGTAGATATTGCGTTATAAATATACCTGATAATTTCCGTTTTTCTGTAATGTACCGGTATTCTATCCAGTTTATCATAAAGTCCGTCCCGCCGGGATTCAAGAACAAGTATTTCCTTTTGTATGTCACTGATCTCATCTTCTCTTTTCTTCTGCCACTTGTGGTATTTTTCTTCCCAGGATCTATACTCTTTTTGAAAATTTTCCATCCTGTCCTTGAATTTCTGATCTAATTCCTCCTGCTTTCTATCATATTCCAGATCCAGCTTCCGACACTCTTCTTTGTATTCCTCGGAATTTCGGATACGTTCTTCGTCTGCTTTTTTCTCCTTTGGAAAAATCACTGCCCGCTGATAAAAAACGTATATTGCAGCCGCGCCAGCCAGAAAAACATCTGCAACAATTAATAGTGCCATAAATACTGCCAAAGATGGGATTGCAGATAAAATCATTCCGACAGCAAACAAAATTCCTGTAAAGATCAGGGGTCTGCACCATTTTGCATAGTCTGGTTTCAACTGCGATCTTACCGGATTGTAATGTCTTGCAACTTGCTCCCGTTCAGGTTTACAGGGTTTTTCTCTCGGGAAACTCTGACTTTTTTCATGATTCAGTTTTTCTCTTAATCGATCCAGAGACTCCTCATCCATAAGAATTTGTTTTACCATAGATAATGTGTCTTCATTCATATTTTTTCCCCTTTCTTGGAAATAAACTTTTCTTATAAGACACAATACACTATGATATGGGGCAAAAAGAGGACATCCAATCCTTACTATTCCTCACACACCTGAAAGATATAAAACTTCAAATAATAAGAATCCCCCGCTCCCCACAATATGGGATGATCTGGCGCCTGAGTCCTGAATTCCACCTGACGCAGACGCTTATGAGCGTTCCTCGCCGCCTGGCCGATGGTCTGGGTGAACAGCTCATAATCCATGAAATGGGAACAGGAACAGGTTGCCAGAAATCCCCGGTCTTTCACCAGCTTCATAGCCCGCAGATTGATCTCCCGGTATCCACGGACTGCATTCTTGATAGAGTTCCTGGACTTGGTAAAAGCCGGAGGATCCAGGATCACCACATCATATTTTTCGCCCTTTTTCTCCAGTTCCGGGAGGAGTTCAAAAACATCTTCACAGATAAATTTTACCCGGTCTTCCAGCCCATTGAGCTTTGCATTTTCACTTGCCTGATGAACGGCCAGTTCCGAGGCGTCTACCCCTGTGACTTCTGCCGCTCCGGCGATCCCTGCATTCAGGGCGAAAGAGCCTGTATGAGTAAAGCAGTCTAACACTCTTGCCCCTTTGCAAAGTTTCTGGATCGCCAGGCGGTTATATTTCTGATCCAGGAAAAATCCGGTTTTCTGTCCTTCCTTTACATCAACCTGATATTTCACGCCGTTTTCTATGATTTCTACCAGAGGATCAAAAGGCTCCCCTATAAATCCCTTGACTCTTTCCATGCCTTCCTGGGTCCGGACCTTGGCGTCGCTGCGCTCATAGACGCCCCGGATCTGTATTCCCTCTTCCGCCAGGATTTCCTTTAAAAGTTCTACGATCGTCTCTTTCATGCGATCGATCCCAAGAGCAAGGGACTGGACTACCAGCACATCGGAAAATTTATCTACCACCAGTCCCGGCAGGAAATCTGCCTCTCCGAAGATCACCCGGCAGCTGCTGGTATCTACAGTCTTTTTTCTGTATTCCCAGGCATCCTGTACTCTCTTTTTCAGAAATTCCCGGTCGATTTCCACATCGCTTCTTCTGGTCATCATCCGGATGCGGATCTTGGAATTCCGGTTAATAAATCCCTTTCCCATAGGGTATCCGTCAAAGTCATGGACCAGGACAATATCCCCGTTTTCAAAGCTTCCCATGATACTTTCGATCTCATTGTCATAAATCCAGGGGCCTCCTGCTTTCAGAGCTCTCCCCTCACCCTTTTTCAATGTCACAACTGCGTTACTCATTTTCTCATCTCCTGTCTTCTATATATTCTTCCTGTTCTAATGGAATCCAGACCTTTTTGACTCTTCTTTTATCTTCCGTTGAGTTCTTTGCGCACTCTTCTCCATTCAGGAAAAAAACGGTCCATATAAGCCCAGAATTCTTTCCCATGTCCCGGCACCAGCAGATGGACCAGTTCATGGGTCACCACATACTCCAGACACTCCCGGGGATAGGCCGCCAGCTGGATGTTCAGCCAGATCCTCTTTTTCTGGATATTGCAGCTTCCCCACCGGGTCTTCATATCCCGCAGTTTCCATTCCAGTGCATGAAGACCTGTGATCCTCTCACATTTTCGGATCACCTGTGGCAGTACCTCCAAAAGTTTCTTTTTACAGGCCTCTTTTTGTGCTTGTTTCTCGTCTTCTGTAAGCTGGCTGGCGCTTTTTTCTTCCCTGACTCTATCCAGTCTTTCTCTGGTAGTCTGGATCCAGTCCCATTTATCCAACACAAAATTTTCGATCTGTTTTATCGACATTCTTTCCGGAGCAGAGATCCGAATCGCTCCATCAGCAGGTGAAATCCGAAGGTACAGATTCTTAATCTTCTTTTTTTCCACCCGTATATTTTCCCCTTTTATCTGTATCCATATCTGCTTTTTCACATCTTTTTTCACGATAACTACTCCTGACCAGAATCTTCTGGATCTGTTCCTGTATTCTGGGAAACCCAGTCTTTCAGGTCCTCGCTCCAGCCCTTTGCCGGAGCCTGGATCATCACTTTATCTCCGGTAAAAGGCTGAAGAAACACTGCCTTGGCGCAGTGCAGGGCAAGTCCCGGGAAATAAGGATTCTCCCCTGTTCCGTAAATCGGATCCCCTAAAAGAGGATGTCCCAGCCAGGCCATATGTACCCGGATCTGATGGGTCCTTCCTGTAAAGATCTCCCACCTGGTCAGAGTTCCATTCTCCAGACACTTCAGCGCCTGATAACTGGTATCCGCAGGTTTTCCCTCCGGCGTCACCTGCATTTTCAGTTTTTCTCCCGGTATTTTACCTATAGGTTCCCGGATCCTTCCCTCTGATTCTTTCAGCTGTCCTTGGACCAGCCCTATATATTCTTTCCGGAAAATACCCTTTGTTTTCTGCTCTCCCAATCGGGCGCCTGCTGCCTGATTTTTTGCCAGGATCACTACGCCGGAAGTATCCTTATCCAGCCTCCCGATGATCCTCACCGGACAGGGTTCTCCTCTTTTTTCAAAAAGGCCTGCCGCCAGATTTCCCAGAGAATCCAGATAATGTCCCCTTCCCGGATGACAGGGCATACCTGCCGGCTTATTCACCGCCAGGATATCCGGATCCTCATAGAGGATCTCCAGTTCTCCCTGCTGTGGAAGGACTTTTCCTGTGTTTTCTGAACGTTCTTCCAGGCAGACAGTAAGAACCTCTCCCGGTGTTCCCACATAGGAAATCCGCTGCTTTTTTCCGTTTATGCAGATACCAGTTTCCCGGAATTTTGCCTGTCTGATCTGTCTTTTTGTAAGGCCAAGGGAATTTTTCAACACCCTCTCCAAGGGCTGAAAAGCTGTATTTTCATCCAAAGTCAATTCCAGTTTTTTCATATTTAGTAGGCAAGAACTTCATAACCATCTTCTGTAACCAGCACCATGATCTCCCACTGGGCGGATGGCTTTCCATCTTCTGTATACACTGTCCATCCATCACTGTCATCTACAAAAATCTCGTGGCTTCCCATGTTGATCATAGGTTCAATCGTAAAGATCATGCCCGGCGCCAGGAGCATACCGGTTCCTGCCTTTCCGATATAGCCAACCCAGGGATCTTCGTGAAATTCCAGCCCTACTCCATGACCGCCGATCTCCCGGACTACCGAATAGCCGTTGGCATGAGCGTGATCATAGACTGCCTGGCTCATATCGCCCAGAAATCCCCAGGGTTTCACCTGGGCAAGGCCTTTTTCCACACATTCCTTTGTCACATCTACCAGCTTCTGTTTTTCCGGTCCTACATCCCCGATACAGAACATTCTGGAAGAATCAGAAAAATATCCGTCCAGGATCGTAGACACATCTACGTTAATAATGTCCCCATCTTTCAGCACCACTTCCTCTGAAGGGATCCCATGGCAGACCTGATCGTTTATAGAAGTACATACACTCTTGGGGTACCCCTCATAATCCAGAGGCGCAGGGATCGCTCCCGCCTCCGTAGTAATCTTATAAACCCAGTCATCAATCTCCTGAGTGGAGATCCCCGCCTGTATATGCTCCGCCACATAGTCCAGCACCGCTATATTGATCTTGGCGCTTTCCTTGATCTTCTCAATCTGTGCCGGCGTCTTGATAATATCATGGGAAGGGATCAGCACTCCTTTATTCTCATACATTTTCAATTTCTCATCAAAAGCCTCATGGCATTTTTTATATTTCTTTCCGCTGCCGCACCAGCAAGGCGCGTTTCTCTCTAACAATTCCATTTTTCTTCCTCCAATGTAAACTACTATATCGCAAAGCAAGGAGCCAAGGAAGCATTCATGCTCCTTTGGCGGCTGCCGGTGATATTAGTATGATGTATCACTCTGTGGCTAGTATACCACGAAGCGGAGAGCCAAGCGAGCATTTATTCATTTGGCGACCACCGACAATACTAGCCGCTTGCGGCTAGTATAGCATGATTTACCGATTCAGACAATCTTGATGAAACAGCAGACCTGCCGCCA
This sequence comes from Candidatus Blautia avicola, assembly GCA_019120515.1. Taxonomy (GTDB): domain Bacteria; phylum Bacillota; class Clostridia; order Lachnospirales; family Lachnospiraceae; genus Blautia; species Blautia avicola. The sequence continues at coordinate 1,178 of DWUY01000264.1, read as the reverse complement.
ATAGCTTCCCCTATTGTATTCTCCGGGGAAATATAGTATGATGTCATAGTCGGAACCCGCCGTAAAAAACTGTAAAATGGTCAGACTAAAATTAGGAACAAAAAGAAATCAAAACTGAAATTAAAATGCAGAAAGGAATTTTCATTTATGCAGTCATCTCAAAAGAAACATAAAACTGTCAATCCCCTTTCCATCCTGTTACTGATCTTTCAAGGTGCGCTGGTAGGGGTAGGCGCTGTTCTTCCTGGAATATCCGGAGGAGTTTTAAGCGTTATTTTCGGGATTTACAAGCCGCTTATGGAATTTCTGTCAAATCCCGGGAAAACCTTCAGGATCCATTTTCCAAGATTATTTCCCTTCTTCTGCGGTTATATCCTGGGATTTTTAGGCATTGCCAACGTACTTTCCTTTTTTCTGGAAAAATATCCGGATCCTTCTGTTTGTGTCTTTGTCGGTCTCATTACCGGAATGCTCCCTTCCCTGTTTCGAGAAGCAGGAGAACAGGGCCGCAGCAAAGGGTCCTATGTTTCCATGATTCTATGTATGTGTGCGATCTTCGCCCTTCTTATGGGACTTCACATTACTTCCATAGAAGTTGCCCCAAATTTCTTCTGGTATCTCTTCTGTGGATTTTGCCTGGCCCTGAGCCTGATCGCTCCGGGAATGAGTTTTTCCACCCTGCTCATGCCGTTAGGCCTGTATACGCCTTTTGTAGACGGGATCGGCCATTTTAATCTGAATATTCTGATTCCGGGGGCTATTGGAGCAGTAGTTACAGTCATCTGCCTTGCAAAAGCAGTCAATGCTCTGTTCCGTAAATATTATTCTATTGCCTTCCACGGGATCATCGGCATTGTCCTTGCGGCAACCATTATGATCCTGCCGCTCCAAAGCTTTTCTGCGCCACGGACAGCTCTGATCAATGTTTGCTGTCTACTTGCAGGTATCCTGGCCGCCCTTGCCTTGGACAGATTTAATTCCGGAGTAAAAGCCAGGGAATACCCCTCCATACAACACCAGGTGAATATTTAGAAGAATCCGAATATTCGCCTGGTTTCTATTTGTTCTGAATTTTCTGATTTTTTAATATATTTTTACTTTTAAAACTGTTTATAATATAATTTCTTTAAAATTTTCAAATTTTATCTTGACAAATCCAGATTTCACTGCTATACTTT
>DWUY01000025.1 GCA_019120515.1 Candidatus Blautia avicola | reverse complement strand
ACAAAAGAAACCGGGCATGGAACGGTAAGACGGTACAGGGAGGTGCGTGTGTGAAAGACATCAAAGAAAAGGTACGGGATCAGAACCCGAAGATCCGCAATCCTGCCTCCCGGCTTCCTAAAGAACTGGTGCGTTCTGCCATGCTGGAGACGAAAGAAAAATCCCGGATGGCGGCAGACAAGGTAGGAAGAGAAACCGGGGAGGAATCTCCGGTGGAATATGCCGGAAACCGGATCGAACGAGTGGAACAGCGGGCTGGAAAAGAAAGCGCTTCTGCAGCCTATCGTGGCGGAAAGAAGCTGGCAGTGAAAACCTATGAAAAGTTAAAAGAACAAAGACAAAAGCAGAAAGAAGCGGTTGCCGCCCCTTTGGACGGGGAAACTGGAAACGGTGGGACATCTGCCCGGACAGAGCAGGCAAGAGCAAAGAAAGGGCGAACAGGAACCAAACGGAGCATCAAGGTCAAGCCGGAAGCAGAGAAAACGATCAAGGAAGCCGGAAACCGGGCAGTAAAAACAGCGCCTCGTATGGTGAAAGCGTCCCCGGTTTCATCTCAGAAGGTGAAAACCCAGGCAATCTTACAAAAAAAGCAGGCGTTGACATCCATGAGGGCGGCAAGGGAAGCAAAACGGGCTGCCATGGGTTCTGCCCAGGCAGCAAGACAAAGTGCCAAGACAGCCAAAACAACTGCCAGAGGACTGAAAGCCATGGCGGAAGCTGCCGCCCATGCAGTAAAGGCAGCGTTTGCGGCATTGATGGCAGGCGGGAGTGCAGTGTTTGTTATTTTGATCTTGATTGTGGGGATTATCGGTGGTGCAGCCTTTTTGGGAAATTCCCAGAGCAGTGAGGCTTTAAGTGCAGAAGTGCTGGCACATACACCTGCCATTCAGAGATATGCCAGTGAATTTGGAATCCCGGAATATGTCCCTGTCATCCAGGCGATCATGATGCAGGAGAGTGGCGGCAGGGGAACGGATCCCATGCAGGCCAGCGAGTGTCCGTATAATACCCAGTATCCTAATACACCCGGTGCAATCCAGGATGCGGACTATTCTATCAAGGTGGGCGTACAGTATTATGCGGATTGTGTCCGGGAAGCCGGGTGTGAAAGCCCACAGGATATGGACAAGCTAAAACTTAGTTTACAGGGCTATAATTACGGGAATGGGTATATCTCATGGGCAATCCGAAACCATGGCGGCTATAGTGAAGCCAATGCCTTGCAGTTTTCCCAGGAACAGGCAGCCGCCCATGGCTGGTCAGGCTATGGCGATCCGGAGTATGTACCCCATGTGCTTCGGTATTATTCCGGCGGGGGATTGTTTGCCGGACTTTTTGGAAATGGGCAGATGGTGACCATAGCAAAAAGCCAGTTGGGGAATGAAGGCGGCCAGAAGTTCTGGTCATGGTATGGATTTGACAGCCGGGAGGAATGGTGTGCCTGCTTCGTGTCCTGGTGTGCAGATCAGGCAGGACTCATTCAACGTGGCGCTGTACCCAAGTTTTCCCTTTGTACGGATGGAAAGAACTGGTTCCAAAACCAGGGAAGATGGCAGGGGGCTGGCAGTATGCCAAGTCCCGGTGCGATCATCTTTTTTGACTGGGATCATGATGGAACATGCGACCATGTGGGAATCGTGGAACGCTGTGACGGAACAACCGTTTATACCGTAGAAGGAAACTCCGGGGATGCGGTAAGAGAAAGAAGCTATGCAATCCGTTCCGATTCCATTATGGGATATGGGATGGTGGTTTATTAGAAACAGAAAAAATGAGTGACAGATGGAATTGTAGCGTTTGAATAACAATGCTATAATAGGAAAGGAAGGCAGGGCAGATGTCCTGCCTGTTAAAATACGAAAAGTACAATCGTTTGATTGATCAATATAGAAGAACTGGGGAGTGGATGAGTTGAAACGGGAAGAAATTTATGAATATGTGAAGAAGCAATATGGAACCGTTCCGGAGTATCTATGGAAGGAATCACCGGAAAGTGCGGTGCTTCGCCATCCGAATGGAAAATGGTATGCGGTGTTGATGCAGGTTGAAAAATCCAAACTGGGATTAGAAGGAGATACGAAAGTCGACATCATTGATGTAAAGTGTGATCCAGATATGGTTGGACTGTTGACAGAGACCTATGGATTTTTACCGGGCTATCATATGAATAAAAAATACTGGATCACCATGTTGTTGGACGGAACCGTAAGCGAGGCGAAAATCTTAGATTTTTTGGATATGAGTTATGATTTGATAGATGGGAAGAAAGATTGATTTGTAAATAAATTTGAATGGTATGCAGAGGATGAGGGAATATGGAAGCGGTAAATATATATACATATTCAAGAATACAAGAGGATATGGCTACTGAATTTGAAAATATTTTGTCACAAAGATCAAAAAAGTTAGCTGTAAAAGTACAGGAGTTTGCTGCGATAAAAACGCTTGTTGACTTGTTGTTAGATATAAATATTGAAATAAAGAATTTTGAGAATTTTTTTGCTTCATTTACGATAGAGCAGATTGGAAAAGAATTTGATTTGATAAAGCCTGATAAGGATAATTTCGTTTTGAATATTGAGTTAAAAAGTGAAAATGTAGGAGTAATGTATGTAAAAATATTTATTGTAGCAAAGGGGATATCAAGTAGATATGGCTGTAACAGTGGAAGAAAGGGAGAATGGTTAATCTCCTAATGGAATCGGGAACATAATACATATTTGTCACAGAATATGCGGGTGGGAAAATATCCTGCAGTTTTCGCAGGAGTAAGGCATCCTGGTATGACGAGCCGAAGTATGAGCCTCATGTGCTTTGGAATTATTCCGGTGGGAGGGGAGGTTTGCTTGCTAGATTATTAAATGAGCAGATCGTGACCATTGCAAAGACTCAACTGGGAGACAAAAACGGGCAAAAGTTTTGGTCATGGTATGCCTTCAACTGCCGGAACCCGTATTTTTTTGATTGGGAAGGAGATGGTGAGTCGAATCATGTGGGGATTGTGGAACGGTACGAAGGAGGGATTGTCTATACCGTGGAAGAAAACTCCGATGACGCTGTGAGGGAGAGATGTTATCCTATCCTATTGATTTTAGCTCTACTATGGGATATTAAATTAACAGGAGCAACAAAGAGTCAAACGGAAAGAAACAAGTTGTTGATTGGCTGAACTGTTGCTATAATCTACATAAGTAATGGGGCGGGGCGAACCTATTGTTTTTTCTTTTGATGGGTGTTATTATCTGATAAAAAGTTTTAAAAATATGAAAGGGAGTAAGTGTATTATGAAGAATAAAGTCCTTTTAATTGATGATGACAAAGAACTGTGCAATCTTATAAAAGAATGTATAGAGGAGGAAGAAATTGCGGTAGATTATGTATGCTCTGGTGATTTGGCATTTCAGAAAGTGAAAAAGCTGCAGGATGAGTATAGTTTAGTAATCTTAGATATTATGCTCCCCCAAATAGACGGGTTGACAATACTGGGAGGATTAAGGAAAAATAGTAACATACCGGTTCTAATGTTAACAGCTAAAGACCAGGAAGTGGATAAGGTAATTGGGCTTCGGTTGGGAGCAGACGATTATCTGACTAAGCCATTTGGGATGAACGAATTGAAAGCCAGAGTATATTCCCTAATTCGCCGTTATACTGTTTTTAGCGAACAGACTGAACAAAAAAGCAAGATAGAGTTTAAAAACCTGAGTATTAATTTAGAGACGAGAGTCGTTCATGTGGACGGAAAAACGATAGAATTAACAAATAAGGAATTCAACTTATTGGCTTTTTTGGCATCTCATCCAGGAAGAGCATTTACCAAGAAGCAAATATATGCAGAGGTATGGGCAGAAGAATATTCATTTGATGATAATAACCTGATCGCTTTTATAAGTAAACTCAGAAAAAAG
>DWUY01000263.1 GCA_019120515.1 Candidatus Blautia avicola | reverse complement strand
AAGAAAACAGGATGCGTATTATTTTGATAATTTTATAGCATGTGCGGAAGAATCCTGCCATGCGGCCAGTCTGCTGCGCAAGGTGCTGGGAGATTTCAGACCTCAGGAGCTGGAAAAATATCTGGGAGAGATCCACGAGATCGAAAACCGGGCAGATGGAAAGAAACATGAAATGCTGGACCGGCTGGCAAAGGAATTTATTCCCCCTATTGAACGGGAGGATATTGTAGAATTAAGCCAGCATATTGATACGGTAACGGATAAAGTAGAGGATGTGCTCCTTCGGATTTATATGGGAAATGCCCAGGAGATCGAGCCGGATGCTCTGGAGATGACAGATGTGGTGATCCAGTGCTGCGAGAAGGTCCGTGAACTTCTGACAGCTTTTGCAGATTTTCGCCGTTCCAAAAATCTGAAAGATCTGATCATCCAGATCAACGCGCTGGAGGAAACTTCAGACAAGCTGTTTATGCAGAGTATGAGAAAGCTTCATACAGAGTGTACCGATCCTCTTCACATCATTGTCTGGAGAGAGATCTACATCTATCTGGAGAGATGCGCAGATGCCTGTGAGCATGTGGCTGACACGGTAGAGAGCGTCGTTATGAAAAATTCATAAGAAATAAAAAAGGCTGTCACATTGATCAAAATCGAGAATGTATAGATATTCCTGACATAGGACAAATGGGACAGCCTCTTTTATGGGGAAAAGTAATCATCCAGCCATACAGTCCGGAGTAACCCTGCTTTTGGGCAGGAAAAATCTTTTGCGAACTGGGAATTGACAAAGGCTGGAAAATCATTTATAGTTAAGAGGCTATGGGATACAAAGTTCGACAGAGGTTCCATGCAAATATTTTCGACCACCTTTTGGGTTAAGGCCATACGGACAGCCGGGTCAACTGCCGCCAGCAGCAAGGGCTGCATTATTGATTGAGTTTAGAAGCTCAAATTTTATAAGTTGGTAACTTTACAACCAGTGCATGAGAAAGGTGCACATCAACTTGTGAAACGGTCAATAAGAGTAGTAAAAGTGAGATATTTGCTATATAGACTCTGAACTTTTGGGTTCCATATTTTTTTGCCATAAGTTTCCGGAAGGGGAACTTTCAGAAAAATGAAATGAATGTGGAAAGATCACGCAAGTAATGTGCCGAAATGCAGATTGCCTGCGTTTTTTTATTACAGGGAAGAATAAGCGGGACCTTCCCTGTATTGATTCTATAAGTTAAAAGGAGTTCCTGATATGGGCGAAAAATTAAGGTTATATGGATTTAATAATTTGACAAAGGCGCTGAGCTTTAATATTTACGACGTCTGTTACGCCAAAACAGCCAGAGAGCAGAAGGACTATATTGCCTATATTGACGAGCAGTATAATTCTGACCGGCTCAGGACCATACTGACCACACTTACAGATATGATAGGCGCCCAGGTGCTGAATATCGCCCAGCAGGATTATGAACCCCAGGGAGCTTCGGTAACCCTGCTGATCGGGGAGGGATCCATGATCCCGGCAGGAAGCACCCAGGTAGCCCATCTGGATAAGAGCCATGTGACGGTCCACACTTACCCGGAATATCATCCGGAGACCTGTCTGGCTACTTTCCGTGTAGACATTGACGTGGCTACCTGCGGAGAGATCACCCCCCTTTCCACCCTGGATTATCTCATCGGTTCCTTTGATTCGGATATCATTACCATGGATTACCGGGTCCGGGGATTTACCAGGAGCGTAAACGGGGAGAAATTGTTTATGGACCACAAGGTTGCTTCTATCCAGGATTATATTGACAGCCGTACTCTGGAAAGATATGACGCTGTGGACATTAATGTATACGAGGCGAATATTTTCCATACGAAGATGATGGTGAAAGAGATCGACCTTCAGAACTATCTTTTTAATACGGATATCTATGAGCTTCCGCCAAAGAAGCGGCTGGATATCATGAACAGCCTGCGCAGGGAAATGATCGAGATCTTCAGCGGGCGGAATATTTACTAGAAAATTATAGATTATAAATATAAAAGCGAGAGCAGATTGTATGAGCAGGAGGTGGGCATATGGGAGAGATATCCCAGGAAAACGCCCCGATTTACGAGGCATTGGAAAGACTGAGAAAAATGAGAGTGGTACCTTTTGATGTGCCTGGACATAAGCGAGGAAGAGGAAATCCGGAGCTTGCCAGGCTTTTAGGGGAAAAGTGCATGAGCATGGATGTCAATTCCATGAAACCTCTGGATAATCTGTGCCATCCTGTGTCGGTGATCCGGCAGGCAGAAGAACTGGCAGCAGAGGCCTTTGGGGCGGCCCATGCTTTTCTGATGGTAGGAGGGACTACTTCCGCGGTTCAGGCTATGGTCCTTTCTGTGGCTAAGCGGGGGGAGAAGATCATCCTCCCCAGAAATGTCCACAGGAGCGTGATCGGAGCTATGGTCCTGTGCGGAGTTGTTCCGGTATATGTGAATCCCCAGTGCAACGACCGTCTGGGGATCCCTCTGGGAATGACGGTGAAAGATGTGAAAAAGGCTATTGAGGAAAATCCAGACGCCAAGGCGGTATTGGTAAATAATCCTACTTATTACGGGATCTGTTCTGATATCAGGAGCATTGTGAAGCTGGCTCATGAACATGGTATGTACTGTCTGGCAGATGAGGCTCATGGAACCCATTTTTATTTTTCCGATCAGCTTCCGGTGTCTGCCATGGAAGCGGGAGCCGATATGGCCGCAGTGTCCATGCATAAGTCAGGAGGAAGCCTTACCCAGAGCTCTCTGCTCCTTATAGGTCCTAATATGTCGGAGGGATATGTTAGGCAGATCATCAATCTGACCCAGACCACCAGCGGTTCCTACCTTCTCCTTTCCAGCCTGGATATTTCCAGGAGAAACCTGGCTCTGCGTGGAAAAGAGACCTTTGAGAAGGTGAGAAGCTACGCAAAATACGCCAGAGGGGAGATCAATGATATCGGAGGATATTATGCCTTCTGCAGAGAACTGATCAACGGGGACAGTGTCTATGACTTTGATGTGACCAAGCTGGCGGTCCATACCCTGGACGTAGGGCTGGCAGGGATTGAGGTTTACGATCTTCTCCGGGATGAGTACGATATCCAGATAGAATTCGGAGATTTTGGAAATTTCCTGGCTTATCTTTCTATCGGGGACAGGAAGCAGGATATCGAGCGGCTGGTGTCCGCTCTTGCGGAGATCGCCAGAAGATTCGGAAAAGAAAAGGTGGACCTTATGCCCCAGGAGTATGTGGATCCTCAGGTAGCGGTGTCTCCCCAGGATGCGTTTTACGCAGACAAAGAGACTGTGGAACTGAAGGACGCGCCGGGCCGGATCTCAGGGGAGTTTGTCATGTGTTATCCTCCGGGAATCCCTATTCTGGCTCCGGGAGAGCGGGTGACACAGGAGATCCGGGAACATATTGAGTACGCCAGGGAAAAAGGCTGTACCCTGACCGGGGCAGAGGATCTGGAGATCCGCCATCTTAATGTGCTGAAAGGAGTATAGACATGGATTTTTGGTTTTCTGAAAAACAGACGGAAAATGTAAAGCTTTCTATCCGGGTAGACCGGCAGCTTTACAGCGGCTACAGTGATTTCCAGAGGATCGATGTGTTTGAGTCACCGGAATTCGGCCGGTTCCTGACTCTGGACGGGTATATGATGCTGACAGAAAAGGACGAGTTTATCTACCATGAGATGATCACCCATATCCCTATGGCGGTACACCCTCATGTGAGAAAGGTCCTGGTCATCGGAGCCGGAGACGGAGGCGTTGTCCGGGAACTGGTACAGTATCCGGAGATCGAGAAGATCGATCTGGTGGAGATCGACGAGATGGTAGTAGAGGTATGTAAGAAATATCTGCCTCAGACCGCCTGCCGACTGGAGGACGAGAGAGTGGAGATCCACTATGAGGACGGACTGAAGTTTATCCGCAGATGTAAGGATGAATACGATCTGATCATTGTAGATTCTACAGATCCTTTCGGCCCGGGGGAAGGCCTGTTCACCAGGGAATTTTACGGGAACTGCTACAAGGCTCTGAAAGAGGACGGGATCATGGTAAATCAGCATGAGAGTCCTTTTTACGAGGAGGACGCTCTGGCCTGTCAGCGGGCCCACAGGAATATTACCGAGTCTTTCCCCATCAGCCGGGTGTACCAGGCCCATATCCCCACTTATCCTTCGGGACATTGGCTTTTTGGCTTTGCCTCCAAGAAATACCATCCCCTCCGGGATCTGAGGGAAAAGGAGTGGAACGACAGGGGGCTTGTTACCAGGTATTATACCACCACACTGCACAAGGGAGCTTTTTACCTCCCAGCATATGTAGAGGAGCTTTTAAAAGATGTTGAGAACAAACGTTGAGACTTATCTGGAATGTGACAGAGACTATGAGGA
>DWUY01000262.1 GCA_019120515.1 Candidatus Blautia avicola | reverse complement strand
GCTTATTATGTATATGCTTATGTGAAGCTGATGGAAAGAGGGGAGATCCGGAAAGGCCAGGAGATCAACGCAGTTGTGCCTACAGGAAATTTCGGGAATATCCTGGCGGCTTATTATGCAAAACAGATGGGAGTTCCTTATGGAAAGTTTATCTGCGCTTCCAATGAGAATAAGGTTTTGTATGATTTCTTCCGCACAGGCTGCTACGACAGGAACAGAGATTTTATCCTTACTTCCTCTCCTTCTATGGATATCCTGATCTCCAGCAATCTGGAAAGACTGATCTATAAGGTGGCGGGAGAAGACAGTAAGAAGAACCGTGAGCTGATGGAAGAACTGGCAAAGACAGGAACTTACCATATTACTCCGGAGATGGAGGAAGGATTAAAAGAATTCTACGGAAATTATGCTTCAGAGGAAGAAACCGCCCGGACTATACGCAAATTTTATGAAGAAAATCAGTATGTGCTGGATACCCATACGGCGGTGGCCGCAGAGGTTTATGAGAAATATCTGACAGAGACCGGAGATGGAAGACCGGCAGTGATCGCTTCCACTGCAAGCCCTTATAAATTTACCAGAAGTGTTTTGACCGCCATTGATCCAAAATACACAGATATGGACGATTTTGCCCTGGCAGAGGAGCTGGAAAAGATTTCCGGAGTGAAGATCCCGAAAGCTATTGAAGAGATCCGTACGGCTCCTGTCCGTCACAATACAGTGGCAGAAGCAGCAGATATGCCTCAGGTAGTAAAGAAGATATTAAAGATACAGTAACAGAGGCGCGCAATGGCACAGATTGATATTGAACACGCAAAAAAAGAATTTGATAAGTATCTTCAGGACTTTGATCTGGAGAATCCCAAGATTCTGTTAAAGAAAGTCCATACTTACGGAGTGATAAAGGCGGCGGACTATATTTGCACCAGGGAAGAGTTGGGGGCTGGGGACCGGGACCTGGCTCTACTTATCGCCCTTCTCCATGATATCGGAAGATTTGAGCAGCTCAGGGCTTATAACAGCTATGATGACGATCGTTTCGATCATGCCAGGTTCGGCGTGAAGCTCCTTTTTGAACAGGGAAAGATCCGTGATTTTATTTCCTGCGCAGATTATGATGAAGTGATCCGTCAATCCATTGCCTGTCATTCTATGTATCGCCTTCCGGAAATCCAGGATCCCAGGATCCTGCTCCACTGCAAGATCATCAGAGACGCGGATAAGCTGGATAATTTCCGGGTGAAATCAGTGGATAGTCTGGAAGCCCACTTCGATCTTCTCGGGGAGATCATCCAGAAGGAAGGAATCTCAGAAAATGTTCTTCAGGCAGTGAGAGATCACAGATGTGTGCGCCGGGAGGAGAGGAAAACCCACCTGGATATGTGGGTCTCCTATATGGCCTTTATCTTCGATCTGAATTTTTCTTCCAGTTTTCGCTTTATCCAGGAACATGACTACATTAACCGCTGTATCGACCGGATGGACTACAGCGAAAAAAACACCAAAGAATCTATGGAAGAAGTACGCCGGATTTGTCTGGATTATGTACAGGAATACGCAGAAAGATAAGGTTTACGTGAAATTCAGGTTAAATTTTCCTGAAGAGGGGATGCATTTTTGTTGAAATAATCCATATACTAGAGTATAATAAAAAATAGAAAAAGTCCTGGGGTGTTCGACGCTCCCATTAATTTTGAACCTACATTACTTTAAACGGGATTCCTACATTGCCGGTTTCAATGTCAGGCCGTCATTATGCAGCGGAAGACAGCGGATCGGTTGCGGTTGCCCACCTGGCCTAGGCTAGGAGTCAGAAGATGGGAAACGGCACTTTGGGACTTTCTGCATAAGATAAGCGAAGACTCCCGCCAGGGGGTCTTGAATTATTAAAAGGAGAAATACATATTATGGGGATCAAGAAAGAAAAGTTTGGCAAAAGCCTGGACAATCAGGATGTTTTTTTGTATGAGATCACAAATGGAGCGGGGATGACTATAGCTGTCAGCGATTTTGGCGCTACGCTGGTAAAAATCCTTGTACCGGATAAGAATGGAAAGATGAGGGATGTGGCGTTAGGCTATGACACTGTGGAAGGATATTACGATAATCCCTGCCATTTCGGCGCGGTGATCGGAAGAAACGGAAACCGTATCGGAGGAGCCAGATTTACATTAAACGGAAAGGAATACCGGCTGGCTGTGAATGATAACAAAAACAATCTCCACAGCGGTCCCGACTGGTACCGTACCAGAGTTTGGGAAGTAAAGAGCGTGGATCAGGAGAAAAACGCAGTGGCTTTCGGACTGTACAGCCCGGACATGGATCAGGGATTTCCGGGAAACCTTACTGTTCAGGTTACTTATACTCTGACAGAGGACAATGAGATCCAGATCCATTATGAGGGAACCGCAGATCAGGACACGATCGTGAATATGACCAATCATTCTTACTTTAACCTGGCCGGACATGAGGCCGGAAGAGAAGCTCTTCTGGAGCATAAAGTACAGATCCTGGCGCCGGAATATACGCCGGTATCGGATTCAGAAGCCATTCCCACAGGGGAGATCGCTCCGGTAACGGGGACTCCTATGGATTTCCAGGAACCGAAGAAGATCGGACAGGATCTGGAGGCGGATTTTGAACAGCTGAAGTTCGGAGGCGGATACGACCATAATTATGCGCTTACCAGAAAGAAAGGTTCTATGAGAAAAGCTGCCGCTGCCGAATATGAAGAAAGCGGTATTGTCATGGAAGTATACACAGACCTTCCGGGTATGCAGTTCTATATCGGCAATTTTATCGACAATGAAAAAGGAAAGGGCGGCTGTATTTATGAAAAACGCAGCGGTTTCTGTATGGAGACCCAGTATTATCCTGATGCCTGCAATCAGGACAGCTTTGAAAGCCCGGTTTTGAAAGCAGGAGACAAGTATGATACCACAACGGTATATAAGTTTTCCGTGAAAAACTGATAAAGACTCTGGCTGTCTGGGAACCCCGCGGATTTTAGCGGTCTCCCGGGCAGCCTTTTTCTTTGAGAAAAGGGGCTGCAGAGCTCTGGTTCTCACTTTTGAAAAAATCACATATATTGGAAGTATGGACTGGAAAGAAAAAATGAAATGGAAAATTTTGATCATACTGGCAGCTCTGGCAGGGATCTTGATCGTATGGTGTGCAGGGAAAGCAGGGGAAAACAGCAGTACTGCAGAATCTGAGATCCTGAAGGAATATGTGCTGAAAGAAAATGAATGGGCCAGTGCGGCGGAAGCGGTCTCTTCTCTGAAGGACCGTCTTGTAGAACTGGCCGGGAATAAGGTGGAGGAAGCGGCAGAGACAGTTAAAACTGCTGTCCAGGAAGCAGAGACTGCCGGACAGGAAGAAAAGGCAGTCGAGGAAGATGAACTTCCCATAAAAGTTCTGATCATGGATAACGGCTTTCACAGCTATTATCATGACGGGATCACCATAGAATTTCAGGGAACCTGCCAGGGCAGCGGAGGGGAGACCTATCAGCAGGGAGAAATCCTGGAGCTTACAAAGGACAGTTCTTTGCTGGGAGAGGGGAGTTACACCCTCTCTCCCGGAGAGGAGAAGGCCTGTATGAAAGTTGCATCTTTAACCAGAGGTCAGGGGACTCCTGCCTACCGGGGCAGTCTGACTATATATAAAGATGAGAACGGGCTGCGGCTGGTTAATACGCTTCCTCTGGAGGAGTATCTTTACGGGGTAGTGCCCAGCGAAATGCCGGCCTCCTATCCGGAAGAAGCGCTGAAAGCCCAGGCTGTCTGTGCCAGGACCTATGCCTGCGTTCAGATGATGAACAGTTCTCTGGAAGATCTTGGGGCCCAGGTAGACGACAGTGTTTCCTATCAGGTATACCAGAACAGCGGGGAGGCCCAAGCCGCCAGCCAGGCTGTGGAGGCTACCGCCGGGGAAATCCTTCTGAATAATGGTTCTCCCATCAATGCCTATTATTTTTCCACTTCCCACGGGCAGACCAGCACAGATCAGGTATGGGCGGCTTCGGCGCCTTCCGACTATCTTCAGAGCGTGGAATGTACCTATGACTCCCAGGAACCCTGGTATCAGTGGCAGGTGGATCTTTCACTGGAAAAGATCCTGGAAAATGTCCGGGAAATGTTTCCAGGGATTACCTGGGTATCAGGGGTGGAGATGGCTGAGGGCGGAACAGAAAAGGGAGTTTTGAAGCTGGTGATCCACACAGACCAGGGAGATCAGGAGTTACATAGCGAATATGACATACGGACGGCGCTTGCTCCGGAAGGGTTGTCCATTACCAGACAGGACGGCTCCCAGGTGATGGGAAGCTCCCTGCTGCCCAGCGCCTATTTTACGCTGGAAGAGATCCGAAACGCCCAGGGAACCCTTACCGGTTATAAAGTGCGGGGAGGAGGATACGGCCATGGCGTGGGAATGAGCCAGAATGGGGCAAAGGGAATGGCAGATACAGGAAAAAACTATCAGGAAATCCTGACTTATTTTTATAAAGATGTAGAAATTGGGAATATTAATGATGTTGTAAACCCGGAGGAATCGTGATATAATTCTAAAACTGCCTGAAAGGGCCAAAAAGGAGACGGATGACCGGAAAGAGACAGAGGGGATAACGGTATGGAAAAAATAAAAAAAACAATAAATTTCATACACGGATTCGCAGTCAACCTGGGAGAAAAGCATATGTCGGCTTATGCTGCCCAGGCCGCCTATTTTATTATCCTCTCTTTTATCCCCTTTATGCTTTTGCTGATGACTTCTATTAAGTATACCCCTCTTACCAGAGAAGAAGTGGTCAATGTGGTAATGCAGGTTTTTCCGGAAAGCTTTGAAGGATTTATCCGGGGGATCGTAGGAGAAGTCTACGCCAAGTCCCTGGGTGTGGTGCCGGTTTCCGCGCTGATCGCCCTGTGGTCCGCGGGAAAAGGACTTCAGGCTCTGACCAATGGATTTAATACCATCTATCAGGTACAGGAGACCCGTAATTTCCTTATCACCAGGATCCGTTCGGTCATTTACACTTTGCTTTTTGTGATCGCCATTGTCCTGACTCTGATCCTTCAGGTGTTCGGAAACAGCCTCCAGAGGGAACTGAGCAAACGTTTTCCCTTTTTGGATACACTGGTGACTATGATCATCAGTATGCGGCTTTTGATCTCCCTGTGCCTTTTGTCGCTGGTATTTCTGATGCTGTATAAATTTATCCCTAACCGAAAAGCTACCTTCCGCAGCCAGCTGCCGGGAGCTGTGCTTTCCGCGGTGTGCTGGTCCACCTTTTCCTTTTTCTTTTCAATTTATGTGGATTTTTTCAGCGGCGCTGCCAATATGTATGGAAGTATGACCACCATTGTGCTGATCCTGCTGTGGATGTATTTCTGCATGATGTTTGTAATGATCGGAGCCCAGGTAAACTATTACTTTGAAGAACAATTCCACTGGATACACCAGAGTGCGGTGGAAGCCATCCGAAAGGAATACCAGCTTCTGACCAGAGAAGATGAGGATGATGACGAAACGGAGGAAGGCAACCGGGAGGAAGAGAAAGAAAAAAGAAATTCTTGACACGATCCGCCAAAATGGCTACAATAGGGTACAGACATAAGTCAAAGGCTGTGAAGGTGTCAGTAGATATTTATTTTCTGCCAGAGAGGGAGAGTCACCGGCTGAAAGCTTTCCTCAGTTCAGATAAGTATTGAGTTTCCCACCGGAGCCGCACTTCTGAAATCCAGTAGGTTGTGCCGTAGCTGTGCGTTAAACAGAAAAGAGTGCCTGTTGTTTATCAGCAGGAACAAGGGTGGTACCACGGATATTCAGCTTCGTCCCTTTTGGGGGACGGAGCTTTTTTATGTGCCTGCCGCATAGAATCGAGGATATTTATCCCTTTTCTGCTCAGTCTGCGCTGCTTTGGGCCTGTAGTCTCAAAGCTGTGCTTGGCAAATTCGTATAAAAGGGATAAATATTTCTGAAATATGTTTCATGGAGCAGTCTCATAAAAAACTCTGTAAGAACTCTACGGAGTTGGAGGGTATCAGTATTAAATGAAAAAAAGGAGATTATCATGGAAGAAAAGTTACAGCGAATTCAGGAAGAGGCTGCAAAACAGATCCAGGAATCGGATTCTCTGGAAAAGCTCAATGAGGTCCGTGTAGCGTTTTTAGGAAAAAAAGGTGAACTGACAGCCGTTTTAAAGGGTATGAAAGATGTGGCGCCGGAAGACCGTCCAAAGGTAGGACAGTGGGTCAACGAGGCCAGAGGAAAGATCGAAGCTCTTCTCGATGAGACCAAGAAGAAGCTGGAGGCAGAAGCCCTGGAACAGAAGCTGAAAGAAGAGGTTATTGACGTGACTCTTCCGGCGAAAAAGATGGAAGCAGGACACAGACATCCCAACACTATTGCTCTTGAGGAAGTAGAGCGGATCTTTATCGGTATGGGCTATGAGGTCGTTGAAGGACCGGAGATCGAGTATGACGAGTATAACTTTGAAAAGCTGAATATCCCGGAAGGACATCCGGCAAAAGACGAGCAGGATACCTTTTATATTACCAAGGATATCCTTCTGCGTACCCAGACCTCACCGGTACAGGCCAGAACGATGGAAAAAGGAAAACTGCCTATCCGTATGATCTCACCGGGACGCGTATTCCGTTCTGATGAAGTGGATGCTACTCATTCACCTTCTTTCCATCAGATTGAAGGTCTGGTTATTGACAAAAATATTACTTTCGCGGATCTGAAAGGAACACTGGAAGAGTTTGCAAAAGAACTTTTCGGACCGGAAACCAAGACAAAATTCCGTCCTCATCATTTCCCATTTACCGAGCCAAGCGCAGAGGTGGACGTATCCTGCTTTAAATGCGGAGGAAAAGGCTGCCGTTTCTGTAAAGGCTCCGGCTGGATCGAGATCCTGGGCTGCGGTATGGTACATCCTCATGTACTGGAAATGTGCGGTATTGATTCTAATGAATATACAGGCTTTGCTTTCGGCGTAGGCCTGGAGCGTATCGCTCTGCTGAAATATGAAATTGACGACATGCGTTTATTATATGAGAATGACACAAGATTCTTACGTCAGTTCTAGGAGGAAAGAAGAGAATGAATACATCTTTATCATGGATTAAAAAATATGTGCCGGATCTGGACGTGACTGCCCAGGAATATACAGACGCCATGACGCTGTCAGGAACCAAGGTGGAAGGCTATGAGAAGCTGGACGCGGACCTGGACAAGATCGTTATCGGACAGATCGAGAAAATTGAAAAACATCCGGATGCAGATAAACTGATCATCTGCCAGGTAAATATCGGAACAGAGACGATCCAGATCGTTACAGGGGCCCCTAACGTAAAAGAAGGAGACAAGGTTCCGGTAGTTCTGGAAGGAGGAAGAGTTGCAGGAGGCCACGATGGAAAGAAGACTCCCGGGGGTATTCCTATCAAAGCCGGTAAGCTCAGAGGAGTAGAATCCCACGGAATGATGTGCTCTATTGAAGAACTGGGTTCCTCCAGAGAGTTTTACCCGGAAGCTCCGGAATATGGAATTTATATTTTCCCTGAAGACGCGGTAGTAGGGGAAAGCGCCATCCACGCTTTGGGACTGGATGATGTGATCTTTGAGTATGAGATCACTTCCAACCGTGTAGACTGCTACAGTGTGATCGGAATTGCCAGAGAAGCGGCGGCTACTTTTAACAAGAAGTTTGTGCCTCCGGTAGTAGAGGTAAAGGGCAACAGTGAAGACGCTCACGACTATGTAAAAGTAACTGTAGAAGATACGGATCTTTGCCCGAGATACTGCGCAAGAGTGGTAAAGAATGTAAAGATCGGTCCTTCCCCCAAATGGATGCAGAGATGCCTGGCTGCCAACGGCATCCGTCCGATCAATAACCTGGTAGATATTACCAATTATGTAATGGAAGAGTTCGGACAGCCTATGCATGCTTATGACATGGATACTGTTGCAGGCCATGAGATCGTTGTCCGCCGTGCACAGAAAAACGAAAAATTTGTGACTCTGGACGGCCAGGAGAGAACTCTGGACGATTCTGTCCTGATGATCTGCGATGGAGAAAAGCCCATTGGTCTGGCTGGTATCATGGGAGGAGAAAACTCCATGATCACCGATCACGTATCCACGGTTCTTTTTGAGGCTGCCAATTTCAATGGAGTAAATATCCGTCTTTCCAGTAAGAAGGTAGGTCTGCGTACCGACGCTTCCGGAAAATTTGAAAAAGGTCTGGATCCCAACAACGCCCAGGCTGCTATCGACAGAGCCTGCCAGCTGGTAGAGGAGTTTGGCTGCGGTGAAGTGGTAGGGGGAATGGTAGATGTATACACTACGAAAAAGGAGCCTGTGAGAGTTCCTTTTGAGCCGGAGAAGATCAACGCTCTTCTGGGTACTCAGCTTCCAAAAGAAGAAATGCTGGAGTACTTAAACAGGGTAGAACTGGTTTATGATGAAAAGACAAACGAGATCGTAGCCCCAACCTTCCGTCATGACATTTTCCGTACTGCAGACCTGGCAGAGGAAGTGGCAAGGTTCTACGGCTATGACAATATTCCTACAACCCTTCCAAAGGGAGAGGCTACCACCGGCAAGCTGCCCTTTGACCTGCGGATCCAGCAGACAGCCAGAGATATGGCAGAGTTCAACGGATTTTCTCAGGGATACTGCTATTCCTTTGAAAGCCCGAAAGTATTCGACAAGCTGCTCCTGCCGGAGGACGATCCGCACAGACAGGCCATTGTGATCGCAAATCCTCTGGGAGAAGATTTCAGTATTATGCGTACCCTTTCCTTAAACGGTATGCTGACTTCTCTGGGAACTAATTATAAGAGAAGAAACAAAAATGTCCGTCTGTATGAACTGGGAAATATTTATATTCCAAAGGCTCTTCCTCTGACAGAGCTGCCGGATGAGAGAATGATCTTTACCCTGGGTATGTACGGGGAAGGCGACTTCTATACCATGAAAGGGGTAGTAGAAGAATTCCTGGATAAGATCGGCATGAGAAGCAAGGAAGATTATGACCCGAATTCCGGAAAGACTTACCTCCATCCGGGACGCCAGGCAAATATCGTTTATGAAGGAACTGTGATCGGTTATCTGGGTGAGGTGCATCCTACAGTAGCTGCTTCCTATGGGATCGGCGACCGGGCGTATGTGGCTGTTCTGGATATGCCTTCTATCATGAAATTTGCTACCTTCGACAGAAAATACGAAGGAATTGCAAAATTCCCTGCAGTAAGCCGTGATATCAGTATGGTGGTTCCGAAAGATATCCTGGCAGGACAGATTGAGCACATCATTGCCCAGAGAGGGGGCAAGATCCTGGAAAGCTATGAGCTGTTCGATATCTATGAAGGCAGCCAGATCCAGGAAGGCTACAAGTCCATGGCTTACTCGGTAACCTTCCGCGCAAAAGACAGGACACTGGAAGACGCGGATGTAAATGCAGCAATGAAGAAGATCTTAAACGGTCTGGAAGGACTGGGAATCGAGCTGAGAAAATGATACTTTATATTGTCAGACATGGTCAGACTAAGTGGAATGTCCAGAAAAGGCTTCAGGGAGCCTCGGACACAGATCTGAATGAAAACGGGATCGCCCTGGCCAAAGTCACAGGAGAGGCACTGAAAGAGGTGCCTTTCTCCTGTTGCTTTACCAGCCCTTTGAAAAGAGCCAGGGAAACAGCGGAACTGGTACTGGGAGAAAGAAAAAATATTGTACTTGTCTATCCTGACGACAGGATCCGGGAGATTTCCTTTGGCGTGTGGGAAGGCCAGGATTCTACCCTTCTTCCCCAGGAAATGCTGGATAATTTCTTCCATCATCCGGAAAGATATCAGCCGCCCCAGGGAGGGGAAGAACTGTCTCACATCCTGGAGAGGACCAGGGATTTCTGGAAGGACATTACTTCCCGGGAAGAACTTCAGGACAAGACTGTGCTGATCGCCTCCCACGGCTGCTGTATCCGGGCATTGCTCCACAATGTATATGAGGACACGGGCCTGGAAAACTACTGGCATGGGAAAGTGCCGCCAAACTGCTGTGTGAATGTGGTGGAAGTCAGGGATGGAAGGGCAGTGCTTTTAGAGGAAGATAAGATTTATTATTAAAAGGAACAGATTATGAAAACATCAGATTTTTATTATGACCTGCCGGAAGAGCTGATCGCCCAGGATCCTCTTGCGGACAGGTCTTCTTCCAGGCTCATGCACCTGGATAAGAAAACAGGAGAGATCACTCATACAGATTTTAAACATGTGATCGATTACCTGAACCCCGGGGACTGCCTGGTGATCAATGATACAAAGGTGATCCCTGCCCGGCTTTATGGAAGCAAGATCGGCACAGACGCGGCAATAGAGATCCTGCTTTTAAAAAGAAAGGGAGATAATGTCTGGGAGACTTTGGTTAAACCGGGGAAAAAGGCAAAAGTAGGAACCAGGATCAGCTTCGGCGATGGCCTTCTGGTGGGGGAGGTTATCGATATCGTAGAGGAAGGAAACCGGCTGATCCGGTTTGAATATGAGGGGATTTTCGAGGAGATCCTGGATAAACTGGGAGAAATGCCTCTGCCTCCTTATATTACCCACAAACTTCAGGACAAAAACCGGTATCAGACCGTTTACGCCAAACATGAGGGCAGTGCGGCGGCTCCTACAGCCGGCCTTCATTTTACAAAGGAGCTTCTTCACCAGATAGAGGAAAAAGGGGTGAAGATCGCTCATGTAACCCTTCATGTAGGACTGGGAACTTTCCGCCCGGTAAAGGTGGATGATGTAGAAAATCATCATATGCATTCAGAGTTCTATGTGGTAGAAGAAGATCAGGCAAAACTGATCAATGATACAAAAAAGGCGGGAAACAGGGTAATTTCTGTTGGAACAACAAGCTGCAGGACCCTGGAGTCTGCCACAGATGAAAATGGTATCCT
The DNA here is from genome assembly GCA_019120515.1 of Candidatus Blautia avicola. Lineage (GTDB taxonomy): Bacteria > Bacillota > Clostridia > Lachnospirales > Lachnospiraceae > Blautia > Blautia avicola. The sequence goes on along the minus strand of DWUY01000262.1, from coordinate 6,969 downwards.
CCAGGCAAAAAGCGGCTGGACAGAGATCTTTATCTATCCTGGCTATCAGTTTAAAATGATCGATGCTCTGATCACCAACTTCCATCTGCCGGAATCCACTCTTTTAATGCTGGTGTCAGCGCTGGCAGGGAAGGAGCATATCCTGGCGGCTTATAAAGAGGCTGTGAAGGAGAGATACAGGTTCTTTAGCTTTGGAGATGCTATGATCATTGAATGATATTGATTATCCTATTGCTTAAATTAGGAATAGAAAACCCCAGTGCTGCAACACTGGGGTTTTCGTTGTAGTCAAGTTCCATGGACTACTCACTTCACTCTGCCTATAGGCATTATAGCATATGCAAATTTGGTATTAACGGATCTTGACAGCTCTGCGGTAGATAAATACGGAAATCACCCCGGTAACCACCTCTGCGATCCAGAATGCATTCCAGACCCCGGCAGGCCCCAGGACTTTGCTGAGTAGAAAAGCCGCGGGAATAATGATCACTACATAGCGGAGCAGAGATATGATGAGGGAAGGAGTGCCTTTTCCCAGTCCTTCCAGTGCGCCGCAGGAGGTAATAGATAAGGTAGATACCAGGAAGCCAGCGCTGATGATCCTCAGAGCCAGGCTTCCGGCCTGGATGGTCTGGGGATTTTCTGTAAACAGTCCTATAAGCTGTCCGGGGATCAGCAGACAGATAATGGTTCCCAAAATCATGATACAACTGTCGATAGCCAGGGTAGTGAGATAGATTTTATTTACCCGGCGGTATTCCTTTGCCCCATAATTGTAACCTACTAAAGGCCGGATCCCCTGGATGATCCCGTTTGCAGGGAGATACAGGAAAGTCTGCAGCTTGTAGTAGATTCCCAGGATTGTTACATAAATCTGGGAAAAAGAAGCCAGGATCACGTTCAGGGAAGCAATCAGCAGAGAGGGCAGGGCAATGTTTAAAGAGGCAGGTATGCCTATGGAATACAGTCTGGAGATAAGCCCTTTTTCTTTTACCAGATGTTTCTTTCCAATCTGAAGGGGAAGGGTCCCTGAAAAATAGACGCCCAGATAGATCACAAGGGAAACTACCTGTCCCAGCCCGGTAGCCAGTGCAGCCCCTTCAATGCCCATTCTGGGACAGGGACCGATACCAAAGATCATGATCGGATCCAGGATAATATTGGTGATACATCCGGCCATAAGGCTGACCATACTGACTGTCATCTGTCCGGTAGACTGAAAGATCTTTTCAAAGGAAATCCCTAAGGCAATTACCGGTGAAAATGCAAACACGATCACAGAATAACGCATTCCCAGATCGGACAGGGAAGCCTGGGAAGTAAACATATGGAGGAAAGCAGGCATAACTGCAATACAGATCACAGCCAGCAGGATCCCATGGATCAGGGCAAGAAACAGCCCCCAGGTAGCTGCCCGGTTTGCTTTTTCCTTTTTAGAAGCTCCCAGATAATAGGCGATCACAGCGTTGATCCCCACGCCGAAACCGATGGCGATAGCGTTGATAAAGTTCTGGACCGGGTAGACCAGGGACAGAGCTGTCATGGCGTCTTCGCTGATCTTTGCTACAAAAAAGCTGTCTACGATATTGTACAGAGAATTTACCAGCATGGAGATCATCATAGGAAGTCCCATAGACATGATCAGTGGAAATATGGGCTTTTCTTTCATAAAAGTTTCATTCATTTATCCAACACTCCTTTTATAATGATATTTGCCGATAGTTTACGGGCAAAAGAAAAGCCACATAATCACCGGCAGTGATTATGTGGCGAAAAGTGGGCTGCGCCCAGAAAAATCCACATGAAGTTTTAGCGGTAACATTATAAGCAGAAGAACAGAGGATTGTCAAGAGATTATTTGACAGGAAAATACGTTGAACTGCGAAAGAATTCGTTTTATAATCAAAGAGATTGGAAAATAGAAGGCCAGACAAGGGGTAAAGGTATGAAAGTAGTGATCGCAATTGACTCATTTAAAGGAAGTTTGTCCTCGCTGGAAGCAGGGGAAGCAGCAAAAAGAGGAATATTAAAATGTAATCCTCAGGCACAGGTAGAGATCAGACCTCTGGCAGACGGAGGTGAAGGAACTGTTGAAGCTCTGGTCCAGGGAATGGGAGGCAGGATCTGTAAAGTGACAGTTACCGGCCCTTTGGGAAATCCGGTAGAAGCTGAATACGGGATCGTGGGAGAAAATACGGCAGTGATCGAAATGTCTGCGGCAGCAGGGATCACATTGGTTCCCGATAGAATGAGAAATCCTCTCTATACCACAACATATGGGGTGGGAGAGATGATAAAGGATGCCATTGAAAAAGGCTGCAGAAGATTCCTGGTAGGGATCGGGGGAAGCGCTACTAACGATGGAGGTATCGGTATGCTCCAGGCCTTAGGATATGAGTTTCTGGATCGGGAAGGGAAGGAAGTGCCTCTGGGAGCCAGAGGATTGGAACACCTGGCGGCTATCAAGGGAGAAAAGGTAGTTCCTCAGCTGAAGGACTGTGAGTTCCGTGTGGCCTGTGATGTGGTAAATCCACTGTGCGGGCCTCAGGGCAGCAGCGCTATTTATGGGCCTCAGAAAGGGGCGGACGCCCAGATGATCCAGAAGATGGATAAGTGGCTGGGAGCCTATGCAAAACTGGCCGCTGCGACCTTTTCAAAAGCAGACCCGGAAACGCCGGGAACCGGAGCGGCAGGCGGTCTGGGCTTTGCTTTTCTGACCTTTACCAGCAGCGTGCTGGAATCCGGGATCCAGATCATTCTGGAGGAAACCAGACTGGAAGACTATGTAAAAGATGCAGACGTGGTAGTGACCGGAGAAGGCCGGCTGGACGGACAGACTGCCATGGGGAAAGCTCCTGTAGGGGTAGCTGCGCTGGCAAAAAAATATGGAAAGACAGTAGTTGCTTTTGCGGGAAGTGTGACCAGGGATGCAGTAAAGTGCAATGAAAAAGGAATTGACGCTTTCTTCCCGGTTATCCGGGGCATTTCTACTTTGGAAGAAGCTATGGATCCAAAGATCGCAGGACAGAACCTGGCCGATACAGCAGAACAGGTATTCCGTCTGATCAATCTGAAGACTATGTAATCTTTATAAAAAGAAAAAAGCAGGATTTTTACGGCATAAGATCGTTGGAACGGACAGAAAAAAGAACGGAAAAGGAGAAGACCATGGAAACAGGAAATAGGACGGAAGGCTGGAGCCGGAAAATTTATCTGGAACTGACGCCTCCAAGCCCGGAGGATAACGTCTCCGATCAGGAGAGGATCAAGAGAGCTTTGAGGGAGGAATATGGGGAAGCTGACTGCAGCCTTCAGGTTTTAAGAAAATTTTATCCCCTCTGCAGCCAGGCTGACTGGAAGATCACAGCGCTCCTTGTATGGAACGGAAAAAACTGGGAACTGGCAGATATAGAACCAGGGGATACCGCTGGAGAACATTATGGATTCTGCGCAGATCTGGGGAGCACGACTTTGGCTGGGGAACTGGTAGATATGAATACAGGAAAGGTTCTTTGGAAAAAGTCTGTGTTTAATCATCAGATCGCCTATGGAGAGGATATCCTCACAAGAATCTTTTACGGGAAAGACGATCCCAAAAAGCTGGAAGAGATCAGACAGGCTACGGTTGACAGCTTTCTGGAACTATTTGAAAAAATGGAGCAGGAGACAGGAATTTCAGGGAAGCAGTGTGCTTCTATGGTCATAGCGGGAAATACTACCATGATACATTTCCTCTATGGGCTGGACGCTTTCTGTGTGTTTTCCTCTCCCTATGCGGTGCGTACCCTGAAGCCGGACTGCTACAGGGCCAGGGATCTGGGATTTCCTTTAAAAGGATATGTATACTGTTACCCGGGCCAGGCCAATTATCTGGGCGGAGATATCTTAAGCGGCATGGCGGCCACTGAGATCTATAAACAGGAGGATATTTCTGTGTTCCTGGATATCGGGACAAATGGGGAACTGGTCATTGGAAATAAAGACTTTCTGGTGGCAGGCGCCGGCGCCGCGGGGCCGGCGCTGGAAGGCGGTGTGGTGAAGACCGGTATGCGGGCGGAACCTGGGGCTGTAGACAGGGTACATATAGAAAATGGTCAGGTAAATATCCATGTGATCGGCGAAACTGAGGCAAAAGGAATCTGCGGTTCTGGCATTGTAGATCTGCTTGCAGAGATGTTTCTCAATGGCTGGATCGATGTAAGAGGCCGTTACCTGGAAGAAGCTTCTAAAAAGATCCGGGAAGTGGATGGAGAACTGGCTGCGGAATATGCCCCCGGACTCTTTTTCTTCCAGAAGGATATAGAAGAGTTCCTGAAAACAAAAGCTGCAGCCGGCACTATGGTAGAATACATGATGGGAGAAGTGGGCCTGGAAATGAAGGATATTGGCCGCTTTTATGTGGCAGGAGCCTTCGGAACCCATATTTCCAAAGAGGCAGGGGTTACAGTGGGACTGTATCCGGATATACCGAGAGACAAGATTATTCTTCCGGGGAACAGCTCTCTGTCCGGGGCCAGGAAAATGCTCCTGAACAGAAATTTAAAAGAAGAGATAGAAGAGGTTCTGGATAAGATGACCTATATCCAGTTTGGCGCCGTAGATAATTTCCTCCATATCATGGTAGCGGCGAAAGCCATTCCTCATACGGATATCCGCAGATACCCTACGGTGGAAAAAGAACTGAAAAAAAGAGGACTGCTGTAACAGGAAAAATCCAGGAAAATCCGGGAAACCTTTCCGGGGACAGCAGTCCTCTTTCTTATTGGAGACTTTTAAGGCTGGAGACTTAGAAGATCCTTATAAAAATCGGGATAAGAAATATTTACACAATCTGCCCGGGTGATCTCTGTCTCTCCGTCAGCAGCCAGACCGGCTACGGCAAAGGACATGGCGATCCGGTGATCCAGATGACTGTCCAGGCTGGCTCCGTGAAGAGGAGCTCCGCCCCGGATGATCATGCCGTCTTCTGTAGGAGTTACATCTGCCCCCATGGCCTGGAGATGATGGACCATAATATCCAGACGGTTGGATTCTTTTACTTTTAATTCCTGGGCGTCCCGGATCACTGTAGTACCCTCTGCAAAAGCAGCCATTACTGCTATTACAGGAAGTTCATCTATGAGCGTAGGGATCAGCTCTCCCTGGATCTGAGTGCCTTTTAAGGAGCTGGATCGTACCAGAATGTCTGCGGCAGGTTCCTGACAGTGTTCTCTTGGATCCAGGAGCTGGATATCAGCTCCCATCTGCCGGCATACCCGGAGGATCCCGTCTCGGGTAGGATTTGTGCCTACATTTTTGATCAGGATCTCAGAATCCGGCACCAGCAGCCCCGCGGCAATAAAATAGGCGGCGGAAGAGATATCCCCCGGCACCACAACTTTCTGACCGGTAAGCTCCGGTTCTGGTTGGATGGTAACAGTGGTGTCTTTGCTGGTTACACTGGCTCCGAAAGAGCGGAGCATTAATTCCGAATGGTTTCTGGAAAGATACGGCTCTGTTACACTGGTAGGCCCGTCGGCATAAAGACCTGCCAGAAGGATACAGGATTTTACCTGGGCGGAACTTACAGGAGAATCATAATGGATGCCCTTCAGGAGTCTGCCCTGGATCTGAAGAGGAACGCAGTCATTATCCCGGATACTTTTGATCTCGCCTCCCATAGCGGTGAGGGGGGTAATGATCCGTTTCATAGGCCGCTTCTGAATAGAGTCATCTCCCGTGAGAGTACTCTGGAAGGTCTGGCCGGCCAGGATGCCGCTTAAAAGCCGCACCGTGGTGCCGCTGTTTCCTACATCCAGGATATCCGATGGCGCCTGAAGTCCATGAAGACCTTTTCCGTGAATAAGGATCTCTTCCGGCTTTCGATCAATTTCGATGCCCATTTTCCGGAAACAGTCTATGGTGGAGAGGCAGTCTGCCCCCTCCAGGAAATTCGTGATGCTGGTGGTGCCTTTTGAAATGGCGCCCAGCATCACGCTGCGGTGAGAGATGGACTTATCTCCCGGAACGGTGATCGCTCCCTTCAGGGGAGCTGATTTTCTGAATTTCATAGCTTTTCCTACCTCTCGTAAATAATATAATTTCGTTTTTTCAGCTGTTCCGCGGCAAGTTTCTGCGCTTCCTCATCATAAAATTCAATCCGGAGAACTCCGTCTTCAAACTCCCGGTTATGGACAATGCCGATATTTTTGATGCTTATATTGTTCATGGACAGGATCGTGGCAATGGTAGCGATAGCGCCTGTCTCATCTACTACATCGCAGTAGAGGGTAAATGCCTTTTTCAGAGGACCGCTGGGAGCGTCGCTGAAGGAATTCCGGTAATCCCGGGACTGGGCAAACATTTCATAAAGTCCCTCCCCGTCTTTCTGGTCTACCAGATATTTGGCCTGTACGATCTGGCGGATATACTCATCCAGAACTTTGGAAATATATTCCGGATTCTCCAGACAGATCTGCTCCCACATATGGGGAGAAGAGGAGGCGATCCTGGTAATATCTTTAAATCCTCCTGCGGCGATCGTCTTCATATGTTCCTGAGGAGAATCCAGTTTCTTTACCACATTGACCAGAGAGGACGCCACAATATGAGGCAGATGGCTGACCGAAGCGGTAATAAAGTCATGCTCATCCCAGGAAAGGATCATAGGCAGGGCGCCGATAGAAGAAACCAGTTCTGTATAAGCGCCGATCTTATCTAGTCCCGCCTCTTCAGAGGGAGTGAGGATATAGTAAGCATTTTCGATCAGGTGATCGGTAGAATATTCATATCCGGTTTTTTCACTGCCGGCCATGGGATGTCCGCCGATAAAATTAGACGCCATGCCAAGGGCTGTGATCCGCCGATGGATCTCTCCTTTAACGCTTCCTACATCTGTAAGGATACAACTGGATCTCATGGTCTCTTTCAGCCAGGGAAGACATTCCAGATTATAGTCTACCGTAGCGCACAAAAAAATATAATCACAGA
>DWUY01000261.1 GCA_019120515.1 Candidatus Blautia avicola | reverse complement strand
TTCTCAAAATCACAATCGATTTGTTCTGAAGACCTCTCCTTCTCTTTTTCCTTCTCAATAAACTCTGTCAGTTTTTCTTCCGGGATGCCTTCTCGGTATCGGTATCCACATACCGCGCAGATTCTGTCGCTCTTAGGAATCCGAGTACCGCATTCTGGGCAAACCTTCTCTTTCAACCGCTGAAATAAATTTGCCGTGGCATATACCAAGATCCCCACTGTTCCTACCGCAACAACAGCAGTGCCGGCCATTGTATTTACAGACAGACCTATGATTCCAATAAGTTGTACCGTGCTAATTCCATATAAAAATGGTATCTGCTTATTCTTCAAAGTGCTTCCTCCTCCCCAAGCGCAGCAAACATCTGGTAGTTTTTCCTCATTAAAGAAATTTCCGCCTCATCTGCCGAATAATTTTCTGCTCCAACTGTCACAAGATGTTCCTCCACCTCCTTCCCCTGTACCGCTTTTCCTTCCTCCTGCTTCTCCGGTTCTTCTTTTTCCTGCATTCCCCAATAAGCCAGAAATGCCTTAACGATGTATCTTGTTTTTTTCCTTCCGCATGTATTCAGAAAATCGCAGACTTTACGATGGTCTTTATCCGTGTCGTCAAATCTCAGATTAAATCGGTACGGGTCCTGCTTACTCATTTAGACTCCTCCCATTCCTGTTTTTCTGCCAGATACTGCAATCTGTACCCCTTCGCATTTGCCCTGACATCATTGATAATAAAATACGCTCCCTGGTATTTTTTCCAAACTTCCTGTATGGTTTTGTTCAGCAGGATGGCCCCGCCTCCGGCAAATACAGTCTGCGTTGTTCCAAAATCAATGCCGATTTCACGGAAGATCCCAAGCAGCTCTGATACATACCGCATTGTAATTTCTTTGACCCGCTCAACCACTTGTACCTCAAATCTCACATCCTCGCCGGAAAGGATATCATCCACATCTGCCTCTTCCAGCAAAAGTCCAAACCTTTGCCGGATGCCAGCCCGAACGCTCCGGTATAGTTTGATAACCCCTTCTTCCATGGAATCCACATAAGTTCTTTCCAGCTGACCGAACCGGAGGATCATGTAGTCCACCGTAAAACCGCCAATGTCAATTACCAAAACTTTCGGATATCTGGATAACTGCTGCCGGCCCGCTACCAGACAGTAAGCCGCATATGCCTGTATATACACTCTGACTTCTGTGAACGTAATTTTATAAGGTGTATTCATGTACATATAGTCGATAATCCTGCCTTGCTGAAAATATTCCTTGAAAGCCCTGCGGTGTTTCCCATAATGAGCAGGCGGGAGCCCAACCAGAAGCTCTACCTCAATCAGCCCATTGGCAATCCTTTCTTCCTGCCCTTTCGTGCGCTCCAATTCCTTTGCAACTGCAAAAAGTGTCAGAATAAAATACCGTTCATCTTCTGTTTTATCTTCCAGGTAAGAAGGACGTCTACTGGTAATCCTGTAATAATTTTCTTTGTACAGAATCACCTCTTCCCGCTCCCCTGGCATCTGGTCCAAGATCTCCACTCCCGCATCAAATTCCAGATTTTCCGTCTTTATCATCTTGTTCCCCGTGTCTACCGAAATAATCATTGTCAAGTCCCCTTTCCGGCTTACGCCCTGATTTATGCGCCATGTATGCGCCTTTACAAATTCACTATAGTTTTTTTGAAAAATCTGTGTCAACAGTATCAAAAAAATTATTCTGGTTTATATGTATCCTGAAACTGCTTTAAAAGCTCCCTGCTCTCCCCTTCATACCCCCATAAGATACCGCTTACCGCCTCAAATGCCTGTTCCCTCCAACGGAAATAGGTGGCCCTGTGTATCCGCGAAAGCTTTGGAAAATGCGGCTCCAGCTTGTCTAAAATTTCTTCAACATTTTCCGCTTTATATGCGGACATATAGGTGTAATACAAAACCCAGTAGTAACGCTCCCCATTGGGATGGAATTTCCGCATAAGCTCTACCGCTTCGTCAATCATCTTCAGAAACTTATTTGAACGGTTGATTGCTTCGATCCGTTCTCGTTCTCCTGCCAAGTCCTGGTTAATATCCATTCCTGACTGATAAATGCTGTCCAGGAAAGAATCCACATCCATACCGTACTCTATTTCGAAGCGGTGTCTTACCTGGTTAATTTTGATCTGCATCCGCCAATTTACAGAACGGTAGATCTTAAACAATGCAACAATATCATGGTAGGATGCGTTTTCTTCCCCTCTGAATTCTTCTGTTATGACTCCTGATTTTCCCATTCACATCCTACTTCCTTTCCATCATTGCAATTTGATTCGCCCTTTTCACGGAATAACCGTTCCATAAGTTCATCTTCCCGCTTTCCCTGAACGATACAGCAGTACAGTACAAACTGAATTCCAAAAACAATGACCAGAATCCCTATTTTTACCATGTGACATGCCTCCTACGGTATTTTATTGAGATAGGACAGAAATATCCTTCACAAAGATGAAGGATATTTTGTCAAGTCTCTGTAAAAGACATGGAAAAAGCAGCCTCTGATTTTCAGAAGCTGCGAGCTGTTGATCATTTTTATATCTGTACTTCCCTTGGCAGGACGTCATCCCGGAATCCCCTGAAAACCGGCTGCCTCAAAACATCTTTTGTGTTTGGCATATATTCAATTCTGCAGACATGGGTTGGAGCCACCCATACCGCTTCCTCATTTCCCATCGGCAGTATGTGAAAGGGCCGGATCCCCGTAACGGTAAGCTGCCTGATCACTTCTTTCGTTACGCCTGAAGTAACATGCCCTTTATATACCAGCGTATGCTCCCTGCATTTCGCGAGAATCAGACTGTATGTGCGCCGTCCTTTCTGGATATACCCAGCGACCACAAACTCCTCATCGGCCATCCTCTTAAATTTCACCCAGTCTTTTGTCCGTCTCCCCATGTAGTATAGGCTCTCTTTTCTCTTTGCCACTATGCCTTCCAGCTTACGAGCCGCAGCAGCCTGATAGAATGCTTTACCCTTCCCTTCGACAAAACGTGAAACCGCAATTCGACTGTTTTCTTTCACGTTATCCAGAAGCTGGTTCTTTCGCTCCATCAAAGGCATCCAATTAAGCTCCTGCCGATTCAGATACAGGCAGTCAAAAGCCACGAAGGAAGCCGGGCAACGGGACGCTTCCATGTGGATCTTAAAGCGGTCCGTAAGCAGGGTCCTTTTCTGAAGCCTGTAAAAATCAGGCACCCCGTTTACTAAAACCACGACTTCCCCATCCAGGATGCAGGTTGCTGAAACCGCCTGATGCAGCTCCCCCAGCTCCGGGAATTTATCCAGCATCTTCATATTCCGCTTATTCCGCAAATCTACTTTTCCAGGCTCTATATAAGCAAGACAGCGAAACCCGTCCATTTTCAGCTCATAAATATAGTCTGGATCATCAAATGCCTGGCACTGGCTGGCAATCAGCATGGGGCTAGCGCCTCGCGAAGAAAACAGATCCATTATGCAGTCCCTGTCAGCCGTTTCTGGCTGCGCTGATCCTTTTTTTCTGACAGTTCAAGGCTCTTTTTCAGCGCCTCCATCAAGTCAATAACATTGGAAGAGGCGGCAGTGTCTACTGCTACAATATCCTGTCCCTGGATTTTTTTCATAATGGCTTCCCTCAGCCTTGCCTGGTATTCATCCTGGTATTCCTCTGCCACAAATGGCTTTGTCATATTTTCTATCAGCATTTTCGCCATATTCAGTTCATTTTCATCCAGCTTCATCTTTGGCACGGTCTTAGGCATTGCCGCAATCTCATCATAATAAAATAGCGTCTTAACAATAATCCCTTCTCTCGTCGGATACAGAACAAGCAATTTTTCATTGGTTCCCATAACCGTTTTCGCAATCGCCACTTTCTTTTGGGACAGAAGCGCCTGACGTAGCAGTTCATATGCTTTTTCTGCCCCGGTATCCGGAACCGCATAATAATCCTTTTCATAATAGATCATATTAACTTCTGCCATCCTGGCAAACTGGATAATGTGGATTGTCTTGTCTTTCTTTGTTTTGATCTTTTCCAAATCTTCATCTGTCATTACCACATATTTCCCTTTTTCATACTCGTATCCCTTGATAATATCAGCGTTGGTCACTTCTTTCCCGCAATGGCTGCAGTACTTCTTATATTTGATCCGGGCTTTGCTCTCCTTATCCAGCTAGTTAAAATGGATGTCATTATCAACTGTCGCCTTATACATTCCTATGGGAATCAGCACCAGGCCCATAGAGATACTCCCTTTGTGAGCAACTGCCATAACCGTCACCTCAATCCTTTTTGAAAATAGCATTTGCTCTATCGGAAGTTTTATGCATGGTGATAATAATTTCTTTTTGTTCTATGTAAGTATCGCCCTTGCAAAGCCTGTCCGGATAAATGGTATGAGTTCGACGGCGCTGAAGTATGTTGGATAATACTTAATTATCTATAAAAAGATTTTGTAACGAAGATATGGGGGAATATTCATATTTATGAAATCAGATAATTTTTATGAAAAAGCAAAAAGAAAAACGATTGCAATTGTCTATATTTTTGAAG
>DWUY01000260.1 GCA_019120515.1 Candidatus Blautia avicola | reverse complement strand
TTAGTATAATAGAAGTTTTTCCAGATTGCAAGCTTTTTTTCTTTTGTTTTGTACTTTTTTTGTATTTTTTTCCATACATGAAAGAAAGCATTGGAATTTTTTTTTACTTTCCAATGCTTTTCCTTCTATATAATATATCATCAGAGAATATCGGAATAATCCAGCAGAGTAACCTGATTATCCTTATCCTCTTTTACTTCAGGCGCATCTCCTGCCGCCTGAGCTTTTGCCAGAAGTTCTTCCAGGCTAGGCGCATTAGGAACAGATTCCGGATCAAAGGCTTTCTCTTTCTCCTCTGCTTCCACAGATTCCTGAGGCTCTTCGGTTTTTATCACTTCTTGAGTTTCCGCTGCTTCCTCAGTTTCTCCTTCCTGCTCTTCCTCAGCTATTGGTTCTGAAAGTTCTGTTTCTTCAGGGATCTGTTCCACTTCTGTTTCTTCAGGATCTTCAGGACTGTTCTCTTCCGGAATCTCCTGGCTTTCATCCGGAACTTCTCCCTGACCTATTGTACTGATATCCGGCATAACAATCGTCGCATCGGGAACCTGCTCCGGTTCGCTGATCTGAGAAACACCGGCTGCCACAGAAGACATAGCCTCTTCTACTACTTTGTCAAGACCTTCCCCTGTAAGCTCTCCCTCCTTGGAAATATCTTCCTCAGGATCCTGGCTTTCGGGAAGCTCCTCTTGCGCTTCTTCATCTTCGTCCTCTTCCATGGCCTCTCTCTTCGCCATTTTTCTGCGGCGTTTTTCTTCTTTTTTCAGTCGTCTCCGTTCTCTGCGTGAAAGGACTTCATCCTCCTCTTCGTCTTCGTCATCTTCCTCTTCATTCTGCATATCTTCTTCAGACTCCTCATCTTCCTCTTCTTCGTCTCTGTCTTTTCTCCAGATTTCAGAAAGGATAAACAATATGATCAGGAAAACGATCCCCAGTCCTACAACGATCAGACCTTCCGTACTTTGGAGAGCAATCGCCCCATAACCAATAAACGGAACAACCAATACTACTTTAGGAATAGATTTCTGTATGGTGATATTCTGCGCTTCACTATTGCTGTTATAAGGATCACTTACTTTGTAGACACCAGCGCTGGCATCCATATCTGTGATCTCATAGATATAGTCGCTTGCCCCTTCGCTGTAGATGATACGGTCGCCCACCTTGAGGCCGCTGGTATCTGCAGTTCGTCCATAAGCCACAGACCCTACTGGAAGATTGGTATCTGTCTCCGTATTATCGTTCATGACCGTATCTATTCCCGCAAAAGGCGGGACCAGCAGCGCGGCTGCCACCGCAATAGCCGCGATCACCACCAGATTTACAATGATCTTCAAAAATTTTGACATTTTTATACTCCTTACTTTACAGCTTGGCCGTTATATTTGTAATTTGTTTTATCTTATCATTTTTCAGCCAGGATGTATAGAGTGAATTTTCAGTTCCGCTCCAGCGCTTACATGTCTCTCAGGAAAGCGCAGTACCCTCTGTACGCTTCATAAATGTCTACTTTGCTGGCAATTTCCCAGGGAGAATGCATATTCAGGACAGCCACTCCGCAGTCAATCACTTCCATATTATAGTTTGCCAGGATATAAGCGATCGTTCCGCCGCCTCCCTGGTCTACTTTGCCCAGTTCCGCCGTCTGATAAGCCACATGATTTTCTTCCATCACTCTGCGCAGTCTGGCTATGTATTCCGGATTTGCATCATTAGATCCGCTCTTTCCTCTGGAACCGGTATATTTATTAAAAGTAATGCCATGCCCCAGATAAGCTGCATTCTTTTTCTCCATCACATCCGGATAGTTGGGATCAAAGGCTGCACTGACGTCAGAAGAAAGCATCATGGAATTCTTTAAGGCTCTTCTCAAAAGCAGTTCGCTGTATTGACCTGCGGCATTCATAACCTCTGCAGTTGTATTTTCAAAAAACCTGGACTGCATACCGGTAGCTCCCACGCTTCCGATTTCCTCTTTATCGACCAGAAGGCACACAGATGTATATTTTACTTTATCCTGGGCCAGCATAGCCATAAAAGAAGGATACGCGCATACGCGGTCGTCATGACCATAAGCCATGATCATGCTCCTGTCCAATCCATAATCCTTGGCAGGTCCTGCAGGAACCACTTCCAGCTCTGCTGAAAGAAAATCTTCTTCCTGGATCCCGTATTTGTTCTCCAGAAGTTTCAGGATCTGGGCTTTTACCGGTTCTTTCTCTTCTTCAGACTCTAAAGGAATGCTTCCAACCAGCACATCCAAATTTTCTCCTTCTACCACTTCCGCTGCATTTTTCTGCATCTGTTTTCCGGAAAGATGGATCAGAAGGTCCGAGATGCCCACTACCGGGTCGTCCTCTTTTTCTCCGATGACTACGGGAACAGCCTCCCCGTCTTTCTTTACTACTACGCCGTGAAGAGCCATGGGAAGCGTTACCCACTGGTATTTCTTTACTCCGCCATAGTAATGGGTATCCAAAAGAGCCAGCTCTGTATCCTCATATAAAGGATTCTGTTTCAGATCCAGTCTGGGAGAATCCACATGGGCGCCAAGGATCCTCATCCCTTTTTCCATAGGTTCTTCGCCGACGATATACATAGCCAGAGTTTTGCCCATATTGTTGGCATACACTTTATCTCCCGGTTTCAGTGTGATCCCCTGAGAGGTAATTTCCTCCAGATTTCTGTATCCTGCCTTTTCCGCCATTTTTATCATTTCAGAAACGCATTCTCTCTCTGTTTTGCAGCAGCTCATAAAATCTTTATATGCTCCGCAGAAATCAAAAACTTCTTTTTTATCTGTATATTTTTTCCATGCATTTTCTGTTTTCATGCTTATCATCCTCCTGTTTCGTTTTTCATAACTATTTCGATTCTACTACAACTTTCCGCTGATTGCAAGGCAGGGCTTGCTTCTTCCAGGCTTATCTTATATAATTAGCATGAATTCTGAACGAAAGGCGGAACCTGGTTTGAAAAGCAAGATCAAAACTATTGAAGACCTGTCTCTAAACGCGTGGCCTTCTCACCAAATGCAGATTTATGACGGCTGGATCCTTCGTTTTTCTTACTTTTATACCCATCGCACAAACTGCATCGAACAGATCGGCCCCTCCTCCATCCCCCTGCGGGATAAACTGGATTATTGCGAGGAAGTCTACGAGCGGTGGGGTACTCCCGCCATCTACAAGATCACGCCTCTGATCAACAGTTCTTTTGACCAGAAGCTAACGGAAAGAGGTTATCATGTTGCTCATGTCACTGAGGTCATGACCATGGAACTAAAGGGACCTCTCCCCGGAGAAATCCCCTGGAAGGTGGAGCTTTCTCCATGCATCACTTCCCGGTGGCTGGAAGCTCTTTTCACTATGAAAGGAACAGTGAACCAGATCCATCGAAAGATCGTCCCCTCTATGTATGCGGCTATTCCCAAAGATATCATTGCTGCTTCTGTTCTGGATAAAGATCAGATAGTCGGCACCGGCCTCGGGATCCTGGACAGGGATTATGTAGGCCTATACGCCATCCATGTAGCTGAAGACTACCGCGGATCACATATGGGCCGTTCTATCTGCCGCGCTCTTTTAAACGCAGCGGCACGGCAGGGAGCTTCTTCTGCCTACCTGCAGGTGGTCCAGGGTAACAAACCTGCCAAAAATCTTTACCGCTCCCTGGGTTTTGAAGATTTCTATACTTATTGGTTCCGGCAGCAATATCACGTAACCAAAGGGGATAACCATCCTTCGGAAGAGCGGCCTTTCACGTCCCCTCTGTTCTCATAAAGAAACCCGGCAGTCAGAAGGAATGGAACAAATCCAGCGTTTCCATTCTTTCCGGCTGCCGGGCAATCTTTACATCTTCAGTTCAAGTAAGACATTCCACCATTATTTCTGAGACTTTTTGCTCAGGTATTCTTCAATACCCTTCATGGCCTCTTCTTCATCTGCCCCTTCTACAGATACCGTCACTTTTTCTCCAGCATCCAGTCCAAGGCTCATCATACCCATAATACTTTTTGCGTTCACCCGTTTCTCTCCGTTTTCCAGATAAATATTACTTGTATACTGGCTGGCGATCTGAACGAGCAATGCAACAGGCCTTGCTTCCAGTCCGTTTGAAATCCCAATTGTTATCGGTTTCCTAATCATACTTGTTCCTCCTTATTCCTATCTGCGTTCCCAGCCGGGGACGCAGCGTGGGCCTTCACATCCATGTTTCCCACATCATGGCTTTCTCTGAGCTGTTCTGCTATGGTACTGATCTTCCGGAGCCTGTGATTGATCCCTGACTTGCCAACTGGCACCGTCAGGAGCGCTCCCAGCTCTTTCAGGGATGCCTGGGGATATTCCAGTCGGACCATTGCCGTCTCCTCCAGATTTTCAGGAAGTCTGTGGAGCCCTATGGTATCCCGGATATACGCAATATCCTCCATCTGCTTTACCGCAGCATTTACAGTCTTGTTGATATTTGCCGTTTCGCAGTTCACCTTTCTGTTCACAGAATTCCGCATTCCTTTGAGGATCCTGACATTTTCCAGATTCATCAAAGAAACGCCTGCTCCCATCAGGCCTAAAAGTTCTACGATCTGTGCGCCTTCCTTTACATAAACAACATCATACTTTTTGCGTTTCACAATCTTGGCATCAATTTCAAAAGACTGTATCAGTTCCTGCAGCTGCCGGGCCTTCTCCTGGCTGGTACATACGATCTCGAAGTGATAAAACTTGGTGGGATCGCTGATAGAACCGGCGCATAAGAAAGCACCCCGCAGGAAGGCCCTCTTACAGCAATTCTTCTGAATCACCATCTGACTGACCAGGCCCTCTACCGTTGTGACCGTCCTATCAGGGGAAAGGATCTTTACCGCCTGCAGGATGTTCACTGTAAGTTCCTGATTTCCTACGTCAATCGTAAATCGGTTGTTTTTTTTGACTATTCTTTCATCAATAGAAACTTCGTCATTTATTTTAAACGTTTTTTCCAGTAATGTAAAGTATTTTCTTATAATCCCCGGATTTTCCGCGGATACTCTCAGATCGGTCTCATTACGGCTGTTTTTTCGGATTTCTCCATCAAAAGCCACCATAGCCGCCAGTTCAGCGATCCTGCAGTGTCTGGCGCTGTCAATTTTTTTCAGCAGTTCTTCTTTTACATCTCCGGAGAAAGACATTACTTTCCATCCTTTTCTATATCTCTATGTTCTATACGCAGGCCATATTCTTCGCTTTTATCCAGACGGCGGTAAAGCTCATTGGCCAGGGTTACCGAACGATGTTTGCCGCCGGTGCATCCTACCCCGATAACCAGCTGGGTCTTACCCTCTGCAATATAATTAGGGATCAGGAACCGGATCATATCCTCCAGCTTATCAGAAAATTCATGAGCAAGATCAAAGCCCATAACATAATCCCTCACAGGCTGATCATTTCCGCTTAAGGGTCTCAACTGTTCTATGTAGTATGGATTTGGCAGGAAACGCACATCAAAGACCAGATCCGCGTCCTGGGGGATTCCGTATTTAAACCCGAAGGACAGTACTGTGACCATAAGATTCCGGAACTTTACATTTTCCACGAAGATTTTTTCCAGTTCTTCCCGAAGTTCTCTGGTAAGGAGCTTGCTGGTATCCAGGATATAATCTGCATAGTGTTTCAGATCCTTCAACCGCTCTCTCTCCTTTTTGATCCCTTCGTCCACCCGGCCGCTGCCTGCTAAAGGATGGCTTCTCCTGGTCTCTTTATATCTCTTTACCAAAGCTTCATCCTCTGCGTCCAGGAACAGGATCTCCACCTTTGTTCCCGGATATTTGATCTTCTCCAGGACAGATTCCAGTTCGTCTAAAGATTTTCCACTTCTTACATCGATCCCAACAGCTACCCTTTCGATTTCTCCGGGGCCGCTGTCCCGGATAAGCTGTATAAATTTTTCGATCAGGGGCACCGGCAGATTATCCACACAAAAATACTCCATATCTTCCAGCATTTTCAGCGCAGTACTCTTTCCCGCTCCCGACATTCCCGTAACAATTACAAACCGCATATCTCCTCCTAAAATTCTCCCAGGAATTTTACTTCTGTCTCCAGTTCCACTCCGGAATTTTCCCGGACTCTCTTTTGTACTTCCCGGATCAGATTCAGAACATCACTGGCCGAAGCCTCCCCGGTATTGACCACGAATCCACAGTGTTTTTCAGATATCTGGGCCCCTCCCACAGAAAAGCCCCTAAGCCCTGCATCCATGATCAGTTTTCCTGCGAAGTAGCCTTCCGGCCGCTTAAAAGTACTGCCGGCGCTTGGCATATCCAAAGGCTGCTTCTCCGCCCGCCTTTGTTTCAGGTCTTCCATAAGTTTCCGTATCTCTTCCCGGTTTCCCGGCTTCAGTTCCAGAACTGCCGCCAGAACAATATATCCCTTTTCCTTCACGATACTGGTCCTGTACCCCAGCTTCAGGTTTTCCTTTTCCAGAGTAAAGATTTTTCCTTCTTCATCCATCACCAGCGCCTCTTTAAGGATATCTTTCATTTCTCCTCCATAGGCTCCTGCGTTCATCACCACTGCCCCTCCCAGTGTGCCGGGGATCCCTGCGGCAAATTCCATGCCGGTCAGTCCTTCCTCCAGGGCCTGGGCGGCGATCTTTGCCAGGCTTGCCCCGGCCTTTGCCTCTATCAGACATCCATCCACCCGGATATCGCTGACATTTTTCCAGAGCTGGATCACCGCACCCCGGTAGCCCTTATCGCTGACCAGAAGGTTGCTCCCGTTTCCCAAAATAAAATACGGAATTTTCTCTTCACGGCAGATTTCCACTACTTTCTGTATCTCCTTTGCACTATGAGGGCAAAGATAATAATCCGCCGGACCTCCGATGCGAAAGGTCGTGTGTTTTTTCATAGGCTCATTTCTGTATACATTATCGCTGCCCAGACAAGTACAGAACTTATTTTCGATCCTGTTATTTTCCATTGTTTTATTATAATCCCCTTTTATACTTTATTAAAAACCAGATCTCTGATCACTTCTCCTGCTATCATCAGACCTGCAACTCCCGGAACAAAGGATACGCTGGCCGGAACTGGCCGGCCGGTTCCACTCCTGGTCTCCTGCGGCGCTTCCTTTTTCCTTTCTGTCTGTCCCAGACGCCTTCCCCGCTCTTTTGGCAAAGGCTCTGTAGAAAAAAGGACCTTTACTTTCTTGATCCTCCGTTTCTTCAGCTCCGCCCTCATCACTTTTGCCAGAGGGCATACGCTGGTCTTTGAAATATCCGCGATCTGAAAGCAGGAAGGATCCAGTTTATTGCCGGTCCCCATGCAGGAGATCACCGGAACCCCTGCCTCTTTGGCTTTTTCTATCAAAAGCAGTTTTGCAGAGACTGTATCTACGGCATCCACAATATAATCGAAAGCGGAAAAGTCAAAAAGATCCACTGTCTCCGCTCCAAAAAAGGTATCATATGTATGCACCACCGCATCCTGATTGATATCCATGATCCTTTCTTTGGCAACTAAAACTTTTTTTCTCCCTATGGTAGAACGAAGGGCTATCAGCTGTCTGTTCAGATTTGTCAGGCTCACCACATCATGGTCTACCAGCGTCAGGCTTCCCACTCCGGATCTGGCCAGAGCTTCCACCACATAAGAGCCCACGCCTCCGATCCCGAACACCGCGATCTTGGCCTCCGACAGTCTTTTTAATCCTTCTTTTCCTAAAAGTTCTTCTGAACGTGAGAATGCATGGAGCATCTTCCGTTTCCTCCTCTGAATTTAAGATCCGCATATAAGGGGGGTTGCCCCATGAACTTATCTCTATCCCGCTCATGTGACAGCCCCTCTTCTTATCATTGATCTGTATGTTATTGTTATTATACTATTAATTTCAAAAAAAGTATAGCTTAGTTTTTCATCTTGGGCTTAAAAATAAGACTTGCCAGATATCCGAAGATCAGCGCCGAGGAAATCCCAACTGCGCTGGCGGTAAATCCTCCCATAAAGATCCCCAGGAAACCATGTTCCAGCACTGCTTTTTTCACTCCCTTAAAAAGGGTGTTTCCAAATCCAAGCAAAGGTACGCTGGCCCCTGCTCCGGCAAAATCGATAAGCCTGTCGTAAATTCCCAGGCTTCCCAGCACCGCTCCGGTACATACAAGAAGGACCATGACCCTTCCCGGCATCAGTTTTGTCTTCTCCAGAAGTATCTGGACCAGTGCGCAGATCAGTCCTCCCACCCAGAATGCCTGAATATATTCCATCTCTTCCTCCTTCAACAATGTTCTGCCACAACTGCCTGGGCAATTCCCGGAACGCTCTTCCCTTCATTATAACTGACCTTAGACAGCAGGGCCCCTGTAGGGATAAAAAGGATCCTTTTCCACTCTCCCTTTTCTATTTTCGGCAGAATGTAGGAGGCAAAGGCAGCTGCCGAGCAGCCGCAGCCGCTTCCTCCCGCATGAGTATCCTGGGTTTCCTTGTCAAAGATCTCAATACCGCAGTCCATATGCTGCCGTTCTATGACGATCCCTTTTTTCTCCAGCAGATCAAACAGTATTTTCTGTCCGATCTCTCCCAGGTCCCCGGTGATGATCCTGTCATAATCTTCGGGTTTTCTGCCAAAATCCCGGAGATTCGCCTCTATGGTGCTGGCCGCTGCAGGCGCCATACAGGCACCCATATTAAAAGAATCTTTTAGCCCGTAGTCCACGATCTTTCCCGTAGTGATCCCGGCGATCCTGGCATGGCTTCTTTTGGCTCCCAGAACACAGGCGCCGCTTCCCGTAACCGTCCAGGTAGCAGAAAGAGGTCTCTGGCTGCCATATCCCAGAGGATAGCGAAATTCTTTTTCCGCACTGCAGAAATGGCTGGACGTAACAGCTCCCACATATTCCCCATATCCTCCCGCTACTGCCATAGAAGCCAGAGACAATGCTTCTCCCATAGTGGAGCAGGCCCCGTAGAGTCCGTATACCGGCCTGTGAAAGCCCATAATCCCGAAGGAAGAAGCAATTGTCTGGGCCAGAAGATCTCCTGCGTAGATCAGGCGCAGCTCCTCCCGGGAAATCCCGGCTTTTTCTATGGCGATAGAGAGGGCCTCCTTCTGAAGCGTACTTTCCGCCTCTTCCCAGGAACTGCAGCCGAACAGACCGTCTTCCGGTCCGACTTTGTCAAAATATTTTCCCAGGGGGCCATCTCCTTCCTTCTTTCCTACCACAGAGCCGGCTCCCAGAAAGTATACACCGCTGTCAAACTGAATGCTTTGCTCACCTACTGTATATCCCATTACACGATCCCTCACATATGAAGAAAATAATAGATCAGTCCCAGAAGAGAAGAAACCAGGATCCCGTACAAAATAACCGGGCCGGCAATGGTAAAGATCTTGCAGCCAATGCCGAATACCTGGCCCTCCTTCTGATATTCGATAGCAGGGGCCGCCACAGAATTGGCGAATCCGGTGATCGGCACTAAAGTTCCTGCTCCGCCCCATTTGGCCAGTTTTGGATAAATATTCAGCCCGGTAAAAAGAACGCTCAAAAATACCAGGATCAGCGAGGTCCAGGACCCTGCCGTCTCTTTATCCAATCCCAACTGCTGGCACATATTTAAGATTCCCTGTCCCAAAGTACAGATAAGTCCGCCGCTTATAAATGCTCCCAGCATATTCTTTGCCAAAGAATGGACCGGCGTCTTCTTTTTTACATATTCTTCATATTTTTTTGCCTTTTCCTGTTCTTTCTGCGGCTGTTCCATAGCCCTTTCCCTCCTTTTTGCTTCTGATCTTAGTATGCGGAATACCGGTATTTTTTATACACAGAGCTGAAGAAGACTTCCCAGGATCTTTCCAAGGGCAATAGACAGGATGATCAGTCCGGCTCCCTTGTGTATGCCCAGGCGCCTGGCCGCTATGGCAAAGGCATTTACCACTTCTCCCAGGGCAATGATCCAGCTTCCCAGAAAAATCCCGAAAAAAAGTCCGGTGAGACCTGCTCCAATATTTCCCGCCGAAATCTGGAGGCGATATACAGAAATAAGATTCCCCGTGATACATCCTGCCACCAGAAAATCCTCATACAATAAAATATGTCTTCCCGTATGGGTAATGCCCGCATACCTGGGAATGATACCCAGACCTATGATAAAGGCTGACAGGGCGGCGGCAACTACAGCGCCTCCGCAGATACCTGCGGCCCCGGTAATAACAAGTCCCGGATTCATGTATGTTTCTCCTTTCTGTTCTTATCCGCGATCAGCGTCTTGTCCACATCTTCCTCATAGGTGCGCATCTGCACTTCTATCGGAGATGGATCCCTGGTGATCTTTCCGTGTCCGAAATGATTAAAAAAGAAAATCACTCCGATCCCGATCCCCAGGGAATAGCAAAATTCCAGGAGAGTCCATCCCTCCGGCACGATCCCGGTAAGCTGGAAATACAGTCTGGGGAACAGTGTCTGTATGTCTACATCATTGTTGAAAGTCATAATAGAAAAAGCCGCCCCGAAAAAGGAAAGGATACAGACAAACACCGTCTTTATATACTCCTTCCATCTGCCTGCTTTGGCCGGCTTCTTGTAAGTGACGATAACATTGGCCTCTCCTATATGGGTCACATCCAGATTTTTTTCTTCCCGGGCAACGGCTCTTACTATGTCCACTGCCGAGACCACATATCTTCCCTGAGCCTGATCCGGTATGTTCATGACTCTGCGGACCAGATTGCGGTCCAGTATCTTCTGATCGCCGCAGGCCAGTTTTGCCACATCTCCCAGACAAACCTGCGGACTGTGGACTTCTACATTCTTTTCTGTCTGTATATACAAAATTTCGCTCATAAAACCCTCCCTGCTTTCGGAAATCTCTATGCCTTTATTCCGCATTTACATGCTCCCTGTTCTACAGGCTATAGTATTTCTTTTCAGTGAAGGAATTATTCTCATCCGTTTACAGTTTTTCCCGGAGACGTCCCAGTATTTTTTTCTCCAGCCTGGAAACCTGGACCTGGGACAATCCCATTTTTTCTCCTATATATGCCTGAGTCTTTTCCTGAAAAAAGCGCAGATAGATCAGTTCACGCTCTTTAGCGCTCAGATCTCCCAATATTTCCTCCAGAAACATTTTATTCAGGATCTCTTCCTGCTGGCTTTTTTCCTGGGGCAGTTTATCCTCCAGAGAAATATCGCTTCCGTCACTTTCATAAATCGTTTTTTGAAGGGACTCTATCTGGGCTCCTGATTCCAGAGCCATGACCAGTTCCTCTCTGGAAATTCCCACCTCTGCTGCCAGTTCCTCCATATCCGGTTCCCTGTTCTTCTTCTGGAGAAGCTGTTCTCTGGCCGCATAAGCTCTGGCTGCCGTCTCTTTGAGAGAACGGCTGACCTTTACCATACCGTCGTCCCGGAGATATCGCTTGATCTCTCCTGTGATCATAGGTACTGCATAAGTTGAAAATTTCACATTATAAGAAAGATCAAATTTATCAATCGCTTTGAGAAGCCCGATACTTCCGATCTGGATCAGATCTTCCATCTCCACGCCCCGGTTCTGGAATCTTTTGGCAATACTGTGGACCAGTCCCATATTTTTTTCTGCCAGTATATCTCTTGCTTCCTTATCCCCCTGGTGCACACGCCCGATAAGGGCAAGGATATCGTCCATACGCCCTCCTATTCAAAAACCGGATTCTGTCTTCCGATAAGTTTTTTCATAGTCACGGTGGTTCCCTTTCCCGGTTCTGATTCTACTGTCACCTGATCCATAAAAGCCTCCATAAAGGCAAATCCCATGCCGGACCGGTCCTGTTCCGGCTTGGTGGTATACAGCGGCTCCATGGCTTTTTCAACATCTTCTATGCCTTTTCCTGTATCCTTCACCACCACAGTCAGTTCTCTCTGCTCATTCCTGCATTCTATCCGTATTTTCTCTGTTCCCTTATCATAAGCGTGGACAATACAGTTGGTGATCGCTTCAGAAACTGCTGTTTTAATATCTGCCACCTCTTCCAGGGTTGGATTCAGCTGAGTGCTGAAAGCCGCTACCGCTATCCTTACCAGTCCTTCATTGCAGGATCTGCTCTCTACTTCCAAGATCATCTCATTTTTCTTTTCCATGTCCGGGTCCTCCTATCTTTTCCTGTGGTTCCACACAGGTTCCTGGCTGATCTCAATATGTTTATAAATCCCCGAAAGCTGCATGATCCGCAAGATCCTGTCATTTACATGAATGGCGCTGACTGTGCCGCCGCTGTAGCTTAAAAGCCGTTTTCTTCCCATGAGCATCCCGATCCCCGAGCTATCCATAAAATCTGTATCGGAGAAATCAAAGACCAGCTGCTTTACTGCTCCCCTTTCCAGCTCCTGGTCTATGGCTCCTGTGATCTGCTGGGCAAAATGATGATCCAGCTCTCTGGGAATATAGACAATAAGCATCGTCCCTCTTTTTTTCATATATTCTTCCATAATCGGTCCCCTTTCTATCCATGCTCCCCTCTTCTTTGAAGGCCTTTTCCTGCTCTTTGTTTATAGAAAAAAGGAGCTTTTTCAAAGCTCCTTTTCCTCAAGGTTCCTCTTATGTATGTGCCGCCACATTTTAACCTTCGGTCCCTTCTTCCGTATTCTCTTCATCCGTACCGCTGTCCTGACTGTCCTGACTGCCCTGACTGTTCTCATCAGCGCCGTTTTGTGTGTCTCCCTGACTGTCTTCTTCAGAGATCTCATCCTCATGCTGATCAATATAGTCCTGAGCAGTCAGAGCATTCTGCGTTCCCGGATAATTATCCACTACCTTCTGATACCATGTAACTGCGTTTTCCACATCTCCTTTGCCTGCATATGCCTGGGCCAGGTAATACATGGATCTCCGGTCCTGGTTTCCTATATTCACTGCTTTTTCCAGACTTTCAATAGCTGCGTCATAATTACCTGCGTATATATAATTGATCCCTTCGTCCCGGTACTGCTTCTTCAGAGTATCGCCTACCTGGTTCATGATCGTATCATAAACGCTCTTGCCTTCTACAGAAAGGGAATCCGAACTCACCTCTGCAATAGCATTAGCTGCATTGGTAAAGTTGCCCTGCTGATACTCGTCCCAGGCCTTTAAAAGATTTTCATAATCCGCAGTCTGTTTCTGGGCCGCTTCGATCTGGCTCTGGGCCGTATCCACAGATTCCTGAGAAGCGTCCATCTGTTCCTGAAGCCGTTCCAACTCCGCCGCCTGTGTTGCCATCTGATTGCTGTAGTCCACCACTTTCTGATTTGCCGCTTCGTTGACATTTTGTGTAATGGCAGGTACCACCAGGAACCAGAGAGCCGCCGCGCCTACCACAAGTCCCAGCACAAGATTTACCAGGGTGTTGGTAATGGTCTTTTCCCGGAATTCAGGAGGCTGTATCACAATGTCATTTCCGGACCGGTAGATCAGACTTCCATCCTTTCCTTCTCTTACTTTTTCCCGCATGCCAAACCGGGGTTCCAGATTTGTCCGCCTTCCGGTCTGTTCTTCCACTTCTTTGAGAAACCTGAGAGTAGTGGTATTGCTCTTATCGATCTTGGCCGCTGTTTTCAGTTGTCTTCTAGCCTTTTCATATTCTTCTTCATGGATATAGATCAGAGAAAGAAGATGATATCCTTTGATCAGTTTCGGATTGATGGCCAGCACTTTTTTCAACTGCATTTTTGCCATATCGATATTGCCGCTTCTGCAGTATTCCAGACACTGATTGTATTTCCGGATACTGTTATTGATCTCATCCAGACGGTTTCCGTCCTTCTGAAGCTGCTCGATATAGCCGGCGGCAATATTATCTGCGGGCATCATATTTTTGCTGATCACCCAGTGACTGAGGGCAGCTACTACTTCTCCTGTTTCAAAATAAACCAGCCCTAAAAGATTTCGGGCCTGTATATTCAGTTTATTCATTTTGAGACTTCGCTTCAGGCAGGTAATGGCTCCTGAAAGATCCCTGACCTGGGCTTTTTCCAGTCCCTGATTATAATAGAGATTTGACAGAGCCCAGGCCTTTTTCTGGGCTGTCACCCTGCACCCGCATTTTTGACAATACTCAGAAGCCGTAAGCGGGGCATTGCATATCATACAATTCATAAATTTCTCCCCTGTTTATCTGAGGTGCTGCTGTTATCTTTTATCATTTCCTTCAGGATGTCAATGACATCTGTCAGATCCTGCCGGTAAATGGCGCCTTCTGCGTCGTCTACTTCCAGACAGGGCCGAAACTTTTTCAGTTCTTCTTCAAAATTAATCATGGAACGTCCTCCTTACATAATCCTTTATCTCCCCTGCCAGATAGAGGGAACCGGCTACAAACATCAGACCGTTCCCCTTCTGGGCATATGCAATATCAAAAGCCTTTCCCGGATCTGGTTCCCCATATACAGTCTCACAGCCTTCTTCTTTAAAAAGCTCCGCCAGTTCTGCAGACGACTGTTTTCTGCTCCCCCAGATTTCCGTGACCACCACACAGGAAAAATGCAGGCTCCTGCAGATTTCATGGATCATATCCCGGAAATCCTTGTCAGATACTGTAGAAAACAGCAGCGTGATGGGATAGTCTTTCTGGAAATATTCTACTGTCTCCACAAACTTGGCGATCCCGTCCTCATTATGGGCTCCGTCTACGATCACCCCGGGAAGTATGGTTTCCATCCTTCCCTGCCAACGGGTATTTTTCATTCCCCGGATCAGAGTTTCTTTTTCCAGATGATGTTCATTTTTCAGGACTCCCATAGTCTCCAGAGCCAGAGCCCCGTTCATCATCTGATATCTGGCGATAAAAGGAATAAACAGCTCTGTCTTCCCGTATACTCTGGAATCAGAAACAAAACGGATCCCTTCCGGAGTATAATCTTTCAGTTCCTGTTTTTCCTCCTTCACTTCATACCAGGGACATCCCAGGCTTTCCGCTCTGGCTTTGATCACATCCGCCGCTTCCTGATTATTGCCGTCAAAGACCACCGGCACTCCAGGTTTGATGATCCCTGCCTTTTCTCCCGCGATCTCCGGGATCGTGTTGCCCAGATATTCTACATGATCCAGACTGATAGAGGTGATCACACAGACCAGAGGATCCCTTACAGAGTTGGTGGCATCCAGCCTTCCTCCCAATCCGGTTTCCAGCACAATATAATCTACCTCTTCTTTCTGAAAGATCAGCATACCCATCAGAAACAAAAATTCAAAATAGGTAGGATGGTATTCTCCTTTTTCCACCAGAGAATCTGCCAGTTCCTTCACACGACAGAAAGCCTCCAGAAAAACTTCGTCAGAGACCATCACTTCATTGATCTGAAAGCGTTCATTGATCTTTACCAGATGAGGGGACGTAAACAGACCGCATTTATAACCGCCTTCCTCCAGCATAGTAGATATAAAAGCGCAGACACTGCCTTTTCCATTGGTCCCCGCCACATGGATGATCTTCTTTCCTGCGTCCGGACTTCCCAGCAGATCCAGGCATTGTCTGGTATGTTCCAGTTTATTTTTCGTTGTAAATTTCGGTATATCTTCAATATATTGAACCGCTTCTTCATAAGTGAACAAGCTGTATCCCTCCTGTTCTATAGAAATGGAAACTTTTCGTCCTTCCGGTCTCCCTGCTCATACGGATCCGTTTTTCTAAAGCACAGCCCCACCGGACTGCAGACAGCCCGTCTGTCTCTGCTTTGAGACCGGGCTTTTATAATAAAGAAAAGCCACCACTTCTGTTATAATGCCATGCCCCAAGTGTAATACCGGGGTCACTTATCATTATAATGAAGTGGTGGCAATATGCAAGCAAATTATGTCGCCTGGGAAAAAAAGCTCTTTATTCTGTCTGGGTTTCTCCTGTCTGGCTCTCTTTGGCAGAAGTTTCCTGTGACTGGGACTCTTCTGTGGGAGTTTCTTCCGTCCGGGACTCCTCCGCCCCCTGCTCTTCCTCTTCCTCCAGTACCGGCGTCAGGGTTCCTTCCTGGCTGCCTTCCTGAGGCTCGTGATAAATATAACTTTCCGTCCTGGTCAGTACCCGGTGAGTGGAACTATTGCTTCTTGTAGCGATGTCCACTTCGTCTCCGTCCTGAAGAAGATCGGTAAGGACAAGAAGGGTATTTTCATCAATAAAGGTGGCTTCCACCAACTCCCCATTTACTTCCAGGTAGGAAGACTGGGTGAAATTGGCGCCCCGGATATAATATCTTCCTTCAGATATCTTCTCGATACTGTCAAACTGAGTATCCACAACACCCAGCCGCATAGCAGTCTTCTCATATGGGGTCTTGCCGCCATAGACATACCGTTCCCCATAAAGGATATCATACTGGAGCATTTCCAGGTCTACCTGGTAATTCTGGGTGTTCTTTCTGGCCTGATGGAAGCGGAAAACATTTCCCTCATGGATCCCTACCCGGTCCATGACCTCTGCCGCCATCTGATAAGCTGCCAGGTTTTTATCCTGCTTCTTCAATCCCATATTATCCCAGATCACATACTGGGTCTGGAAAAGATAGCGGTTTTTCATATCTGTCACGGTCAGGTCCATAGTGGGAAGATGATCGCCGTACATCACAAGGACCACATCCTCATCCAGCTGGGATAACGCATTGACCAGTTCACCGATAAACTGATCCATCTCGTAGATCTGATTACAGTAGTATTCCCATTTGTTGTCCTGGGCTTCTGTACTGCTGCCGGATACGGTGATCTTGGGATCTTCCAGCACCGGTTCCTCCGGATAATCCCCATGCCCCTGTACAGAAATAGTATAAACATAGTCGGGACCCTCTGTGGATTCCATGGCCTGCAGGATATATTTTGTCAGATTCCGGTCCCGGATCCAGTCATTAGGATTAGTGTCATCCTGTTCGGACATATATTCCGAAGAAGTAAAGGTATCAAATCCCAGATTGGCAAACACCCTTCTTCTTCCGTAGAAATTGGCCTCATTATTATGGATTGCATGGGTTCCATATCCCAGGTCTTTCAGCACATAAGCCGCGCTTTCACAGGTTTCTTCTTCCAGGATCCCTTTATAAGGGTACTCTCCTGGTCCAAAGTAATGCATACTCATACCTGTTATAGATTCAAACTCTGTATTGGCTGTGCCTGCTCCTACAGAAGGCACCTTATAATATCCCGATGAATATTCTTCCATCAGTTTCCTGAAATTAGGGATAGGATCTTCCGATACATTCAGATAATTTACCAGAGTCGGGTCAAAAAAGGACTCCAGCTGAAGGAAAAGGATATTCGGACGGCTGTCTCCTGTCTCTGGAAGAGAATCCTCACTTTCAATGATCTTCTCTACAGCTTTCTCAGAATAATCTCTGGGGCAGCTGATCCCCGTATTGAAGATCGTTGTGGCAAGGCAGTAGGGATAGCCGTAGTCCTCATAGGCAAAAGCGATATTCCCAAAATAATTCGATAATACCCGTTTCTCCAGAGCCAGCTTTGTAGTTCCTGCAAAAGCAAGGATCCCTGCAAGGATCAGCGGAATGTTTACCTTATAGCGGAGCTTTCCTTTATATCTGGGTCCCTTTATGAACAGCAGGATCAAAGCAAGCGCCGCCACCACTGCCAGTACCACTACTACCCAGAAAAAGAAGGGCGGCAGATACCGGTCCGCGATCTCAAAGGCGTCTGTGATCATATGAAGATCCGGCCCGGTAAAAGGCGTTACCCTGGTAGACAGGAGCACGCCGTTGATAATTCCCAGTCCCATCCAGAAGATTGTAAGGATCACTCTCCAGAAGACTCTTCTTCTGAAGAGATATACCAGCAGCGTAGTTGTAAAGATCAAAAATGTGTTATACAGAAAGACCAAAGGCCGTTCTGTTAAAAAATCCATGGCTTCCCATATAGAATGTCTGGAAATCGCTTCTATAAAGAAGTAGCCTACGAATACCGCCAGAAACTGCAGCGGCACAGAAAACATATTCAGATATTTCAGGCATAATACCTTCCTGATTTCTTTCATAATCTCTCTCCTAAACCTCTATGTGGCAGCCCCCCTGCGCATTTTACTGCAGCTGCGCTAATCTCTCTTTCACCTGTTCCATCATAGATGTATAGCGTTCCAGTTTGGCCCGCTCTTCATCAACTTTGGCCTTAGGCGCCTTACTGATGAAACGTTCGTTTCCAAGCATGCCGTTTACGCGGGCAAGCTCTTTAGTCAGTCTTTCCTCTTCCTTTTTCAGTCTCTCGATCTCTTTTTCCACATCTACCAGTTCTGCAAAAGGCATATAGATCACAGCTTTAGAAGTAACCGCAGATACTGCGTCCTCGTCAATGCCGGTCTTATCCTTCTGCACCACTACCTGGCTTGCATGGGCCAAAGGCGCGAAGAAAACCTCTCCCTCTTCAAAGATCCCCCGGATCTTCTCGTCTTCCGCTGTTACAAAAACCTTAGCTTTCCTGCTGGGAGGAACATTCATGCCGGTGCGGACATTACGGATACTTCTTACTGCCTCCTTGATGATCTCCACAGCTTCCTCTTCTTTTGCAAAATTCCATTCTTCTTTAAATACCGGCCAGGAGGAGATCATAATGGATTCTTCCTCCGGATGAAGAGTACAGTAAATTTCTTCGGTGATGAAAGGCATATAGGGGTGGAGCAGCTTCAGGGCGTTGCCAAGCACTGTCTTTAAAGTCCACAAAGCCGCGCCTTTGGTGCTGTCTGTATCGCTGTAAAGTCTTGGTTTTACCATCTCGATATACCAGTCGCAGAATTCTTCCCAGATGAAATCATATACCTTCTGTACAGCAATACCCAGCTCATATTTATCCATATTTTCAGTAACGTCTTTTGCCAGGGTATTTACCTTGGACAAGATCCATTTATCTGCTCCTGTCAGATCTGCAAGATCCATTTTCTCAGGAACTTCCGCTTTTTCCAGGTTCATCATGATAAATCTGGAGGCGTTCCATACCTTATTGGCAAAGTTCCGGCTGGATTCTACTCTCTCCCAGTAGAAACGCATATCATTTCCCGGAGCATTTCCGGTGATCAGTGTCAGACGGAGAGCATCGGCTCCATACTTGTCGATCACTTCCAGAGGATCAATGCCGTTTCCAAGAGATTTGCTCATTTTTCTTCCCTGGGAATCCCGTACCAGTCCATGGATCAGCACATGGTGGAACGGGGTCTTTCCTGTCTGCTCCAGACCGGAGAATACCATACGGATTACCCAGAAGAAAATAATGTCGTAACCGGTAACCAGCACATCTGTAGGATAGAAATACTCCATCTCCGGGGTCTTGTCCGGCCAGCCCAGGGTAGAGAAAGGCCACAGGGCAGAGGAAAACCAGGTGTCCAGGGTATCCTCGTCCTGATGGAAATGAGTGCAGCCGCATTTCGGACATTTCTTTGGCATTTCTCTTGCAACTACAGTTTCACCGCACTCCTCGCAGTAATAAGCCGGGATCCGATGTCCCCACCAGAGCTGACGGGAAATACACCAGTCTCTGATATTTTCCAGCCAGTGGAGATAAGTCTTATCAAATCTTTCCGGAACAAATGTCAGATTTCCTTCTTTTAAGGTATCAATAGCAGCCTGGGCCATCTCTTTCATACGAACGAACCACTGAGGCTTGATCATAGGCTCTACCGTAGTGCCGCAGCGGTCATGGGTTCCAACACTGTGAGAATGGGGAACCACCTTTACCAGAAGGCCCTGTTCCTTCAGATCCTCCACCATGGCTTTTCTGGCCTCATACCGGTCCATGCCGGCATATTTGTCTCCCAGCTCATTAATGGTGGCGTCATCATTCATAATGTTGATCTCTTCCAGGTTATGGCGTTTTCCTACCTCAAAGTCGTTAGGGTCGTGAGCCGGAGTGATCTTTACACAGCCGGTTCCAAACTCTTTATCTACATATTCATCCGCGATCACAGGGATCTCTCTGTCGGTAAGAGGCAGTTTCAGCATCTTTCCTATAAGATGTTTATATCTTTCGTCCTCCGGATTTACTGCCACCGCTGTATCTCCCAGAAGGGTCTCCGGACGGGTAGTGGCGATCTCCACATACTTTC
>DWUY01000259.1 GCA_019120515.1 Candidatus Blautia avicola | reverse complement strand
TATAGATTCTTTTATCACAACAGCGCCTAATTCCACCGCGCTCACAGAACTTAAAGTTCCGCCAAGGACACCGATAGGGGTGCGGCAGGCGCCTGCAAGTACAATTTTTTTCATTTACTTATCCTTCTTTTGCATTCTTGTTGCACTATTTTTTATTTGAATTTATACCTGCTAAATTTTTCGCCAATATTTTTTTGTCTTCAATTCCTCCCTGTCTGCCGATCATGATCCTCTGGGCCTGGGGGCTGCCTGCGCCGTGCATAGATTCCGTCCGATATCCAACCGCGGCGGTTCCCAGAGTCAGGTTTTCGATCAGCCTCAGTATTCTCATGCGGTCCATAACATCCACATTATCATCGCCTTTAAAATATTTTCTGCACAGTTCACCTACTTCCGGAGAAGCAAAATCCTTTTCAGAAGGCATAGTAACCATAAGCCCGCCTGCAATATCTTCCGCCAGTCTGGCGATCTCATAGGGGAACCTGGTCACATTTTGCTTACAAACATTAGCCAGAAGTGTATCTATCTGGTAATTGCCGGCTGCTGTCTTTTTCCCTTCAGAAGAACATGCCAATCCGCAGCAATAAAGCGTCTCATTTAAGTGTACCATTTCTATAAGCTTATCTTTAATATGAGATGCTTTTGCAACCCCGTTGTAATCTGCCGCTGTCGCCGCAGCTCCTATTAATACATCTCCTACACCGACTTTACATCCCCCGTAACTCTGTCTGTGATATCCTGCAAACCGTTCCACCAACACACCTGCAAATTCATATTCTTCACACAAGAATACCCTCTCCCATGGAACAAATACCCTGTCGAAAACCACCAGGGCTTCCTGTCCTCCAAATCTACAGTTACCACAGTCCATACAGCCCGGTTCCTCCAGTTTTCTGGTGTCGCAGGATTGTCTACCATAGATCATGGTAATCCCCGGCACATCTGAGGGAACTGCAAAGGCCACTGCATAAGCCTTATCTTCTTCTTTCATAGCCACTGTGGGCATGATCAACTGTTCATGAGAGTTTACGGCTCCTGTCTGATGAGCCTTGGCTCCTGTAACAATAATTCCATCTTTTCTTTTCTCCACTATATGCAGATATAGATCTGGATCCTTTTGTCTGCTGGGTGAAAGTCCTCTGTTTCCTTTCGGGTCTGTCATAGCGCCGTCTACCGTATAATCATTCTCCTGTATATACTCCATATATTTACGGAAACGCTGGTGATAGCCAGTCCCGTACT
Organism: Candidatus Blautia avicola; assembly: GCA_019120515.1. GTDB lineage: Bacteria > Bacillota > Clostridia > Lachnospirales > Lachnospiraceae > Blautia > Blautia avicola. The sequence continues at coordinate 6,953 of DWUY01000259.1, read as the reverse complement.
TCTGATCGATATCAAAAGTTGTAGAATAAACGGCATTAAAAGCATCCATTCCCACACATCGCTGAAAACAGGCTCCTGTTTTCTGCCCGAGAAGTCTCTGCATCTTTATTTTTTTTACCAGATCTTCAGTATTTTGATGCAGATGACAGAACCGGTTTATTCTTTTCCCTGTAAGATTCGATACAGCGGTCATCAATTCCTCATATTCCGGATTCTGCGCCAAAGCATAAGTCATTGCTACAGAATTAACAGATGGACGGATAATCGGATGATCCACAAAATTTTCCACTCTTTCTCCAAAAAGGTAGACTACTGTTTTCATCTTTCGCAGACTTTCCACATATTCCTTTGCTGTCATCATTCCCATATATTCCCCCTCTTTTTTCTAAGCAAAATTGCAGTATCTGGCAATGGAAACATCCTGAAATCCCAGTTTTTCCGCCTTTGTCTCCTTCATGGATGCCGTCTCTGCGACTATCTGAAAAAGTTCTTCTCCGGATTTCTTCATATCTTTTCCGTGAATCAGCACATCGCTGCAGTCGAAATCTATATGATCTTTCATCTTCTTTCCGGTCTCTTCATTTGCGGTGATCTTAATCACAGGAATGATACCCGAACCGGTGGGTGTCCCATGCCCTGTAGTAAACACGGCAATCTGGGCTCCTCCTGCGGCCATGCCTACGATCGACGCCACATCCTGTCCCGGTGTATCCATAACCACCAGGCCCTTTTTCGTAACGCCTTCTCCATAGGCAACTACCTCTCTGATCGGTCTGCTTCCTCCTTTATGGATACAGCCCAGGGATTTTTCTTCCAGCGTTGTAATGCCTCCGGCAATATTCCCCGGCGTAGGATTTCCGTCTCTTGGATTCTCTCCTACCTTCAGAAAATCTTCTTCAAAATTTTTAATAGTTCTCAGCAGTTTACTTCTGACCTCGGGAGTTTCACAGCGCTGCGCCAAGATCTGTTCGGCCCCTATCATTTCAGGGGTTTCCGACAGTATGACAGTTCCTCCTGCATCTACCAGAATATCGCTGCAGCATCCCACTACCGGATTAGCCACAAGCCCTGATGTAGGATCTGAACCGCCGCATTCCGTTCCTAAAATAAGCTGTGAAATATCCGCTTCTTCCAGTGGAAGCTGATCTGCCTGCTTTCTCATTTTCCTTGCCAGTTTTGCTGCGTGAGCCGCGGTATTTAAACTTCCTTCCTCTTCACGGATAACCAAAACTTCCAGCGGCTTGCATGTCTTCTCCCTGATCCTTCCTGCCAGCAAAGAAGCCTGAACAACTTCACACCCATTTCCTATCACAATAGTTCCGTACACGTTAGGGTTAGCCGCTACGCCTGATAATGTTTCCAGTGTAACCTGAAGGTCTCTTTTACTTAAAGAACAGCCACCCTGATTTGCCATATAAACAGCTCCTTCTACATTTTCCGCCGCGAATCTGGCTGTCTCACTGGCGCAAAGTGAGCATGGAAGGATCAGCACATGATTTCTGATACCAAACTTTCCATCTGGTCTCCAATATCCTTTTATCTTCAACTTTTCACCTGCACTTTCTGACCGATCATACACGAACTCATTAAGTTATGGATATGTACCCATTCGCCCATCTCAATGTCTTCTGTAGCCGTACCAATCTCTTCTCCATATTTGTAAACTTTACTGCCCTTTGCTATATGCACTGCAGCAATTTTATGATACTGAGGAATATGTGCCTTAGAGAGGATTTCTCTGGTATTTTTCTCAAAGGAATAGTAAACCTGGTCTCCAGGCTGTACTTCTTTTGCCACAGTTACTACCTGATCCTTCGGATCGATCAGGATACCCTTTATTTCCATCAGCTTCCTCCTTTTTCCTCACTTTTTCTTTTATATCTCTCATAACGTTCTTTTGCGTCGTCTTCTGCCTGTTCTAATAATTGCTCCGCAATATCCGGCTGTTTTTTCAGCAGCGAAGTAAAACGTACTTCACTCATGAGAAATTCTCTGAAATTTCCCTTAGGTTCTTTAGAATCAAGAACAAAAGGATTTTCCCCTTTTGCTTTTCTTCTGGGATCGTAACGGTATAAATTCCAGTATCCGGCATCTACTGCCAGTTTCTGCTGTTCCTGTGTATGGCTCATTCCCCTCTTGATCCCGTGATTGATACAAGGTGCGTATCCGATGATCAAAGAAGGTCCCGGATAACTCTCTGCCTCCAAAAGAGCTTTTAGCGTCTGCTTAGGATCTGCTCCCATAGCCACCTGGGCCACATATACGTCGCCATACTGCATTGCCATCATTCCCAGCTCCTTTTTCTTTCTGCGCTTTCCGGCTGCCGAAAATTTCGCGACTGCTGCTAAAGGCGTAGCCTTTGAAGCCTGTCCCCCGGTATTGGAATATACCTCTGTATCAAATACCATAATATTAATATCAGCTCCTGTAGAAAGGACATGATCCAGGCCGCCGTAGCCGATATCATAAGCCCATCCGTCTCCTCCAAATACCCAATTTGAACGTTTGATCAGAAAATCTCTTCTTTTATAGAGTTCCTTTGCTGCCTCTGACTCTGGACTTTCTACTAAAGCTTTAATAAGTTCATCAGCTCTTTCCCTGGCGCCCTGTCCTTGTTCAGATCCATCCTGCCAATCGCACAGCGCCTGGTAAAGCCTGCTCTCCGTTTTTTTCTCTCTGACAAGCTCCTGTTTTAAGCTTTCTGCCTTTTCTTTTACTTCCTGCCTTACAGTCTGATATCCCAGGTACATACCCAGTCCGTATTCTCCGTTATCCTCAAATAAGGAAAAGCCCCATGCAGGTCCATGTCCTTTTTTATCTTTTTTATAGGGTACAACAGGAGCACTGCCGCCCCATACGGTTGTACAGCCCGCGGAATTGGATATCATCATTCTGTCTCCGAAAAGCTGTGTTACCAGTTTCGCATAAGGGGTCTCTCCACAGCCTGCGCATGCTCCGGAAAATTCAAAATAAGGAGTTAAAAACTGGCTCTCTTTCACCGTCAGTCTATCTCTTGAAAACACCTGGTTCTCTCTGTCTTTTATCCATTCCCAGACAGGCCCTTCATTTGCATTACTTTGCTCTAAAGGCACCATGTTAAGAGCCTTTTCTTTTGCCGGGCAGATATTGATACAGTTTCCGCATCCTGTACAGTCAAGAGGAGAAAATCCCATATAAAAATATTGCTCTTTATGCCCCTTCGCTTCTCTTGCATCTGCCCTGACCTTTTCAGGAGCTTCCGCCATTTCTTTTTCAGTCAGCAAAGAAGGTCTGAAAACTGTATGGGGACACACAAAAGAGCAAAGATTACACTGAAGACATTTATCCGGATCCCACTGAGGAACCTCAAGCGCAATACCTCTTTTCTCATACTTTGTCGTATCAGTGGGATAGGTCCCGTCTTCCCTCCCCGCAAAAGCGCTGACCGGTATTTTATCCCCCTCCTGTTTATTCATAGGCAGGATGACCCGGTTTACAAACTGGTCAAGTTCTTCATCACCTGTCTTCAGATTTTCGATCCAGCTGCCTCCTGTTTTGGTATCCAGTCCGTGAAGATCCACCTGATGAAGATGGGCCGGCGCTTCTTCGATAGCTCTGTCATTCATTTCTATAACCGCCTGCCCCTGGTGTCCGTAATTTTTTCTTACTTCCTGTTTCAGGTACTCTTCTGCTTTTTCTGTAGGAATGATCTGGATCAACGCAAAGAACACTGTCTGCATGATCATATTGATCCTTTTTCCTAATCCCAGTTCTTTTGCAATATGATCTGCATCTATCGTGTAAAAACGGATCTGTTTCTCCAGGATCCTCTGTTTCATAAATGCAGGGAGGTGCCGGTTCAACTCTTCGTCCGTCCACTTGCAGTTTAAAAGGAAGATTCCTCCGTCTTTGATCCCTTCCAGAAGATCATATGTATTGACATATGCCTGATTATGGCAGGCTATATAATCTGCGTGCTTGATCAAATAAGAAGACTTTATAGGCTGATCTCCGAAACGCAGGTGAGATATGGTCACCCCACCTGATTTTTTGGAATCATAGGAAAAATACGCCTGTACATATTTTTCTGTATGACTCCCGATGATCTTTATGGCAGATTTGTTCGCACTGACTGTTCCGTCAGATCCCAGACCCCAGAATTTACAGTTTACCGTTCCTGCCGGAGATGTATCCGGCAGGTCTTCTTCCGGCGTCAATGAAAGACAGGTGACATCATCTTTAATCCCTACCGTAAATCCATTTAAAGGTTCTGCCTTTTCTCCATTCTTTATCACTGCAGCCACATCCTGGGGAGTAAAGTCTTTAGAAGCCAGGCCATAGCGTCCTCCAATAATGGCAGGCGGATTTTTTTCTCCGCTGAACACAGAACATATTTCCTGATACAGCGGTTCGCCCTGCGCTCCCGGTTCCTTTGTTCTGTCGAGGACCACTACTTTTTCCACACCTTCTGGAAATGCCTTTAAAAAGGCCTCTTTAGAAAAAGGCCGGAACAGCCGTACCTGCAGCAGACCGTATCTATGCCCTTGTCCATTCAGATAATCTATGGTCTCTTTAATGACTTCACAGGAAGACCCCATAGCTATCAATACCAGAGCGGGATGTTCTGCTCCGTAGTAATCAAAAAGATGATACTGTCTTCCTGTAACTTCTCCGATCTTGTCCATATATTCCTGGACAATTCCAGGGGCAGACTGATAAAAGACATTTACTGCTTCCCGTTCCTGGAAGAAAATATCCGGGTTCTGCGTAGTACCCCGAAGCACCGGATGGTCCGGATTAAGAGCTCGGTCACGGAAAGCCTGCAGGCTTTCCCAGTCAACCATAGGAAGCAGCATATCCTTCGGGATCACCTGTATTTTCTGTATTTCATGAGATGTCCGGAATCCGTCAAAAAAGTGGACAAAAGGTATCCTGGAACGGATTGCCGCCAGATGAGAAATACAGCCCAGGTCCATGCATTCCTGAACACTTCCTGAGGCCAGAAGAGCGACTCCCGTCTGGCGTATGCTCATAACATCCTGATGATCCCCGAAAATACTAAGGGCGTTTGAGGCCAGGGATCTGGCGCTTACATGGAGAACTCCCGGAAGAAGTTCTCCTGCGATTTTATAAAGATTGGGGATCATCAAAAGAAGTCCCTGGGATGATGTATATGTAGTAGACAATGCTCCAGCCTGGAGACTTCCGTGAAGGGTTCCTGCCGCGCCCCCCTCTGACTGCATTTCGATCAGTCTTACCGGTTGCCCAAATATGTTTTCTTTTCCCTCTGATGCCCATTTATCCACTGCCTCTGCCATAGGTGATGACGGCGTGATCGGATAAATGGCAGCTACTTCCGTAAAATAATAGGAAGCGGTTGCCGCAGCGGTATTGCCGTCCATAGTCTCATTTCTGCTGTTCTGTAACATATTGACCTCTTTTCTGCGTATCCGCCTAATCTTTGAAAACAATTCTTCCTGAAACGGAGGAGAAGTCTTTAAGAGCCTGATCAAAGTCTTCCAGTCTCATTTCTTTTGCTACAAATGACTTCAGATCAATGTTCCCTGTCTTTAAAATATTCATAACCTCTGTCCATGTTTCATACATACGTCTTCCAAAAATGCCGGTAACGATCAGTTCTTTATATACTACCCCATACATGAAATTATTATAGGTAAGAGGCTTTTCCACCATTCCCACATGCACAATGGTTCCGGCTATCTTTACCGCTTCTACTTCCTGATTGATCACATATTGATTTCCTGTGAAATCGATCACTGCATCTACTCCGTATCCATCCGTCTCTCTCTTTACGATCTCCACGAGATCCTCTTTTTTGCCGTTGATGATAATGTCTGCTCCTCTTTTCTTTGACTCTTCCAATTTGTAATCATTAATATCCACTGCAAATAACTTGGTACATCCTAAAAATTTAGCAATTTCTATCGCCATCTGTCCGATGGTTCCGGTACCTGCGATAAGCAGACTCTTTCCGGAAGGCTTTGCTTTGGAAACTGCATGCATGGCTGTAGCAAATGGTTCCAGTATAGCTCCTTCTTCAAAGGTTACGTTATCCGGCAGCTTGATCAGCGCTTTTTGATGAAGAGCTATGTATTCCGCAAAGCAGCCGTCTACGGTACGACCCAAAACCCCCATATGATTTCCGCAGATATGCTGATTTCCTGTGCGGCAGGTCTCACAGTAGCCACATGGGATATGGGTTTCTCCTGCCACTCTGTCACCTTCTTTAAACCCCTGTACATCTTCTCCCATCTTTACGATAGTTCCGGAAAATTCATGCCCCATGATAAACGGCAGATCATAATTTGCCCGGTCCACCAGTTCTGTCCACTCATAGACGTCCACATCTGATCTGCACAATGCAGATGCCTCTACCTTTATCAGTACCTCATTTCTTCCAATCTCCGGGATCGGAACTTCCTTCATAGTGAAGCCTTTTTCTCTTGATTCTTTTACGATCGCTTTCATAATATTTTTCCTCTTCTTTCTAAAAATAGTTGTTTCTTTTTATACTCTTCTAAAAGAATATATGGCAACCTCATTAGTTTCACGATTTGCAGCCAGCAGTTTTGTCTCATTATCCACATTAAAAACCATACAGTTTGCTGCTCCAGCACCTTTATCAATAAGTTCTTCTATATAATTGCCTTTTTCTTCATCAAAGGATATAGCAATTAACTCTTTTTTCCCCTCTCTTCCCCCAATAAAAGCACATTCTTTTCCGTACAAATTGCCTCCGTATATAGCATGAGCAAAGGGCATAGGGGATATCCTCTCATAAACCTTTATAAACTCGCCATTTCTACCTTTCTTAAAAATTTTTATTTTTTCTCCATGAAACGGGGATAAGATCAGCAATTCTTTTTCTCCATCATTGTCAAAATCCTGATACAGTAAATCACTTGCTGGTTCATCTAAAATTTTTCTATATACCCACTTTTTTTCCTTTTCTT
>DWUY01000258.1 GCA_019120515.1 Candidatus Blautia avicola | reverse complement strand
GAATATTTAAATATTGGAGGATTTGTTAGTTCCATTATCAGTGTTGATTCTGCGATCGGTGCAATTCTTCCCGTATCTTTCCGCTGGGCAAATCCCAGCATTTCCTCTATCCAGTCAGGCGTGATCACCTCTGTATCATTGTTTAAAAACAGCAGATAATCGCCTTTCGCCTTAGCCGCCGCAAAATTATTGATAGCAGAATAATTAAATTCCTTTTTCCACCTCAGCAGGCGGATCTTAGGCATCTCGGAAAGCTGTTTATAATAGTCAAATATCTCCTGGGAAGTACTGTTGTTCTCCACGATCAGGATTTCATAGTTACTGTAAGTACTCCGTCCCAGAATAGAATTGATACATTTCTCCAGATCTTCTCTGGCATCCTTATTGGGAATTATAATAGAAACCAGAGGATTCCCCGCAACCGGATATTTTACCCGGTAAAACCCGTAATCTTTGGTCTGGGTCACTGTTCCCACAAGGCCGGACCTCTTCAGGTTTGCTTCAATAGCCCGTTTCCCTGCGTCAAAAGCATACAGCTTGCTCTCCGGATTATCTGCAGTGGACGCCTCATGAGTACGCCAATGATAAAGGATTTCCGGAATATGCCGGATCTTCCCGGCCTCCTCTGTACAGCGGAAGATGAAATCATAATCCTGTGCCCCGTCATACTCCCCGCAAAACCCTCCTGTCTTCTCCAGAATACTCCTTTTCACAACAAAAAAATGACAAATATAATTATTGGACCGCAGAAGATCCGGATTGAAATCCGGTTTCAGGTGGGGCTGGAAATGTTCCAGATCTTCTCCTCTTACTTTATCTTCGTCCGTATAGAGCACTTCTGTATCCGGCTCTTTCTCTAAAACTTTCGCCACTTCATACAGGGCATTAGGAGCCAGCAGATCATCATGATCCAGAAGGCCGATATACTCTCCTTCCGTCATAGCCAGTGCTTCATTGGTATTTTCCGCGATCCCTTTATTTTCCTCCAGCTTTTTCCATCGGATCCTGGGATCTCTCCGGGCATATTCCATAAGCGTATACTCCATGGAAGCGTCCTTGGGGCTGGCATTTGCGATACACAGTTCCCAGTTTTCATAGGTCTGTTCCAGCAGTGAATCCATCATCTGGCGGAGAAACTTCTCCGGCGTTTTATATGCCGGTACCGCAATACTGATCTTCGGCTGATACTTCCATTTCTCCTTTTTCTGCTTTTCCAATTCTTCTATATCCGGTCTGTATTCTTCATACCAGGGCCCATAAGGCACCTCTTCCGGTTCAAAACGTTCATGAAGTCTGATCCAGAATTCCTTTGGTCCATAATGCTTTAAATAGCGAAAACCTTTCTGAATCGTATATGGCGAAAGCCTCCCCAGAATCCTCCCCCATTCCAGTTTTCCAGTAGGCATTACCCTTCACCTGCCTTTCCTGTTTTCACTCATCTGCTTATTCTACCACATTTTCTGTTTAAAGAAAACCTTAATTTCCGTAAGCGGCGCGCCAAGGAGGCGTGGCTGCGCCCGCATCCGGCTGGTGGATGATGCCAGGTGCCAGGCTCCATCCTTCGCTTCTTGCAGTGGAGTTACGGATTATGTTATAATAGACGGGACTTGCCCATACCGGACAGGTACCCTCTGTATATAAAGGGACGGATTCCCTTGTATACAGAAGATATTTATGTTTTATATTTATAAAGGAGGAACTTTTGTGAAAAAAATCTTATTGCCAAAGCCTCTTCTTTGTATTTCTCTGGCTTTCACTCTGCTGTTTGGCAGCTTTTCCACTGTACAGGCCGCGGATTTTCCCCAAAGCTGGCCCCAGGCCCCGGAAATTTCTGAAGAGACAGGCGTCCTGATGGAAGCCTCCACAGGCCAGATACTTTTTGATAAATCCATGGATGAGATCCGCTATCCTGCCAGCACGACAAAAATCATGACTGCTCTGCTCATTCTGGAAAATATAGAAGACCTCAGTCAGACAGTCACCTTCTCAGACGTGATCACACCGGATCTGGAACCGGGCAATTCCACGATCAATGCCAGGATAGGAGAACAGCTTACTGTAGAGCAATGCCTTTATGCCATCATGCTGGCCTCCGCCAACGAAGTCTGTACCCAGATGGCAGTCTATGTGGCCGGATCCGTAGAAAATTTCGTATCCATGATGAATGAGCGGGCCCAGGAACTTGGGTGCAAAAATACACATTTTGTAAATGCCAATGGTCTGCCGGATCCCAACCATTACACCACTGCTCACGATCTGGCCCTGATCCTGGCCGCAGCCATCCAAAACGAAGATTTCTGCCGGATTTCCGGATCCGCCACATATACCATCCCTGCCACAAACATGACAGACTCTCCCAGAAATCTGGGAAACAGCAATGCCCTGATCAAAAATGGGAAATATCATTACGAAGGTGTGATCGCCGGCAAAACCGGCCACACGGAAGCAGCCAAAAACACGCTTGTCACAGCAGCTTCCCGGGATGGGATGACTTTAGTATGTGTGGTCCTTCGTTCCGATGGAGAGGATCGTTTTATCGATACAGTAAATCTTTTTGACTATGGCTTTGATAATTTTCATCTGTCCCCTGTATACTGGATGGACAAGGAAAATCCCGCCGGCTATGTAGCGCTGCCTAAAGGGGTGGAAAGCAACGTACTCACTGTAAAAGACAGCGACAGCGGAAATATCCGTACCCGGACCTATTCCTATCAGGGAGTCGGATTATATGATCTTCAGACAGATCTTCCGGTAACTATTTATCAAAACGAAAATACTCAAACTTTTTCTACCTTTTATCAGATCCGGGGACTGGATCCTATCCTTCCCTGCATGATCGTAATCCTGTCAGTTTTATGTATAGGAGAAACATTCCTGATCATCAGCGCTGTCCTCAGAAAAAGGAATATGAAAAACTCCTCCTATAGATACGTCCGCTAATGATAAGACAATTTGGCATAAATAATTCCCCTGTAGAAATCAGTTAAAAGATTTAAAGTACTGATTTCTGCAGGGGATATTTATTCCCTTTTATTTATAAACAGAAAAATTTTCAAAGATGATCCTGCTGTATCTCGTCTCAGAGTCCAAGTTTCTTCACTTTTTCTTTAAGGAAAAGACGATATGCCTTCGTTTCCTCAATATACCGCAGTTTATCTTTCAGCAGCTGATCTCTCTCTTTCAGATTTTCCAATTCGCTGATAGCATTAGCCAAACTTGTCCTGTATTCTTCTTCTCGCTTTTTAAATGCAAATTCTCTTTTGAGGAACAGTTCATTTTCTTTCTCCAACAGTTGTAAAGCGCTGTCCTGGTTTCCGTAACAGATGATCTGCTCCTTTTCTCTGTAAAACAATATCTCATAATGGATCACTATCTTCTTCCAGTGTTCCTCTTTCTTAATTTCAATGATGATCTGCGGATCCTGCTCCAGAAAGTCAGCTTCCTCCTCGTAAATTTCTGTTGCATTTGACAGAAAATCCGAATATGAAATACGCTTTTTACCATCCTTTGTAACTGCATATATATCGTAGATCTTTATCCCGCAGGGAAAGTTCAAGGGGTCAAACCTAACGGCCCGAAGCTCTTTATACGGTTCCAGGTCAAACTTTATGATATTTTCAAGCTCCGTACTCTTTAAAGGATACACCGTACTTTCTTCTTCAGAATAGCCGGAACCGGTATCAACATACATCTGTGAAAAAAGTGTAGGCTCCTGCACTAATTCGTATAAAAATCTGACTTTCTTTTTATAATTATTAAGGGAAGAGGATGAAGACATAATATAAGCCATCATAGATTGATTCATTTCTCCGTAAATCTTTTTTTCCTTCTGTTCAATTCCCAGATATGCATAAAACTCATCCTCTGTCATGATACCGTTCATCTGCCCTCCATGTTTAAGATAGAAAGCAAAAGCAGCCCGATAAACAGCAAAATTGACAGGAACCAGACATTCAAATATCCATTCATAATCAAGTATCTTTATCTGATCCTGATGATCGATGATAATATTATCAAAAGTCAGATCCACATCCAGAAATCTGGCTGCTTTTATATTGTCGGGGAAAGAATGTACACCGAATATACTTTTAAATCTTTCCTCCTCTTTAAAAGAGGTAACATCATAGACACTCTTTTTTAATATTTCTTTATACTTGCGGAGAATATAGCAAAAGCTTTCCTTATCACGAAGATCCAAGGCAGCAACTAGTTTTGCATACAGGCTTTTTCCTTCTACATAGGGAAAGATCACCTTATCATCTTTATACATACATTCCAAAAAACAGGATGTACCTTTTTTAGAAAATCTCAGATAATTTTCATACATATTAACAATATGTTTTTTCCCTGATGGATTTAAAGCTTTTTTTTGGACCGTTTTAATCCCCTGCTCGTCCTCCACTATACTGGTTTCCAATTGGAATTGAGGATTTCGTTCCCTGGTAAATTTAGAATATAATACTTTCATTACTGTTCTCCTATACTTGCCTCCACAAAAAAGGAATTTGCAAAAAATGGAAATTCGCCTGCCTTGAGCAATTCATTGTACACTGCTGTCTCATCAAACAACATGATCCGATCTGTATCGTAAGATTCCGTTGATCCGATCAGATCTTCCGCCTTTGGCAGGTTATGGTCCGAAAAGATCTGAGTTGGAAATTTATAGTCAGGAAATGGATAGT
>DWUY01000024.1 GCA_019120515.1 Candidatus Blautia avicola | reverse complement strand
TATCCTTCCAGCCAGCCTTCGCACATATGCTCGCTGAGCATTCCGTCCATGATACGTCCGTTTCTTGCCAGACAGTCGTCGGTATCCAGCAGCTGGGCGTTCCAGTCACGGTTTTCCTCTTCAAATACTTTATAGAGACGGTTGGACATACTTTCGTCTGGTCCGAAGATACGGAAATTGCGGTTTTCTTTATTTAATTTGAAGATATCACGGATATATCCGCCCAGTTCGATCATATCCTGGGCTTTTGTCTTTCCGGGATCTACTTCGATTCCATAGCTGCGGAAATCAGGCAGACGGAGATCTTTCAGCAGCAGACCGCCGTTTGCATGAGGATTGGCTCCCAGACGGGCATTTCCCTTAGGCGCTAATTCCTGGAGTTCCGGGATCAGACGGCCATTTTCATCAAAGAGTTCTTCTGCGTGGTAGCTTTCCAGCCATTCTTTTAACAGTTCCAGATGCTCAGGAGACTCCATAGTAAGAGGTACCTGATGTGCGCGGAAAGAACCTTCGATCTGCTGTCCGTCTACTACCTTAGGACCAGTCCAGCCCTTTGGTGTGCGCAGAACGATCATTGGCCAGACAGGACGTTCCGGATTGTTGTTTTCACGGGCATTTTTCTGGATGGCTTTGATCTCTTCAATGACGGTATCCATGGTTTCTGCCATCTTCTTGTGCATGGTCATGGGGTCGTCGCCCTCTACAAAATACGGCTTCCAGCCGCAGCCTTTGAAGAAGCTTTCAATCTCTTCATGAGGAATGCGGGAGAAGATGGTAGGATTGCTGATCTTGTAGCCGTTCAGGTGCAGGATCGGCAGTACAGCGCCGTCTGTGATAGGATTCAGGAATTTATTGGAATGCCAGGAAGTAGCCAGAGGACCGGTTTCTGCCTCTCCGTCTCCGACAACTACAGTAGCAATCAGGTCCGGATTGTCAAAAACAGCTCCGAAAGCATGAGCGATAGAATATCCCAGCTCGCCGCCTTCGTTGATGGAGCCTGGTGTTTCAGGGGCACAGTGGCTTGGTACGCCGCAGGGGAAGGAGAACTGTTTGAACATTTTTTTCATGCCCTCTTCATCACGGCTGATATTTGGATATACTTCACTGTAGCTTCCGTCCAGATAGGTATTTGCGATCAGGAAGTTTCCGCCGTGTCCGGGACCGGAGAGGAGGATCATATCCAGATCATAACGTTTGATAACACGGTTGCAGTGAACATATACGAAATTTTGTCCGGGTACAGTTCCCCAGTGACCAACGATCTTCTTTTTGATATGATCCATGGTAAGGGGGTTCTTCAGCAGAGGATTGTCCAGCAGATATAACTGTCCTGCTGACAGGTAGTTTGCAGCCCGCCAGTAAGCATTCATCTTTTCCAGCATTTCCTGACACAGGGGCTGTTTTTCAAGACATGTTGTTTCTTGCATAAGGTACCTTCTTTCTGTAAAATACTCGTTAATTTTTTAACCATAATTATTCTACCATGAAAAAGATAACAGGTAAAATAATCATTTTATATCATATCCATAAGTTTTTGATATGAATATAGGAATATAGGAAAAAGAAAACAAAAGATTCCTTGAACCCGCAAGCAGCGAGGGTCAAATACCCTGATGCTTGCATCATTGCTAGTTTGATGCCCCGTATGCTTGCGTCGGGGTATTTGATTCAGGATATTCTGCGGAGATCAGGTATTTCTGAAAAGTCTTGGCGGCAATACTCTGGGGGTATTCTGTGTCGTATACCAGAAGGATATCCCGTTCAGGGAGCCGTTCTTCAATATTGATCTCAAATACAGTTTCCCTGCGGATATCTTCCGCGGCAAATTCTGAGGGGATAAAGCCGATCCCCAGGTTATGCCGTACTACTGGAAGGATCATGTCGGTAGTTGCAAGTTCTATATCCGGATTAAAAGGAAGCCCCAGTTCATTAAAATACCGGTCAAGGGAGGTCCTGGTAATGGATCCTGAGGTAAGACCGATCCAGGGATAGTCTTTTAACGCCTCCAGGCCGGTCTTCTTTCCTTTTAAATGCAGAAATTTGTTTCCGCCAATGAGAATATCATGATATTTCCGGAGAGATTTTATCTGCAGATGACTTTCCCTTTGCAGAGGCACAGAAGAGACCACTGCCATATCTACCCGGCCGGATTTCAGGGCCTGGATAGAATTAACCGTACTGTTGTTGAGCAGTTTAAACTGTACGTTTGGATAGTACCGGTTAAATTCCTCCATTGCTTTGAACAGGCAGCAGTGCAGGGCTGTTTCAGTAGCGCTGATACAGACAGTTCCATTGTCCAGGCTGATCATACCGGCCAGCTCATTTTCCCCTTTGAAGATCTGGGCGCAGGCGGCGGAAATATATTTGTAGAAGGTCCGGCCTTCCGGCGTCAGTTCCACGCCGTTTTTGCTGCGGATAAAGAGACGGCAGCCAATAGCGCTTTCCAGGTTGTGGATGGTGCGGGTCACGGCCGGCTGACTGGTCATCAGCACATTGGCGGCGCCGGTGAGACTTCCGCATTTACAGACATAATAAAAAACTTTGTAGTATTCAAAATTCAGATTCATGGTTCAACACTCCTGTAGATTCTATCCGGAAATGTATCACAGGGGCTGCCGCATTAGTTACATGTCAGGAATATTTATACATTTTATGCGAATTAAATATTTTTGATTTTGATTAATGCGACAGCTCCATCATATTTATCATAAATCAGTCTAATAGAAAAAACTGTTTTATGCAAGAAAATCTATTTCATCTCTCAGAGAAGACTTGGCAGTCAGAACTATCCGGGAAGCAGAATGATCTGACGTAGAATGCTGCCAGCAGTTCAAAACGATCCTGGACATTGTCCAGATGCAGCCCCAGTGTTTCACGGAGGATTCGGACACGGTAGTTGACAGTGTTTCTGTGGCAGTACATGGCTTCGGCGATCTTTTGGATACTTCCGCTGCAGACCAGATATTGATATAAAGTTTCCAGACAGCAGCTTTTATGTGTTTTATCATATGCGATGACTGGTCCCAGCTTTTCCCTCCAGTAGTTGTCCAGAACATTCCGGTCGCTGACAGAGAAAAGAATTTTATAAAATCCCAGATCGTCAAAAGCGCAGAAAATTTCCCCGGAGGAAAAAGAGGAGGCCAGGGCAGATCGGGCCTGCCGGAAACTCCGGGGGAATTCTTTAAGTTCTGATACAGAACCCAGCCCGGATCGGATGTCCCAGCGGGGAAAGGCGCGGCTGATGCGGCCGGCAAGATCCCGCACAGCGTTTTTCAGTCCTGTGGAAATTCCCGTTCCGGAAGAAGGGCGTTCTGTCTTATCCGTACAGGGGAGGAGGACAAGGATATCTTCCCTGAAATGGCACATATGGCTGCCGGGGAAATGGACTTTCAGTTCCAGCTTTACCGCGTTTTCCAGTTTTAACCCTTCCTGTTTTGGGCCTTTTCCATTTATACAGTATGCCAGATACCTCTGTTCCGGAGAGAAGCCTCTGCGCACAAGGACGCCTATGGCATGTTCTGGGTCGGAACCGCTGATCAGATCCAGGACCGCTTCTGTGACGGCGTCAGCAGACTGGGTATCCCGGAAGATCCGGTTGTAGTAGCTCCGGGTGATATCATAGATATGGATCTCCCAGGGCATGGTAAAGAGCGGATAGGAGTGTTCTTCGCAGAAGTTCCGGATTTCCGGAGTGATATCGTCTTCGGAGAGATACATTCCCGTGTTCAGGATAAGGCCGCAGGTGCCCTGCCAAAACAGTTTAACCACAAAATCATAGAGCCAGCCGGAGGAAGACTGTTTTCCCATTCCGGTAGTGATGATCAATTCATTGCCATAGAGAAAGTCTGTGGTGGCAATATCTTCCGCTACATAGACCCAGTTTATGAGACGGTTCAGGCCGCGGGCCCCGCAGACAAGCTCCAGGCGGAATCTGTTTTTGGTTTCAGAATAGATATCTTTCAGTAATAATGACATAGGAAACATCCCCATAGTGTTGCTGTCAGAATACCACGAAAAAGATCTGTAAGTCAATGAATTTTGTGCTGACAGCACAAAGATAGAAAAAAATTCGTGCACTCAGGCTGCTGGAAACAATATACAGATGTGCGATACTTATAGACAAAAGAACGAGGAAGTGCTTTTTAAGCCTTTCCCGTTCTTTCGTTTTACAGAGAAAATTTAAGAAGAATGTATTGACAGGAGGATGAGATCATGCTTAGAACAGATTTGCCTGAGATTATAACAGAGACACTTCCGGGACCAAAAGCGAAGGCGGTAATTGAAAGAAGAAAAAATGCTGTGCCGTCAGCAATCGGCTGTGTATATCCGGTAGTCATCCAGCGAGGCGAGGGCGCTATGATAGAAGATGTAGACGGCAATAAATTTCTCGACTGGGTAGGAGGAGTAGGTGTACTGAACATTGGATACTCGCAGCCGGAGATCATTGCGGCGGTAAAAGAACAGGCGGAGCGCTATTTTCACGGAATGTTCAATATCGTGACCCATGAGGGCTATGTGGCTCTTGCGGAAAAACTGGCCCGGATCACTCCGGTAAAAGGAGAGAAAAAGAAAGTATTCTTTGCAAACAGCGGCGCCGAGGCAGATGAAAACGCAGTCAAAGTGGCCAAGGCTTATACGGGCAGACCCAATATTATTGTTTTCTCAGGAGCATTTCATGGAAGAACTTTGCTGACAATGACAATGATTTCCAAGAAAGCTTATACAACCGGACTGGGGCCGCTGGCTACAGGCGTTTTCCGGGCAAAATTTCCTTACTATTACCGCAATCCGGAAGGGATGCCTAAGGATAAGGCGCTGGATTATTACATGCAGTCCATTGAAGATGTATTTGAAGAATGCGGCGCGCCGGATACCATTGCGGCAATTGTAGTGGAACCTCTGCAGGGCGAAGGCGGATTTATCCCGGCGCCTATTGAGTGGGTAAAAGCGGTAAGACAAGTCTGTGATAAGTATGGCATTCTTCTGATCGCGGATGAAGTCCAGAGCGGATTTTGCAGAACAGGACGGATGTTCGCGTCAGAATATTGGAAAGAGGCAGGGGTAATGCCGGATATCCTGGCAACAGCAAAATCCATTGCGGCCGGAATCCCTCTCTCTGCCATTGTTGCGGGAGAAGAGATCATGGAGGCTGTGGCTCCCGGAACCATCGGGGGAACTTTCTGCGGCAATCCACTGGCCTGTGCCGCGGCGCTGAAAACTATTGAGATCATGGAACGGGATCATCTTGCCGAAAGATCCTGTCAGATCGGTGAAAAGGTGATGGCCCGGTATCGGAAGATGATGGAGAAATATCCGGTGATCGGAGATGTCCGGGGAATGGGAGCTATGGTAGGAATTGAGTTTGTAAAGGATAAGACTACAAAAGAGCCGGCTCCTGAGCTGACTTCGGCTGTTATCCAGGCATGTGCGTCTATGGGGCTTATTGTGGAAAGCGCCGGTACTTATCATAATGTGATCCGCTTCCTGGCGTCTCTGGTCATAACCGATGAGCAGCTGGAAGCAGGCCTTGATATCTTTGAAAAAGCCGTTGAAATGTCTATATAGCCGATTTATAATAATCCCGTGAACTCTTGCAGAGATAGGCTTACAGAATGTAGTCTGTAGCCGGAAAGGAGAGGCTGGGATGGATTATTTATCGCATAATGTTGCCGTGAATTTAAAAAGGATACGCAGATCCAGAGGGATGAGCCTGGACCTGGTTGCAGAGCAGACCGGAGTAAGCAAAAGTATGCTTGCACAGATTGAAAAAGACAGGGCCAATCCCTCTCTGGGAGTGATCGGGAAGATTTCCAGCGGACTGCGGGTAAAAGTAGAAGAGCTGCTTGGGCCCCCGCCCCTTAGCAGCAGCCAGGTCAGGATCACCGATATGGTTCCCACAAAAGAGGTAGAAGGAAGATATAAGGTCTGGACCTGTTTTCCTTATGAGGATAATCAGGCTCTTGAAATCTACAGGATCGAGATCGAACCGGGATATACATATGAAAGCGGCGGACATGGTGAGAAAACCATGGAATATATTTCTGTTTCAGAAGGAGAACTGGTCATACAGTGCGCAGATGAAAGACACTGCCTGACAAAAGAGGATATCCTGAGATTTGAAACAGACCAGATGCACAGCTATATGAACGAAGGAACCGGAAAAGTAAGCTTTCTGTGTGTGTTTGTAGATCAACATTAGTGTGTAATATATTGAACAAATAAACTCTAAATAGTATTTTGAGTTATTGGAAAAATATAAAAAAGCAATAAAAATGATCAAAAAATCCTTGAAAAACGTCAGTTTATATAAAAATAGAATATCTTTAGAAAAGATATTGACAGAAAAATGTTTCCGTGATAATGTTATAAATGTACAATATATTGAATGAAAAACAAAAGGCGAAGGCGCTTATCAGAACAAGCGTCTTCGCCTTTTTCTTTTTCGGGAAGGGAGATTACTATGAGATTAAAAGACACAGGTTTAACAGTACAGGATATCAAGGACAAGGTAAATAAATATATGATCGAGACATATGAGCGTTTCGACTTCCTGGCCGAGACGGCAAAGGGCATGTACATTTATGATGAAAACGGAACCCCATATCTCGACTTTTATGCAGGGATCGCCGTAAACTCTGCCGGAAACTGCAATGAGAAAGTGGTAGCAGCCGTCAGAGATCAGGTAGGCGACATCATGCATACTTTCAACTATCCATATACGATCCCTCAGGCTCTTCTGGCAGAAAAAATATGTACCACACTGGGCATGGACAAAATCTTCTTTCAGAACTCCGGTACTGAGGCAAATGAAGCCATGATCAAAATGGCGAGAAAATACGGAGTAGAGAAGTACGGTCCTCACAAATACAATATCGTAACAGCAAAAGAATCTTTCCACGGACGTACCTTCGGCTCCATGAGCGCTACAGGACAGCCGGATAACGCATGTCAGATAGGCTTTGGCGATATGACTCCCGGATTCAGCTACGCACCCTTCAATGATCTGAAAGCCTTTGAGGAGGCTTGTACAGAAAATACCATTGCGATCATGGTAGAGCCGGTACAGGGTGAAGGAGGCGTGCATCCGGCAACCCAGGAATTCCTTCAGGGACTCCGGAAACTCTGTGATGAGAGAGGTATGCTGCTCCTCCTTGATGAAGTGCAGACCGGATGGTGCAGGACCGGAGCGATCATGTCCTATATGAATTACGGGATCAAGCCGGATATCGTATCCATGGCAAAGGCTATGGGCGGCGGAATGCCGATCGGAGCCATCTGTGCCACAGAGGAAGTGGCAGCGGCATTTACTCCCGGATCCCACGGCTCCACATTCGGCGGAAGCCCGGTAAGCTGCGCGGCGTCTCTTGCTGAGATCGATGAGCTTTTGGACAGAGATCTTGCGGGCAACGCAAAAGAGATGGGCGCTTATTTCATGGAAGAACTGAAAAAACTTCCTCATGTAAAAGAAGTCAGAGGACAGGGCCTTCTGGTAGGCGTAGAATTTGACGATACAGTTATTGCAGTGGATATCAAACACGGATGCTTTGACAGAAAACTTCTTGTAACCGCCATCGGAAGCAGCATTATCCGTATGGTTCCTCCTCTGATCCTGACAAAAGAGGACTGTGACAAGGCCTTTGCTATTCTGAAGGAAACCGTAGAGGCACAGTAAGCTGCTTATTGAAGGACCATCATATATAGGAAGGAGAATGACAGATGAGCCATTTTGTAATAACACTGGGCTGTGAATACGGAAGCGGGGGACCGGATATCGGCCGGATGATCGCCGACTCTCTTGGAATTGAATTCTATGACAGAGATCTGATCGATAAAGTTGTGGAGAAACTGGGGGTAGACCGGGAACTGGTAGAAAAAGCAGATACCGGAGATAAAGTCAGATATGAGTTTGACACAAATCTGGGCCCCAGATACGCAAACCTGACGAACCGGGTCATTGCCGCACAGTTTGATGTGATACGGAAATTTGCGGAAAAATCCTCCTGTCTGATCATCGGACGATGCAGCGATTACATTCTGCAAGACCGGGATGACTGCCTGAATATTTTCGTTTATGCGCCGGAGGAGTACAGGATCCGGCATATTATGGAACAAAAACATGTAAAAGAAAAAGAGGCCAGAGAACTGGTGAAATACAATGACGATATGCTCCATGCCAGATATAAGTATCTCACAGGAACATACCGGGGAGACAGACACAACCGTTATCTGCTGGTTGACAGCAGTGTCCTGGGGCTTGAAAAGACTGCAAAGTACATTATGCAGTTTATCGATCTCAGATTTGAGGACATGTAGGCAGAAAGGGGTGGACACAGATGGAAAACAAGAAAAAATCAGAATTTAACAAAGTGTTCAGCGCCTGGGATATCCTGGTGATCGCATTTGGCGCCATGATCGGATGGGGCTGGGTGGTATCTACCGGCGATTGGATCCAGACAGGCGGCGTGATCGGCGCGATCCTCGGGTTTGTGATCGGCGGCATTATGATCTTCTTCGTGGGTCTTACTTACGCAGAACTTACGGCGGCTCTTCCCCAGTGCGGCGGAGAGCATGTCTTCAGCTACCGTGCCATGGGGCCTATCGGCTCTTATATCTGTACATGGGCGATCGTGCTGGGGTATGTCAGTGTTGTATGTTTTGAAGCATGTGCCCTTCCAACCATCATTACGTATATTTATCCGGATTTCCTCCAGGGATATCTCTATACAGTGGCAGGATTTGATATTTATGCATCCTGGGTTGCTGTGGCAGTGATCGTGGCGATCTTTATTACTTATATTAATATAAAAGGTGCAAAGACCGCAGCCATTCTGCAGACGGTCCTGACAGTTATTATCGGAGTAGTAGGGATCCTCCTGGTGGTGGCATCTCTGTTCAGCGGGGATATGTCAAATATGGAGAATCAGCTTTTTGTAGGAGATACTACCGGGACTATGGCACGGAACGTATTTGGAGTGGCAGCTTTGACGCCTTTCTTCTTCATCGGCTTTGACGTAATCCCTCAGGCGGCGGAAGAGATCAGCGTTCCCCTGAAAAAAATCGGCGGTATCATGATCCTTTCCATCCTCCTGGCGGTTGCCTTCTATGGTCTTGTGATCTTCGGCGTAGGCTATGTAATGAGCCCTTCAGATATCGCCGCCTCTCAGGCAGGCACAGGACTGGTGACAGCAGATGCCATGGCAAAGGCTTTCGGCAGCGAGATGATGTCCAGGGTACTGATCATCGGCGGAATGTGCGGGATCATTACCAGCTGGAACTCCTTCCTCATCGGCGGAAGCCGTGCTATGTACTCTATGGCAGAATCCTATATGATCCCCAAGGTATTTGCCACCCTTCACAAAAAGTATAAAACCCCTACCGTTGCTCTTTATCTCATCGGAGCCTTATCCGTGCTCGCGCCTTTCTTCGGAAGACAGATGCTTGTATGGGTGGTGGACGCAGGTAACTTCGGATGCTGTCTTGCATACTGTATGGTGGCGCTTTCCTTCATTATCCTGAGATCAAAAGAGCCGGAGCTGAAAAGACCTTATAAGGTAAAGCATTATAAGATCGTAGGTGTGATCGCTGTGATCATGTCCGGATTTATGGTAGCCATGTATATCATTCCCAATTCCGGATGTTCCCTGCTACCTCAGGAATGGGTAATGGTCGGCGGCTGGTCTTTACTCGGCGTTGTATTTTTCATTATCTGTAAACTGAAATATAAAGAAAAATTTGCTACTCTGGTAGATATTGTTGATGAGAGTGAACTTGAAGAAAAGAAAGAGGAAGAAAGGGCTGTGGCAGCGGCTGTATCTATTGCAAAAAGTAAAGAGGCAGCAGCTGAAGCTGAGAAAAAGACCGTCTTTTCTTATTATCTTCCGGTAAATATAGAGTTTGGATGCGGCAAAGTGGATCAGGCCGGCAGTTTCGCAAAACCATACGGAAAGAAGGCACTGATCGTTACAGGACGCAGCAGCGCAAAAAAGTCCGGGCTCTATGACCGGGTAGCTGCCAGTCTGGATGCAGCGGGAATAAGCCATCTGCTCTTTGATAAGGTAACTCAGAATCCTCTTACCACTACGGCAGAGGAAGGCGCGGCTTATGCTAAGGAACATGGATGTGACATGATCCTTGCTATCGGCGGAGGAAGCGTTATGGACTGCGGAAAAGCCATTGCATTTTTGGCTGTAAATCCGGGAAATATTAACGACTATATCTTCAACCGTCTGTCAAGTAATACGGCACTGCCTATTATTTTAATCCCGACCACCTGCGGAACCGGTTCAGAAGGAAACGGCTTTGCGGTGCTTACCAATCCGGAAAACGGAGACAAGAAATCTCTTCGCTGCAATGCCATTGTGGCTAAGGTGTCCATTGTGGATCCGGAATGTATGATGACCATGCCGAAAAAGGTACTGGCCTCTGTGGGCTTCGACGCCTTGTGTCATTGTATGGAAGCTTATACGTCAAGGACCGCTCAGCCCTTTACAGATGCGCTCTGTGAATACGCCATGAATCTGATCGCCAAAAACCTGGTAAAGGTTTACCGGGGCGAAGGAGATAAAAGAGCCTGGGAGAAACTGACCCTTGCCAGCACTATCGGCGGTATGGTGATCAATACAGCAGGAGTTACCCTGGCTCACGGAATGGAACATCCCGCAAGCGGACTCAAAGACATTGTTCATGGACAGGGCCTGGCAGCCCTTACGCCGGCAGTGATCGAGGCCTCTCAGAAAGGAGATCATTTTAAATACGCTAAGATCGCCAGGATCTTTGGAGGAATTACTGCGGAAGACTGCGCGCCTGCTATCCGTATGCTTCTTAAAGACCTGGATCTTACCTGTACCCTGTCTGATCTGGGGCTGGAAGAGAAAGACATTCCCTGGATGGCGAAGAACTGTATGAAAGTTTCCGCAGCAGGCGTGGCTAATAATCCGGTAGTGTTTACCGAGGAACAGATCGCTGAAATCTATCACGCCGCAATGTAGAAAATATGATACAATAAAAAAAGATGTGAGGCTATCGCATTAGTCAAAATCGAGAATATTTATACATTTTATTGCTCAGTCTGTGCGGCTTTGAGCCTATGGTCTCAAAGCTTGCTCGACAAATTCGCATAAAATGTATAAATATTTCTGATATATGTTTAATGTGACAGCCTCATTGTCAATTAAAAACAGGATAGGAAATTTCATAAGATCGGGATCGCCACCTGTGTGGGCCTGATCCGTGATATTATGTCATGAAGAAAAGTCCGAAGATGTTTCGGAATTTCCTCCATATTTTTTAAAGATATGTCTCAGCATGATAATCGCGCAGACCGCCAGGAACAGCTCTGCGGTGCACTGGGCATAAGCCAGTCCGTAAAGCGGAAACAGATAGTTCAGGATAAAAAGGGCAGGGATTTCCAGAACGATCTTCCGCATTACCGCAAAACACAGGGAATATTTCCCCAGGCCCAGAGCCTGGAATACGCCTACGGCGAGGAAGTCTACGCAAAGGAAGATCAGTCCCAGGCCGAATCCCTGAAGGAATTTTTCCCCATAAGCTACGATAGCGTCATTATCCATAAACAGGCGGATCAGTGCGCCGGCGCCGAAGTGGTACAGGAGCATGACCACAGCCAGGATGGGAACCATCAGCTTCAGGGCAAAGAGAATGGTATCTTTCATACGTCTGCGGTTTCCCGAGGCAAAATTGTAACTTACCAGAGGCATGATACCCTGGGAAAATCCCAGTGTGATCTGCATGGGAACCATGTAGATCTTGTAAGCGATCCCCATGGCCGCCACGGCGTCTGCGCCGTAAACAGCAGTAAAATTATTCAGGATCGTCATACCGGTTACATTGAGGAGATTCTGGATAGAAGCAGGTATTCCAACGCCGCATACTTCTCGGATGATCCTTTTCTGAAAAGAAAATTTCCTGGGATCAACACATACAAAAGTCTTTCCTCTTTTCACATAGAGAAAGACAAAAAAGTATATACATGCGGCACAGTTAGAGAGAAAGGTAGCAAGGCCTGCTCCTGGGGCTCCCATATGGAAGCCCCAGGGAAGGATGAAAATAGGATCCAGGATAATATTCAGGAAGCAGCCGCTCATAGTGCCGATACTTGCATGCATGGCGGCCCCTTCGGAACGGACAAGGTAAGCCATGACCACGTTCAAAATGGCGGGAGCGGAACCCAGGAAAACTGTCCAGAAGAGATAGCCCTGGGTGGCTGTCCGGGTGGTCTGATCGGCTCCGATAAGTGTGAGAAGGGGACTCCGGAACAGAGCGCAGAGAAGCCCGAACAGGACCCCGCACACAAGGGAGCAGTAAAAGCCAAAGGCAGAGCTGCGGGACACAGTATCGTAGTCCTTCCTGCCCAGGGCACGGCTCATCATACTGGAGGTTCCCACGCCGAACAGATTGTTGATGGCATTAAAGGCAAGGAGAACCGGGGCAGATAGTGAGACAGCGGCATTCTCTACGGAATTATTCAGCATTCCTACAAAATATGTATCCGCCATGTTATATAAGACCATAACAAGAGAACTGAAAACCATGGGAATGGACAGCTTTGCCACAGCCGCCGGAATCGGAGTTTTTTCAAATAGTATCGTTTTTTGAGCGTCTTCCATTGTATTGTTACCTCCGGAATCGTAATATTTTTGCAAAAATATAAAGAACAAAAATATTCTATCATATTCACCGGTTTCGTCAATATGGGGAAAGGACTCAGAATCTTACAGCAGCACAGCATGTAATACATGAACTGCGATCAGAACGCACAAAAGGACAGAAAAGATCCTGTGCAGTCTCAGCCATGTAACAGTCCCTATCCGCTTTCTGAACAGGGACAGAACAAGCAGGATGAGAAGACAGAACCATGCTGCTTTTCCGGTCACCATTGCCGGCTTGTTTCCTGACAGGATTCCATGGAAAAAAGAAACGATCAGCAGGAGCAGGCCGTAGATCCCATGGGGCTTAAAGAGCATTTTAAGAGAAGGGCGCTTCTGTACGGCAGCGCTTTTTCTTAAAGGGGCGAGCATGCACAGCAGGAGCAGTGCGAAGGATATGAAGATCATAATCAGATTTAGAATGGTCATAAAAATCTCCTTTGTAGTTTGTATTATAGTTAGAAACAACTAACTATAATACATGAAAATTACCCTAAAGTAAAGAGCTGATTTACATGGACTGATCTTTGCCAGTTTTAAATTTTTATGGAAGAAAACAGCTTAGAAACAAAAGATTTCCTTGTAGATAGCAGACATGACAGTTATACTGAAAAGAGGAACTTAAAGATTTTACATGTTTGGAGGAACATAAGATATGAAAAAATGTAAAATTACAGTATTAAAAACCACTCTTGATAAAGAACTGGCCCAAGAGTACGGTGCAGAAGGTCTGACCGCCTGTCCCATGATGAAAGAATGCCAGGTATTTTACGCGGATTATGCCAAGCCTGAGGGATTCTGTGATGAGGCCTGAAAAGCAATCTATCAGTATGTATTCGCATTGTCTCACGGAGCAGGAAATGAGGTGTTTTATTACGGAGACTGGATCCGGAAACCTGGCGTGGCTATCTGCAGCTGTAATGACGGATTGCGTCCGGTAATCTTTAAGATCGAGTCCACAGAGGAAGAGTCACAGATAGATTATGTGCCTGTGAGGTAGGATATTAGAAACTATACATTGCTGGATCCATCCAGGGGTACTTAGCAGGACAGAGCTGCTGCATTAATCAAAATTAATGCAGCAGCTCTGTTTCTGTATTTAAATGTTTTTGAAGTGTGTGGATAAATGTCTGCATAGCTCCAGATGGATTTTTTGCATACACTATCCCATATGGCATTTCATAATCCCATTCCATGGGAATCGTCACAAT
>DWUY01000257.1 GCA_019120515.1 Candidatus Blautia avicola | reverse complement strand
CAGGTCAGGTGACCATACCGGAAGAAGTAAAATTAGCCGCTCCTCAGGAGATAGAGAAATTTGATTTCAAAAAAGTCGGTTTTGCAGGAGAAGGAACCTTTTCCTGGGAGAAAGAGTTTACTCCGGATACTTATGAAACTGAGGTTAAAGTGATCTTTACTCCGTCTGACAAAGAGAAAAAAGATTATTCTCAGGTAGAAGGCTGGAACGCCGAAAAGGGCCAGGTGATCCGTACAGTAAAGGTCCTGGTAGAATCTCTGAAAGAAGGATCTTCTCAGACAACGCAGGAGAAAGAAGAGAATACAGAGCAGAATGAACAGAAGCCGGACCAGGCTGCGGAGGACGCACAGACAACTTCTCCTTCCAAAGAAGAGAACGGCAGCAAGGAACAGACAGATACGGCTAAAGAGACAGAAACAGGGAAAGATACGGATATAGATAAAGAAGCAGATACAGATGCGCAAGAGCCTGACGTGGAGGCGCCTGAGACAGAGGTGACAACGGAAGAGGACTTTGTACAGGCCCAGCCGGGCAAGACCGGAGAAGTGGCCCAGGAAATCCCTCAGGCTGTTCCGGTGGGAAGCCTGATCGATGCCAATACAGGGGTCAGAGTAGAAGGAGATTTCCTTCCCTATTATGTGGACCTTCAGGTCAGCTATAATGAAGAACTGGACCGGCTTCCCGATGCGGGGATCGGTCAGATCCTGTCTGCCTATGAGATCAAACTCTGGGATCTGAAGGAAGATGCGGAGTATACGATTCCGGAAGGGAAGAAGGTCCGGGTTATGATCCCTCTTCCGGAAAATGCGGGAAGTTTTTCCAGCCTTTCTGTTGCCCATTATCTGGGAAACAGCGAATATGAGTATTATACCTTTCCTACGGAAGAGTATCCGGGAACGTTGGCAGTAATAAATATAGAAGGAATCGATTATCTGACTTTTGAAACCTCCTCCTTCAGTCCTTTTAACGTAGGAGGAAGTCAGCTTGTAGGACCTGGAACCCAGATCTCACAGAATGGTTCCTCTTCCAACAAGAATACAGGAAACAGTTCTTCTGGCGGAAATACTCCGGCAGCTTCTGCAGGAACCTCCGGAAATTCTCAGACTGGCGGCTCTGGTACGGCTTCCGGACAGAGTGTGATCCAGCCTTCCCGAAATTCCGGTACCAGTACCAACACGGGAAGTACAGGAAATCAGACCAGCAGTACGGCAAAGAAGAATGGATCTTCAAAGCTGATCCGGGTGGTCAGGACCGGAGACAATTCTCCGATCATCCCCTATGCGGCAGCAGGAGCAGCAGCAGTGATTCTCGGAGCGGCTGCTGTTATAACCGGAAAGAAAAAGAAGAAAAATTCATAAAACCAGCAGTCATGAAAAAAAGAACCCTCCCATATATTTACATAAGGGAGGGTTTTTTTATGGAACAGATCATGGCAAAAGCTTCAAGACCTATGCAGATGATGAAAGCCCTGCTCCTTGCCTATATGGTTACAGGAATCCTGCTTTTAGGGCTGGCCTTCCTGCTGTATAAACTGGGACTGGGAGAGAGCCAGGTAAATCTGGGGATCATGATAACCTACATATTATCCTGTCTGGCAGGGGGATTTTACATGGGCAGGAAGGGAAAGACCCGCCGTTTTTTGTGGGGAATGGGCCTGGGCCTGGGATATGCCGCTTTTCTCTGGACAGTGACTTATCTTACAGAGCACTCCAGGGGAGATCTGAAAGAAACCATACTTATGTTTTTTATATGTATCCTGGGAGGGGCTTTGGGAGGAATGCTGTCATAAGAAGAGAAAAAGAAATACTTGCCTGGCAGAAAGAGCTATGCTATAATACCGCATAGATGTTAAAAGACTTAAGGAGGAAAGATATCATGGAACATATTAAAACACTGAATACAAAAAGTTTACAGAATACAGTAAAAAAAGGCGGATGCGGTGAATGTCAGACATCCTGCCAGTCAGCCTGCAAGACATCCTGCACAGTAGGAAATCAGAGCTGCGAGAATAAATAAGAAAAAACGGCATATAAGGAGTGGGGCTGTTGTATGAGACAGAAATATCTGTTTCATGCAGCAGCCCCATACTTTAGTGCGCAAGAGAAAGGGGAAGCACGGTGATTCATCGTTATAAAAATAATGGCTATAACATTGTGCTGGATGTAAACAGCGGTTCTGTACATGTGGTGGACGAACTGGTATATGAGATCATCGGTCTTTTAGATGAAGGAAAAGACCGGGAAGAGATCCATCAGGCTTTAGATGCAGGTTATGGCAGAGAAAATATAGATCAGGCTCTGGGAGAGATCCAGGAACTGAAAGAGCAGGGAATGCTTTTTACAGAGGATATTTACAGAAATGCCATTGAACATTTCAAAGAAAGGCAGACAGTAGTCAAGGCCCTCTGTCTTCATATCGCCCACGACTGTAATCTGGCCTGCAGGTACTGTTTTGCAGAAGAGGGAGAATACCATGGCAGAAGAGCCCTGATGTCCTATGAAGTGGGAAAGCAGGCTCTTGATTTTCTGATCGCTAATTCCGGAAACCGCACAAACCTGGAAGTGGATTTCTTCGGAGGGGAGCCTCTGATGAATTGGGACGTGGTAAAACGTCTGGTAGAATACGGAAGAGAGCAGGAAAAGATCCATAATAAAAAATTCCGTTTTACTCTTACTACTAACGGTGTGCTCTTAAATGACGAGATCATGGAATTTGCCAATAAAGAGATGGCTAATGTGGTGCTGAGTATTGACGGCAGAAAAGAAGTCCATGATTATATGCGTCCTTTCCGGAAGGGAGCGGGAAGCTATGATCTGGTTGTCCCGAAATTCCAGAAGTTTGCGAAAAGCAGAGGGGAAAAGAGCTATTATGCCAGAGGCACCTTTACCCGCCATAATCTGGATTTCTCAAAGGATGTCCTTCACCTGGCAGACCTGGGCTTTGACCAGATTTCTGTGGAGCCGGTAGTAGCCGATGAAAAAGAGGAATATGCCATCAGAGAGGAAGATGTGCCGAAGATCTGTGAAGAATATGATAAACTGGCACAGGAGATGATCAAGAGAAAGAAAGAAGGAAAAGGCTTTAACTTTTTCCATTTTATGATAGACCTTACAGGAGGCCCCTGTGTGTACAAGCGTCTCTCCGGCTGCGGTTCAGGTACGGAATATCTGGCTGTAACGCCCTGGGGCGACTTATATCCCTGCCATCAGTTCGTAGGAGAAGAAAAATTCCTGATGGGCAATGTGTGGGATGGAGTAAAGCGTGACGACATCCGGGAGGAATTCAAAAACTGTAATGTTTATGCAAAGGAAAAATGCCAGAAATGCTTTGCAAAGTTCTACTGCAGCGGCGGCTGTGCGGCAAACGCCTATAATTTCCACGGTTCTATCAACGACGCCTATGACATAGGCTGTGAGCTTCAGAGAAAAAGGGTGGAATGTGCCATTATGCTTAAGGCCGCAGAGGCGGAAGAGGCAGAAGAAAATAATCAGTAAAGAAGGGAAAAATCATGAAGAAAAGCAGAGGCGTACTGATCCTGGTGCTGACGGTTATCGTAACAGCACTTTTGATCTTTACATCAGCAGTGGGCTGGGGCCCTACAGGAACAGGAGCCGCAAAAAACATTAACACAGGTCTGGACCTGGCGGGAGGCGTAAGTATCACTTATCAGGCCTCTGAAAAAAATCCAAGTGCAGAAGATATGTCAGATACGAT
>DWUY01000256.1 GCA_019120515.1 Candidatus Blautia avicola | reverse complement strand
GAACGGCAGTATCCGGTATCACGACGGATTTCATAAAAATAACCGGTACATTCCCCAGCTCCTTCCTTCTGTCTATTTTCTGGACAGCGAAAGGAATCTGGAAAAAGTCCAGGGCAATCTTTTGTCTTTTACAGAGGACGACTTGCTGAATCAGATGCGGATGGACTGCTGTTTATTTGATCCAATGAAGAAATGCACCCACTGTTTTTCCTGTATCGGTCTTCTGAACCGAAAGACGCCGGAAGAACTGAACGCTTTTGAGACAGAAAAGCTTCTGGAATACAAGCTGTATCATATGAATCTGAAAGACTTCTCTGACAAAGTAAATCAGTATTTCGGGAAAAACAGCGGTTATCACGGAGAGATCACCTATGATCTTACCACCCATACCGGAGAGCTTTTCCAGGTCCAGGGCTATATCCGGCAGAAAAATCAGGAAAACCCTTCCCCGGTAGCCCAACTGGGAGAGGGAATGCGGAGCATTTACCTTTTATCCCTTCTGGAAGCTTATATGGAAGAGGAAGACCGGCTTCCCTCCCTGCTTCTTATGGAAGATCCGGAAATTTTTCTCCATCCACAGCTTCAGAAAACCTCCAGTGAGATCCTGTATCGGCTGTCTAAAAAGTGCCAGGTGATCTTTTCCACCCACTCACCCAATCTGCTGTCTCCCTTTAACAGCCGGCAGATCCGCCAGATCGTCCTGGATGAAAAGGGTCTGCCCAGCGTCCGGGAAAAAACAAATCTCTCCCGGGTATTGGAAGATCTGGGCTACTCAGCGGGAGATCTTCTGGGTGTGGACTTCGTATTTATCGTAGAGGGAAAACAGGACAAAAGCCGCCTTCCCCTTCTCCTGGAAAAATATTATTCTGAAATCTACAACGAAGACGGCAGTCTGTCCCGGGTGTCCATTATCACCACCAACAGCTGCACCAATATCAAGACCTATGCAAATCTGAAATACATGAACCAGGTGTACTTAAAAGATCAGTTTCTCATGATCCGGGACGGAGACGGGAAAGACCATGAAGAGCTGGTCCGTTCCCTGTGTAAATACTACGAAGAACGGAACCTGGAAGATGTGGACCGTCTTCCCAGAGTGACAGACAAAAATGTACTGGTACTGAAATACTACTCTTTTGAAAATTACTTCCTGAATCCGAAGGTCATGGCAGAACTGGGGATTCTTCAAAAACCAGAAGATTTTTATAAGATCCTTCTGGAAAAATGGACGGAATATCTCCACCGGACCCGGGGAGGCCGCCACCTTCTTCAGGTGTTGGGAAAAGATCTTACCAGGGAAGAAGAAATACAGGACCATATGGAAGAGATCAAAACCTATGTCCGAGGGCATGACCTCTATAATATCTTCTACGGCCCTTATAAGAAACAGGAAACCAGCCTGCTAAGAAAATATATAGATCTGGCTCCCAAGGAAGATTTTCAGGATATACTGGGAGCTATTGAGAAGATACCGTTTTTTGAAAACAGAAAACGGACGTGTTGAATCTATACAACACGTCCGTATCCTGTTTCTTATTTTATAAATATCTGTCTGTATCCCTCGCTCCATAGAGGAATCTGCGAACTTCCATCACATCTCCAATTACAACATAATAAACCACATAATTTCTCACATAAATCCGATAGTAGGGATATTTCCTCTTTTTTACAGAAGGGTAGGCTTCAAATGCTAATGAATCACACTCCTTACGTTTTTGAATACGTCATCATGGCTTAATCTTTCTTCATTTGACCATCTGGGACTTGATATGTCCAGTGCTGTAAACATTTTCCTTCATCAATGTATTCTCCGGGGCGGCCTTCCTTTTAATGTCGGGATACCAAATTACAGTCAGCAGACATTAGAAGCAATGGAGGAAGCTAAGAGGATCTCTCGAGATCCAAGCGTAAAAGGCTATCAAAGCATGGAAGAATTAGAAAAAGCACAGCCGACCTTTTAAGGGCCCTGTGCTTTTTCCTTATATGATTCTTTATAATTCTTATTTGAAATATTCCACTCCGGACTCAAAGATCTTCATATCCTGTTCGCCGTAGATATTAATGGCTACGCCGTCGCCGCGTCTCTCAGAGTGAGCCATCTTGCCCAGAACACGTCCGTCAGGGCTTGTAATACCTTCGATAGCACAGTAAGAACCATTTACATTCCACTCTTCGTCCATAGTGATGTTGCCGTCCAGGTCACAGTACTGGGTAGCTACCTGGCCGTTCTCAAAGAGTTTCTTCAGCCACTCTTCGCTGGCTACGAAACGTCCTTCCCCGTGAGAAGCAGGATTGGTGTAAACCTTTCCAAGTTCTGCCTTTAACAGCCATGGGGATTTATTTGTAACAACCTTTGTGTAGACCATCTTGGAAATATGACGGCCAATGGTATTAAAGGTCAGTGTAGGAGAGTCTTCGGTCTGTCCTGTGATCTCACCGTAGGGAACCAGTCCCAGTTTAATGAGCGCCTGGAAGCCGTTGCAGATGCCAAGAGCCAGTCCGTCTCTTTCATTTAACAGCCGCATAACCGCATCTTTGATCTTTGCATTCTGGAAAGCTGTGGC
>DWUY01000255.1 GCA_019120515.1 Candidatus Blautia avicola | reverse complement strand
CCATACCGAAAAAACGGATACTCCCTGTGACATCTTTGACCAGACCCAGAATAGAACGGAGAGTGGTAGTTTTTCCTGCTCCATTTATTCCGATAAAACCGGTAATACAGCCTTCCGGCAGAGAAAAGCTCACATCTTTCAACGAAAATCTGCTATAGGATTTGTTTAAATTCTTTACTTCTAAAATCCTGTCCATTTCATTCCTCCTCATACAGAATATCCATCATTTCATTTAGTTCTTCTTTTGTGATCCCCAGGGAACGGGCGGTTTCTATCATATCCTGCATTTTCTGTTCGACAAGCCTTCTTCTGGAATCTCTCAGCAGTTCCGCATTGCCGGCGGATACAAAAGTGCCGATACCTGTCTGACTGACGACAAACCCTTCCTTCTCCAGCTCCTCATAGACTCTCCGTATGGTCAGAACACTGACTTTCAGATCATTGGCAAAAGAGCGGATAGAAGGAAGAAGATCTCCTTGGGTCAGTTCCTCCCTTAAAATTGCGTCCTTGATCTGCTCCTTGATCTGCTGATACAGAGGCTTGTCAGAAGTGTTTGATATGAGTATATGCAAAGTGGGATACACCTCCAGTATTTGTAGTCATAGTTTGCTTTCACAGTGTGGTCATTGTTGTTATTGGTGTGATGTTATTATATACACACTATATACTATAAGTACACTTATGTCAAGAAAAGAGGCTGTCGCATTGATCAAAATCGGGAATATTCATGACATATGATTAATGCGACAGCCTTATCGAAAAATTTTCTCGGGTTATAGTTACTTATTATATCGGTTCTTTTGAACTAAGGTCCATATTATCCTTTTGGTTGACTGCATGTTTATAAGCGGGCAAAAGGAGCTTTTCCAATCTTGCCTGGATGTAGGTCAGATAAAAGTTTCGCTGCAGATCCGAAAGATAAGGAACTTCTTCCAGAAAGTTCTGGATTGCTTCTATGCGGATCTTAGGTACAATCTGTATCAGTGCCTCATTGCAGTCTTCAGACTGTCCGGACATGAGAAAATTCTTTCCGTTTGCCCTATTGTAGGCCTTACCCCAAATACGTCTGCAGTTTGTAAAATCAATGAGTTTCATTTTGGGATTTACCTCTCCATAAGAATTTCTGTCTGAGATAATCTGCATGTTCCGGTGTGATCGCTCCGTCAGTGATTTCAGCTATGTTGATACTGCCGTACAATTCCCCCCACAGGCAATCCATGAGAGAAGAACCGTTTTTTAACCCTTCTTTGAAAGCATCCAGATCTTGCTGCAGATATTCTGGAAGTCCGTATTCATAAGAATTTTCCCGTATTTCTTTTGCGGACGGAGTTTTTTTAAAGGCCTATTCAACTAAAGATTCCATAGACACACCAAGAGCTTTAGCAAGTTTGTAGACCGTTTCTGCGGAACATTTTCTGATATTGGTTTTTCCGCTGCATAGTTCGCTGAGGGTGGAGTGTGGAACTCCGCTCAATACAGAAAGACGATACTTGGTCATGACTTTTTGCTGTAGTAATTCGTTAATTCTCATATTTATCACCCCTTTTGTTATATCGGTATAACGAAATGAATTCAAGAGAATTTGCAGACACATCATGTCTATGAGAAAAGAAAAATTGCATTTTCCTATTCATCTGGTAAACTAAGAAAGAGAAAATGATGAATGGGGTGTATAAAAATGTCAGAAAAGCTGGGAATTTTCTGTGCTCTGGATCAGAAGGAAAAGTATCAGATTCTAAAGGAAACCATGAAAGAGGGAGAAAGTCCGGAAGAATGTCTGAGAAGAACAGTCAGCAGTAAAAACTCTGATCCTTTTGCCTGGAAAGCCAGGGGAATCCTGACTCTGGTCAGAGAGGAGAAGCCCGCAGAATATGTGTTTCTATTCCGTGCATGGCAGCCTGCTCCAGAGGGCAGGAAAGAAGAGACAGATACTGTCTGCTGGTCAAAATGTGATGAGATTTTACAGAATCTGGCCGGGGAGGAAGAGAAGATCTGTTTCCGGCTTTTGATGGAAGAGGGGCCATTCTTCTCTTTAAAGGTAACTTTTGACAGACGAGATATCCTCAGATCTGCCGCTGTAAATGGAAAGCCTCTGGAGCTTTTTGACATTTTAAAGGAAGACGGAAGTCCGGTGGGCATTGTCCGGGAGAGGGGTGTGGCTCATCTGGACGGCAGTCTCCATCCTACTTCTCATATCTGGATCGTCCGGAGAAATCACAGCAGCGGCTGGGATCTGCTTCTTCAGAAGAGAAGTCTTTCTAAGGACTCTAATCCCGGCTGTTACGATATTTCTTCCGCAGGCCATGTATCTGCCGGGGACGCCTATCTTCCAGCAGCCCTCAGGGAACTTGGAGAAGAGCTGGGGATCCGGGCAGAGGAGAAAGATCTTCACCTGGCGGGAATGCGGAAGGCATATTTTGAAGACGTGTTTTACGGGAAACCCTTCCGGGATTATGAGATCAGCGCAGTCTATGTCTATGATAAACCGGTGGATGAGAAGAAACTGACCCTTCAGGAGGCAGAGGTTGAAGCTATAAAGTGGATGGATTTTCAGGAATGCTGCCGCAAGGTAGAGCATGGGGGTATGAAACACTGTATTTATATGGACGAGCTGGAGATCGTAGAAAGATATTTAAAAAAGGTGGAAGATATGGCGCAGTGAGATGGAAAAATTATTATTTTTTTAAAGATTTATAATTGCCTGCGTATCCAAATAATAGTAAAATTATGATATGCAAGAAAAAAAGCAAAAATTGGGAGGTAAAAATATGAAGATCGGATTTAATGAAGCTACTGCCTTGGAATGCAAAGGCCAGTCCCTGATGGCAGATCTGGAAATGTGTGAGAAATATGGGTTTGACTATATTGAGATCCGTTTCGACTGTCTGAAAGAATACTTAAAAGACCATACCCTTGAAGAATTGGCAGAATGGTTTGCGACTCATCATCTAAAACCATGGGCTTATAATACGCTTCTGTATTTTAATCAGAGAGATGAGGAAGGCAGGAGAGAGATAGAAGCAGAAACCGAGTTTATTCTGAATGTTTCTAAAAAAATTGGCATGAAAATGTTGATCACAGTGCCTTCCTGCGGGATAAAAGATAAGACAGTAGGCGAAATAAAGGAAGAAGCAGTGGAACAGCTGCGGCGCCTTTCTGATAAAGTGGGATCGGATATGAGAATTTCTCTGGAATTCTGCGGCGCTTGGGACTGCTCTATTAATCAGTTCGGCACAGCTTATGATATTGTGAAAGAAGTGGACAGAGATAATGTAGGAATCACTCTGGACACCTTTCATTTTCATGAAATGTGTTCCAGGCTGGAGGATCTGAAAGCCGCCGATGGAAAGAAAATTTTTGCCTATCATTTGAACGACTGTGAAGACCTTCCTTTAGGCTCCTGCGGAGATGATAAAAGACTGTGGCCGGAAGAGGGAGTGATTGACCATCAGGGAATTGCCAGCGCTTTAAAGGAAATAGGGTTTGACGGAGTCTGCACCATTGAGGAATTCCGTCCGGAATATTACGCCTTATCTCATGAAGAAAACATAAAGAAAGCTGCCCAGGTGACGAAAGATTTTGTAAAGAAATATTTCGGATAAATTACTGACGGTATATTTCCAACAGCTGCCGGATCTGAAGATTCAGATTTTCCAGCAGCTGTTTTTCTGTTTTCGGAGCAAACTTCAGCCACAGATGAAGGCTGTGGTACCTGGATAGGTTTCTTTTTCTGGAAGAGGCTGGGGTTTGAGCTGCTTTTATTTTAACAAGAACTCTCCGCTGTTCGAAAAGAGGGATCACAATATAGTAAAACCGGTCATCAGAAAAAGACAGATATCCCAGTTCCTGCCCGGCGCTGTTTTTCAGATACAGCCGATGGTCTTTCAGTCTGGAAGGAAAAAGAGATTCGTCCCCCTTAAGCTTTGAAAAGCCGCCGGTGACCTCCAGCATGGCAGGGAGGTAATAGATCCCATTTTCTTCCTCCCCGGGAGAAACTTTTTTTGCCAGCTTTTTAAGGAGAGCAGTGCTGTCCATAAACTGCTGAGCCAGGAGATAAGTAAGCTGGGGCTGGATTTTTCCACGAAGAGAAGATCTTTCTTTTCTCTGAAGCGACCCATCAATTTCATCCAGCAATTCCTGTCCGCAGCGGTAAATGCTCAGTAGAAACAGGGGAAAATCCTCTTCCTCAGTCCAGAGATATTTCCCCCGGGCAATGGTGAAATTTCCGATCACATTTCCCTCATAGTCCTCGGCATAATGAAGGATCTCCCGTTCTGTCCAGGCATGTTGATTAAAAGGAGCGTCCCAGTGAAGATTTTTAGAGGCGGCCTTCTTTTCAGCACCGGAAAAGATATCCTCCTGGAAGTCTGCAAATCCTTTCTTTAAAACTTCATAGGCCAGATTGATCTCCTGGGCGGTGTACTGGTATCCGGTATTTGAAAACCCGGATACATCCGGGTGAAACTGGTGCATAAGCCGCCGGTATTGCTTTTTGATCTGTTCCATATCTGCTTTCGGGGAAATCCCCAGGATCCTGCCTGCCTCTGCCGGTGTCATGGATTTCATGCCTCCTCTCATTTCCTGCGTTTTATATCTGTTTTATGATAACACAAATAGAGATGGAACACAAAGAATCTGCGGTCCGGCATAAAAATTAAAAAAGAACACTTGTTCGAATATACTTTTTGTGCTATCATTTATACAGAAAGAAAAGAACAATACAAGGAGGCCGGAAAAATGCCCGAGAGAACTTACATTGCCATTGATCTGAAATCCTTCTATGCTTCTGTAGAGTGTGTGGAGCGGGGACTGGATCCTATGACTACCAATCTGGTGGTGGCGGACAAAAGCCGGACAGAGAAGACCATCTGCCTTGCTGTTTCCCCTTCTCTGAAAGCCTATGGGATACCGGGCAGGGCGCGGCTTTTTCAGGTGGTGCAGAAGGTCAGGGAGATCAATGCCAGACGGCGGCAGGCTGCACCGGGACATCAGTTTACCGGTTCTTCCTGCCAGGATCCGGAGATTCAGAAAGATCCCTGTTTAGAGCTGAAATATATAACGGCGCCTCCTCAGATGGCTAAATATATGGAGATCAGCGGCAAGATCTATCAGATCTATCTGAAATATATTGCTCCGGAGGATATCCATGTCTATTCTATTGACGAGGTATTTATGGACGTCACTGATTATCTGGAAACCTATAAGATCAGCGCTACGGAGCTGGCCAGGAGGATGATCCTGGATGTGCTCCAGACTATCGGGATCACTGCGGCGGCAGGTATCGGCACCAACCTGTATCTGTGTAAAATTGCCATGGATATTGTAGCAAAGCATATCCCGGCAGATGAGAATGGAGTGCGGATCGCCCAGCTGGATGAGATGTCCTATCGAAGGCTTCTCTGGTCCCACAGGCCCCTGACAGATTTCTGGCGGGTGGGAAGAGGCTACGCCAAAAAGCTGGAGGCCCATGGCCTGTATACTATGGGAGACATTGCCCGCTGTTCCCTTGGAAAGCCCGGGGACTATTACAATGAGGATCTTTTGTATGATCTTTTTGGAGTCAATGCAGAGCTGCTTATTGATCACGCCTGGGGGTGGGAACCCTGCACCATTAAAGATATCAAGGCTTACAAGCCTCAGAGCAGCAGTGTAGGATCCGGCCAGGTGCTCCACTGTCCTTATCCTTTTGAAAAGGCCAGACTGGCAGCAAGAGAAATGGCAGATATGCTGGCCCTGGATCTGCTGGATAAAGGACTTGTCACTGACCAGATCGTGCTGACGGTAGGGTATGATATGGATAATCTGAAAGATCCTGAACGGCAGAAGCAGTACCGGGGAGAAATTACTACAGATATGTACGGAAGAAAAATCCCCAAACATGCCCATGGTACAAAGAACTTAGACGGCTATACCTCTTCTTCCAGACAGATCCTCCAGGGAGTGACGGAACTTTTTGACAGGATCGTGGATCAGGATCTGCTGGTGCGCCGTATCAATATGTCGGCGGAACATGTGATCCCGGAATCCCAGGCAGAGGAAAAAGAGGAGTTTCATCAGATGGACCTTTTTACAGATTACGGTGCAGTGCAAAAAGAGCAGGAGAAAGAGGCTGCAGAATTGGAACGGGAACGTAAGATGCAGAAGGCTGTGCTGGAGATCAAGAAAAAGTTCGGAAAGAATGCGGTTTTGCGGGGGATGAACCTGGAAGAAGGAGCTACGGCCAGAGACAGAAACAGCCAGATCGGAGGTCATAAAGCATGAAAGAACAGAATAAGGAGAAAAATTATGAAGATATCATAAACCTTCCCCATCATGTGTCCCCCATCCATCCTCCCATGCCTCTGTCAGACCGGGCGGCTCAGTTTGCACCTTTTGCCGCACTGACCGGATATGGAGAGGTGATAAAGGAGACTGCCAGGCAGACGGACAGAAAGCCGGAGCTGACGGAAGAGGAAAAACAGGAGCTGGATTATAAGCTTCAGATAGCAGTTTCTCTTCCGGGAGAAAAGCCGATGGTTACGATTACTTACTTTGTGCCTGATAAGAAGAAAGCAGGAGGCACCTGTCACCGGGTACAGGGCAGGATCCGAAAGGCGGATACAGACAGAGGAAAGCTCATTATGGACAGGGGAGAGGAGATAGAACTGGAAATGGTGGTGGATATCACAGTAGGTGCAGACGGAGCCTGAAGGATGTGATCATCAGCGTCTGATCTGTAGGATACCGGATTGACGAAGAGATGTTTTACTGGAAAATGACAGGAAAAGATTGAGGATTTTCAGAAAATACTGCTATAATAGAGGAAAGGATTTTACGGAATAAGTAGGAGGAAATCCCATGTTTGATCCAAAACCTGTTATGGAAAAAAGAAAGCTTCAGGAACCTATTCCTATATCGGATCCCGCAGATTTTCCCCGGTCAGAGGAAGTGCCAGAAGGCTGTATTGTGCTGGAAGACCTGAAAGATGAATGGGGATGCCAGGTGGATTTCCATACGGATGTGGTATATGCCCAGAGAGAGCCGGAAGACTGGTACGCGGATCCGGTGAGCTGCACACTGAAAATGCACATTCTGGAACCTATTGTGCATGCCGGAGTCCCGGAAGAAGAAAAGAAGAAAGAGAGAAAGTGGCCCTGTATTGTCTATATCCAGGGGTCTGCCTTTCATAAACAGTGGCTGTGGGACCATATTTCCAGGCATATCCGTATGGCGGAGCAGGGCTATGTGGTAGCCATCGTGGAGTACCGTCCTTCGGAGATGGCTCCTTTTCCCGCCCAGATGCAGGACGCTAAGACGGCTGTACGGTTTTTAAAGAAACACTGTGAGGAATACCATATTGACGTGGACCATATGGCTATAGCCGGCGATTCTTCGGGAGGCCATACTGCCCTTATGGCAGGATTTACAGGAGATGAGGGACCGGATACCCGGCTGTATGGAGAATATTCCGCCAAAGTAAACTGCATCATCGACCTGTATGGCCCTACGGTCTTCTCTCTGATGAATTATTATGAAAGCTCTCAGAATCATTATGATCCGGACAGTCCCGAGGGTTATGAGATCGGAGGGAAAAACGTACTGGAACATCCGGAACTGGCGGACCTTACGATCCCAATGAATTATTTATCAAAGGAAAAAGAGACCCCGCCTCTTCTCCTCATACATGGAGGAAGAGATATGCTGGTGCCTTTTAACCAGAGCTGTCAGCTTTATAATCATATGCGGGAATTGGGGAAAGAGGTAACTTTCTATAAGATACAGGACGGCAGCCACGGCAGTCTGGGCTTTGACAATGACCAGATCCTGGGGATCGTTCTGGACTTTTTAAAGTCCCATATATAAAAAAGAAAATCGGAGGGATACATAAGTGGCAGTTGTTTTAGGAATTGATGTGGGAACTTCCAGTATAAAAGCAATGCTTCTGGATACAGAAAAGAGCACAGCGGCAGTCCATGCAAAGTCTTATGAGGTGGATATTCCCCGGCCCGGATATGCCCAGCAGGATCCCGAAATGTGGTGGTCTTCTCTTCTGGAAGTTCTGGACTGGCTGCGTATACACTATCGGGAAGAATATGAGAAGATTTCCGCGGTAGGATATTCCGGCCAGATGCACGGCCTGGTCCTTGCCGGGGAAAATGGAGAGCCTCTTCGTCCCGCCATCATCTGGCTGGATCAGAGAGCTGGTAAACAGCTGGAGGAGATCTACAGAACATATACAGAGGCAGAAATGGGCAGTCTGCTGTGCAACCGGGTCAGCAGCGGCTTTGCTTTTCCTTCTCTTTTGTGGGTAAAAGAAAATGAGCCGGAGATATTTTCAAAGGTGAATAAAATCCTGTCGCCTAAGGATTATCTCCGCTTTAAGATGACGGGCAAAATGGGAGGGGAGGTTACGGATGCTTCTGCTACCGGAATGTTTGCCACAGCAAAAAGAGACTGGGCCTGGGAGCTTTTAGAAAAATCCGGTTTGCCCAAAGAGATTTTTCCTTCTGTGGCAGAGTCTTCCTCTATTGCAGGGACCATTAGCCCTGAATGTGCCAAAAGGACCGGACTGCCGGAGGGGACCCCGGTGGTTTACGGAGCCGGGGACCAGCAGGCCCAGAGCATAGGAAACGGGGTGATCCGGCCGGGGAAGATCATCTCCAATATCGGCACCGGAGGACAGATCTCCGCATTTCTTTCAGAACCTATCTATGATAAGAAGCTTAGGACCAATACTTTCTGCCATGCCATAGAAGGGGCTTACACCATATTTGGCGCCACCTTATGCAGCGGTATGTCCATGAACTGGATAAAAAATAAGATACTTGCCGTGGAAGATTACGGAAAAGTCAATGAACTGGCAGGGACTGCAGAACCGGGCTCAGAAGGACTTCTCTATCTGCCCTATCTTTCCGGGGAAAGGACTCCTCATATGGATCCGAAAGCAAAAGGGGTGTTTTTCGGCATGACTCTGGCCCACGGACAGGGGCATTTTCTCCGGTCCGTGATGGAAGGGGTTACTTACAGCCTGAAAGACTGTATGGAGATCCTGGAAGGGCTGGGGGTAGAAGCTTCCGGCGTCATCGCTTCAGGCGGCGGAGCTTCTTCCCGGCTGTGGCTGCAGATCCAGGCGGATATTTTTGAAAAGCCGGTCTATGTAAGCAAGGTAAAGGAGCAGGCCTGTCTGGGGGCCTGTATCCTGGCAGGGGCAGGGACTTCGATCCTTCCTTCAGTGGAAGAAGGGTGCAGGAGATTTGCTCTTCTGGAAGATGAAGTATTTCTTCCCCAAAAAGAAAATCGGGAAGTGTACCGCCGGGGATTTGAAAAATACAGAGAAATATACAAAAGGCTGAAAGATCTGATGTGAAAAGGTCTGCCTGTTTAACGGACATTTTAGCTTCGTTAAGTGGGCAGGCTTTTCATATATGGTATTTTGATCGTAGCGGTTGTACTCCTGATCCTGGCTGGAAGCGGGATTTTTTCGTAGAAAAAAGAGAAACGGGACAGATCTTTTTTGGAGACTGTCCCGTTTTCCGTATTAAAAGATATTAATAGTTTTTATTTTTCAGGAAGGTGCCATTCCCAGTTGCGGATTTCTTCCAGATCCTGTCCGTTGTCTGCGATATACTGTCTGTGCTCGATCAGCTTATCGTTCATTTTCTGGATCAGGTGAGATCCTTTATTTCCAAGCTGAGGCAGATGGATGATGGCGTCTTTTACCAGATTGAAACGGTCGATCTTATTCTGCACACGCATATCGAAAGGTGTGGTAATGGTTCCTTCTTCCAGGTAGCCGTGAACAGAGATGTTATGGTTGGTCCGCTCATAGGTCAGCTCATGGATCAGAGTCGGATAGCCGTGGAATGCGAAGATGATAGGCTTATCCTTTGTAAAGATCGCGTCATATTCTGCATCGCTGAGTCCGTGAGGATGTTTATGATCAGATTCCAGTTTGAACAGGTCTACCACGTTTACCACACGGATCTTCAGATCCGGCATTTCATCGCGGAGGATGGTTACTGCCGCCATGGTTTCCAGTGTAGGAGTATCGCCGCAGCAGGCCATTACCAGATCCGGTTCCTCTCCATCGTCATTGCTGGCCCACTCCCAGATACCGATACCCTGGGTGCAGTGTTTTACAGCCTGCTCCATGGACAGCCACTGACAGCTTGGATGTTTAGATGCAACAATGGCATTTACATAATTTTTGCTCTTGATACAGTGATCAAAGCAGGAGAGCAGACAGTTCGTATCCGGCGGGAGATACATGCGGACAACATCTGCTTTCTTGTTAGCGATGTGATCCAGGAAACCGGGATCCTGATGAGTAAATCCATTGTGGTCCTGCTGCCATACATTGGAGGTCAGGATAAAGTTCAGAGAAGCGATAGGCTGTCTCCAGGAAAGTTGGTTGCAGACTTTCAGCCATTTTGCGTGCTGAGCTGCCATAGAATCTACAATACGGATAAATGCTTCATAACTTGCAAAGAAGCCGTGGCGTCCGGTGAGAAGATATCCTTCCAGCCAGCCTTCGCACATATGCTCGCTGAGCATTCCGTCCATGATACGTCCGTTTCTTGCCAGACAGTCGTCGGTATCCAGCAGCTGGGCGTTCCAGTCACGGTTTTCCTCTTCAAATACTTT
>DWUY01000254.1 GCA_019120515.1 Candidatus Blautia avicola | reverse complement strand
ATAATAGCCTTGATCCTGGCTTTTACCTCCAGGATATTAAAAGGTTTGGTGATATAATCGTCTGCTCCGTATTCCAGCCCCAGGATCTTATCCATATCTTCGCCTTTGGCAGTAAGCATGATAATAGGAACGCTGGAAAATTCTCTGATCTGCTGGCATACTTCAAGCCCTGTCATCTTGGGGAGCATGATATCCAGAAGGATCATATCATATTCCTTTGTCCTGGCCTTCTCCAGAGCTTCCTCTCCGTCATAGGCACAGTCCACTTCCATGTCATCCTGTTCCAGGCTGAAACGGATGCCCTTTACGATTAATTTTTCATCATCAACTACCAATACTCTTCTGCTCATCTGCTTTCTCCTATTCCACTGTTATATAAGCTTCTATTTTTTCAAAGGTCTTTCCTTTAATCCCGGAAACCTGCTGGATATCCTCTATACTATCGAAGCTTCCGGCCTCCTCTCTGTGATCAATGATCGCCTGAGCGCGGACTTCTCCGATACCAGGTATCTCCTGGAGTTCTTCCAGAGAAGCCTGATTAATATTGATCTTTCTCTGCTCTCCAGTTCCTGCCTCTAGGGTTTCCTGGTTTTTCTGGGAGGCAAAGACTCCCTGTTCTTTCAGCGCCTGAGTCTCTTCTCTGGTATAAACCAGGATCTTTTCTCCGTCAGACACAGTCTCTGCCTGATTGAGCCATTGAACATCTGCTTCTTCCGTAAATCCTCCCGCTGCCTCTATAGCCTGAAAGACTCTGGAATCCGCAGCCAGTTCGTAAACTCCGGGATCTTTCACGGCACCGCTCACATCCACCCAGACGGAAGGAATCGTCTTTTCTCTGACGCCTGTATCTGCTGAGCCTTCTTCCTCTTTTTCCGAAGAGGCTTCCGCTCCTTCCTGTTCCCCGCCAGTCTGATGATCTGCCTCCTGAGAAAGCACCCCATCCTGACCGATCAGGATCTCCTCTTTTTCCCTCTGACAGGCGCTCAGGGTTATCATAGTTCCTAAAAAGATCATTGTTAAAAACTTATTCTTGATTTTCATTCCACATACCTCACATGCTCCAGTCAGACAGAAACAGTCCAGTATGTAGAACTGTATTTATTGTAACGAATTTATAGTCGCTTTACAATATCTATTTTCAAGTTCTTCTAAAATCCCCTAAAATTTTCTCTGGTATACTTTTATAATCTGTCTGCTGAAATCTTACTTTGGAAACAATGGCTGAAACGCCGGAAACAATTTCTTGAAATGTAAATACAGTATAGCATTCTCTTTAAAAAACGGCAATCCAAAAAACAGCTCCTTCTTGGAGCTGTTTTTTGTACATTATTCCCATTTAAAAATTATGATCCCTGCGATAGCAATTCCCATGCCAATCACTTTTCTCCATTCAAAGGGAGATTTTTCCACTCCGAACAGTCCCAGAAGTTCAATGATATAGGCCACTGCAAGCTGAGCTACTACAATAAGCATGGCTGCCCTGGCAGGTCCAAGAGCGGACATGCTCTGGATCACCGTCACGGTAATAAAAGCGCCTATGACGCCTCCCAGAAGCAGATACCGATGGTTTACCATGGCCAGTTCCCCGATCCTCTCTCTTCCGGTAAATAACCAGGCGCCGATACATACCAGTAACGCCGAAAACTGCACCCAGCCTGTAGACACCCATAAGCTGGTCTGCTTGGTCACTTCTGTGTTGAACACACCCTGAACACTCATCAGAGCCCCGGAGACAAGGGCGATTAAAATTCCCCACACATCCTGTTCCTCCTTATGTTCCAAAATACCTTTGCAGGAGCTGTTACATGAATATTCTCTGTCACCATTCATGCTGCGGCTCCTCTCTCTGATATATTTTCCCATAAAAAGGATTTTCATTCCGGTATCACACAAGTTCGGTCCCGCGCCTCAGTCAAAAGACTAAAAAGATTTTTCCAGTTTTTCTATCATTTCATCAATATCAGCCTTGGTAATGATCAGAGGCGGAACAAATCGCAGTACATCTGATCCTGCGGAAAGAACAAAAAGACCGTTTTCAATCGCTTTATTTATGATCCCGCCT
Organism: Candidatus Blautia avicola; assembly: GCA_019120515.1. Classification (GTDB taxonomy): domain Bacteria; phylum Bacillota; class Clostridia; order Lachnospirales; family Lachnospiraceae; genus Blautia; species Blautia avicola. The sequence continues at coordinate 15,365 of DWUY01000254.1, read as the reverse complement.
ACAGATCTGCCGCTGACCACCAGTCCCTGCATCAGGCCTTTTCCTCTTCTTTCTGTAAGGAAATCATATTTTTCCACCAGTTTATCTAGTTTTTCTTCCAGATAAGGGGCTGTCTCCTGAACATGCTCCAGGATCTTTTCTTCTTCAAAAAGGTCAAAGACTTTGCTCACCGCACAGCAAGCCAGAGGATTTCCGCCGTATGTAGTCCCATGATCTCCCGGCTCCAGAGAATTCCTGGCTGTTTTTTCATTTAATACAAAAGCTCCCACCGGAACGCCGCAGCCCAGGGCTTTGGCACAGGTCATGATATCCGGCATAACCTCATAAGACTGGAAAGCAAACATAGTTCCGGTCCTTCCCATACCGCACTGGATCTCATCTAAGATCAGCAGGATATCCTTCTCGTCACAGAGTTTCCTAAGACCCTGGAGGAATTCCCGGCTGGCAGGATAAATCCCTCCTTCGCCCTGGACAGGCTCCAGGATAATGGCACAGGTCTTCTCGGTAATCTGCGCCTTTACACTGTCCAGATCATTAAAATCCGCAAACCGGATCCCTCCGATCAGGGGTTTAAAAGGCTCCTGGTAATGGGCATTCCCTGTTACAGACAAAGCCCCCAGGCTTCTTCCATGAAAAGAATGGCGCATGGCAATGATCTCATGATCCGTACTCTGATCCTTCAGCCAGGCATATTTTCTGGCTGCTTTGATGGCTCCTTCAATAGCCTCTGTACCGCTGTTGGTAAAGAAAACTTTATTGAGTCCGGAAGCTTTGAGAAGTTTTTCTGCCGCTTCCACCATAGGAACATTGTAGAACAAATTGGAAGTATGTATCACCTTATCGATCTGATCCTTCAGCGCCTGATTATAAGCTTTGTTTCCGTATCCCAGAGCAAAAACCGCAATGCCGGCGCCGAAATCCAGATATTCTTTTCCTTCCAGATCATAGAGACGCACGCCTTCTCCCCGGTCCAGAACTACCGGAAAACGATTATAAGTATGGAGCACTGCATTTTCAGCCCTGTCCATATATTCTTTACTGCACATCATAATACTGTATCCCGTCCTTTCTCAAAATCGCGGTTCCGATCCCTTTATCTGTAAAGATTTCCAGAAGAAGGCAGTGTTTGATCCTTCCGTCCAGGATATGGACTCTGGAAACTCCTCCCTCAATGGCATCCACGCAATTCTGCAGTTTGGGGATCATGCCGCCCCCTACATTTCCACTGTCGATAAGATCCCTGGCTTCTTTTACAAAAAGCTTGGAGATCAGCGTAGAAGGATCCTGAGGATCTCTGTATACCCCTTCAATATCTGTCAGGAACGCCAATTTTTCCGCATGCATCTGCTTTGCAATGGCGCAGGCCGCGTCATCAGCATTAATATTATAAGTCTGATAATTTTCATCCATTCCCACGGGGCAGACGATAGGCAGAAAATCTTTTTCCAGAAGATCTGACAGGATCTTGGGATTTACTTCTGTGATATTCCCTACAAATCCGATATCCTGTCCATTGGAATATTTTTTCTCCACTTTCAGAAGATTCCCGTCTTTGCCGCTGACTCCTACAGCCTTTACTCCCAAAGATTCCACCAGGGCCACCAGTTCTTTGTTTACCTTGTTCAAAACCATTTCCGCCAGCTCCATAGTCTCCTCATCTGTCACCCGCAGTCCGTTGATGAACTGAGGTTCTTTCCCTACTTTGCTGACCCAGCGGCTGATCTCCTTGCCGCCGCCGTGAACGATGATCGGCTTAAATCCTACCAGTTTCAGAAGTACCACGTCCTGGATCACAGTTCTCTTCAGCTGCTCATCCACCATAGCGCTTCCGCCGTATTTTACCACAATGATCTTTCTGTTGAATCTCTGTATATATGGAAGGGCTTCGATCAGTACTTCCGCCTTGTCCAGATATTTCTGCTTAACCATTTTCTTTTCCCCCTTATGAGCGGTAGTCCGCATTTATTTTCACATAATCATAGGTAAGATCACAGCCCCAGGCAGTAGCTGTAGCCTCTCCCATTTTGATATCGGCAATTACAGTGACTTTATCCTCTGAAAGGATCTTTGTAGCTTCCTCCTCACTGTAATCTGTTCCCACACCGTCTTTCATGATCTGGATCTTTCCTGCTTTGCTTTCAAAAAACAGATCCACTTTTTCCGGGTCAAACTGTGCCCCTGAATATCCCATTGCACACAGGATCCTGCCCCAGTTGGCGTCGTGACCGAAGATAGCGGCTTTTGTCAGATTTGAGGTGATCACAGACTTGGAAAGGGTCACCGCCTGCTCTTTATCCAGGGCCCCTACCACTTTCACTTCAAAAAGAGCGGTGGCTCCCTCTCCGTCCCCGGCGATCTTCTGGGCCAAAGTCTTATTTATATAGTCCAGAGCTTCTTTGAAAAGTTCATAATTCTGATCTTTCTCTTTGATCACAGGATTATCAGCCATTCCATTGGCTAAAAGAAGTACCGTATCGTTAGTAGAAGTATCTCCGTCTACAGAGATCATATTGTAGGAGTCCTGTACACTTTCCTTTAATGCTTCTTTTAACAGCGCCCTATCTATCTGTACATCTGTGGTGACAAAAGAAAGCATGGTACACATATTGGGATGGATCATCCCGGAACCTTTGCACATTCCTCCTATAGTTACTTTTTTCCCGGAGATTTCAATTTCTACAGCCGCTTCTTTTTTCACCGTATCTGTAGTCATAATAGCTTCCGCCGCCAAAGCCGCCGCTTCCCTTGTTCCCAGGAGCAGAGGCGCCAGATTTTTTACTCCTTCCTCTAAGACCGGCATAGGAAGCTGCTGTCCGATCACTCCCGTAGAAGCCACCAGCACGCTTTCTGCGGGAATATCCAGGGCTTTTCCTGCAGCCTCAGCTGTAGCCTGACAATAACCATATCCTTCCTGCCCGGTGCAGGCGTTGGCGATTCCGCTGTTGCACACCACAGCCTGGGCGAAGTCTGAATCCGCCACCACTTTCTGATCCCATTTTACCGGTGCCGCCTTTACCACATTGGTGGTAAAAGTTCCCGCACATACACAGGGCTGCTCGCTGTAGATCATTGCCATGTCCTTTTTTCCGCCCTTTTTGATCCCTGCCGCGATCCCTGCTGCCTGAAATCCTTTGGCGGCAGTCACTCCGCCGTCTATTACTTTTATTTTATCATTCATACTCATTGTTTCTCCTTTCCTTATCAGGGGAACATAGGCACCAGCCTGAGTCCCTCATCCTCTTCTTCTCCAAACATCAGATTCATGTTCTGGACTGCCTGTCCGGCAGCGCCTTTTACCAGATTATCAATGGCTCCCATCATAATGATCCGATTGGTCCTTGGATCTATCTTAAAATTAATATCTACATAATTACTGCCTTCTACCCATTTTGTCTGGGGATACATGTCCTTATCCAGCACGCGGACGAATTTTTCCTTTTTATAATACTGATCGTAAATTTCCTTCACCTCTTCATAGGATACAGGCCTGGTAAGAGAAGCATAAGCAGTAGCCAGTATTCCCCGGTTCATAGGTACCAGATGAGGGGTAAAGCTTAAAGTCAGTTTTCTTCCTGCCGCATACCCCAGCTGTTCCTCGATCTCCGGTGTATGCCGGTGATTCCCCACACTGTAGGCCTTCATATTTTCATTGACTTCACAGAAAAGATTGTCCACCTTTGCCCCTCTGCCGGCTCCGGAAGTGCCGGACTTGGCATCAATGATCAGGGTATCCGGATCGATGAGCCCTTCTTTTACCAGAGGATAACAGGTCAGGATACTGCAGGTGGTATAACAGCCCGGATTTGCCACCAGTCTTGCTTTCTTCACCGCTTCCCGGTTGATCTCGCATAATCCGTATACTGCCTCGGGTATAAACTCCGGAGCTTTGTGGGAGATCTTATACCACTCTTCGTAAACCTTGACATCTTTTATACGAAAGTCTGCGCTAAGATCTATTACTTTTACTTTTGAAAGGATCTCCTCATTGATCATGGAAGCGCACAGCCCCTGAGGGGTTGCGGTAAAGATCACATCTACCTGATCGGCCAGCTGGGCCATATTATCATCCAGACATACATCATCCACAAGTTCAAACATATTCTGGTAGACTTCATAATATTTTTTATCAATATAGCTTCTGGAGCCGTACCATTTAATCTCCGTATTTTTATGTCCCAGAAGGATCCGCACCAGCTCTCCTCCTGCATAACCGGTAGCTCCGATGATTCCTGCTTTTATCATATTCCTAACCTCTTTTCCTTTATCTGCCGCCATTATTTTCTCACCGGCAGTGATCTGTGTCCATCATACTCCTGTTCTCCTGCCTGTGCAAGAAAAAATTATGTATATTTTTTCCAAAATATTGAATAATTATACATCCTGTTTTCTATATATGCAAGATAAAAATTCACTTTTTTCTTTCTTACTTTTCCTTTAACATATAAAATCCAGACTCTTTCCGGCCCAGGATTCCTTAAAATTCCCGTTCTGTATACCTTCCATGGTTCCTCTTTTCCCACCTTGCATACAGGTTTTTCAAAAATGCAGATCCCCATGCAGTATTTGATTTTTTTTCATTTTTCTATTGCATAATTATAATAATTGTTGTATAGTACCAATAGCAACGGAGAAAAAATAGATTTTTATATATTTACAGGAGGATCATCTAATGAAAGAAAAAGTTGTTTTAGCATATTCCGGTGGTCTCGACACCACAGCCTTAATCCCATGGTTAAAAGAAAATTTTGATTATGATGTCATCTGCTGCTGTGTAAACTGCGGCCAGGGCGCAGAACTGGACGGACTGGATGAAAGAGCCAAAATGTCCGGAGCTTCTAAATTATATATTGAGGATATCGTAGATGAATTCTGCGACGACTATATTATGCCCTGTGTACAGGCTGGCGCTGTATATGAGCATAAATACCTTCTGGGCACCTCAATGGCCCGTCCGGGAATCGCAAAGAAATTAGTAGAGATCGCCAGAAAAGAAGGGGCGGTTGCTATCTGCCACGGCGCTACCGGAAAGGGAAATGACCAGATCCGTTTTGAGCTGGGCATCAAGGCCCTGGCACCGGATATTAAGATCATTGCTCCATGGCGTATGACCGATGTATGGACCATGCAGTCCAGAGAAGATGAGATCGCTTACTGCAAGGCTCACGGCATTGATCTTCCATTTGATGCCAGCCACAGCTACAGCCGTGACCGGAATCTGTGGCACATCAGCCATGAGGGACTGGAACTGGAAGATCCATCTAAGGAGCCCAACTACGACGATCTTCTGGTACTAAGCGTAACACCCCAGAAAGCCCCTGATAAGGAAACGGAGATTACTATGACCTTTGAAGCCGGCGTTCCAAAAACATTAAATGGAAAGGCCATGAAAGTTTCCGAGATCATCACAGAACTGAACAGATTAGGCGGGGAGAACGGCATTGGCATTATTGATATTGTAGAAAACCGTGTAGTAGGAATGAAATCCAGAGGTGTCTATGAGACTCCCGGCGGAACCATCCTGATGGAAGCTCATGATCAGCTGGAAGAACTGATCTTAGACAGAGATACTATGGAAGCAAAGAAAAAATTGGGCAGCCAGTTCGCACAGGTTGTATATGAAGGAAAATGGTTCACACCTTTAAGAGAAGCTATCCAGGCTTTTGTAGAATCCACCCAGAAATATGTGACCGGCGAAGTAAAATTAAAACTGTACAAAGGCAATATCATCAAGGCAGGAACTACATCTCCTTACAGCCTGTACAATGAATCCCTGGCTTCTTTCACTACCGGAGATCTGTATGACCACCACGACGCAGACGGCTTTATCACCCTGTTCGGTCTGCCTCTGAAGGTCCGGGCTATGAAGATGATGGAAGTAAAAAATAATCAGAAATAATTCTTAGTTTGGATAAAGAAAAAACGATGAGATCCGCACCCCTCATCGTTTTTTCTTTTTAACTCTTTGGATCCTCTTCTATCTGCCCGTAAATATTTGCCGGGACCCTGGCCTTTACATAGATTCCTTCAGGGGTATACTCCTCTGAGAGAAGCTGCCCGTATTTCCTGATCAACTGGATCTTTCCGGCTTCCTGATAGCTGTAATTTCTCTCCAGATAGATCTGGTTTTCTATAAGGATCTTCTCCATCGCCTTTTTGAAATCTTCCAGACCTTCCCCAGTCCGGGCAGAGACCTTCAGCACATAATCTGCCTGGAAATCACGGAAGATCTCTTCTGCTGAAATCTTATCCTGCTTATTAAACAGAGTCACCACTTTTTTATCCTTTACTCCCAGTTCTTTCAGTGTCTCATATACCACATGCATCTGCTGATCCATCTGGGGATTGGATGCATCTACTACATGAATGATCACATCTGCATATTTTGCCTCTTCCAGAGTACTCTTAAATGCCTCTATAAGATGATGGGGAAGCTTCCGGATAAATCCTACGGTATCTGTAAGATATATCTTCTGTTTCCCAGGCAGTTCCAGAACTCTGGTAGTGGGGTCCAAAGTGGCAAACAGCTTATCCTCTTCCAATACTCCCGCATGAGTCAGCGTATTCAGCAGGGTAGATTTTCCTGCATTGGTATAGCCTACAATGGCGCCGGTGAGAAGATTATCCTTCTTTCTTCCTTCTCTCAGCAGCTCCCTATGGCGTTTTACCTGTTCCAGTTCCCGTTTCAGCTGGGATATCCTGGTTTTGATCAGTCTCCGGTCCATTTCCAGTTTTTTCTCACCGGGTCCTCTGGTCCCGATCCCTCCTCCCAGCCTAGAAAGAGAAGTTCCCAGTCCGGTAAGTCTGGCAGCCCGGTAACGGAGCTGCGCCAGCTCTACCTGGATCTTTCCCTCGCTGGTCTTCGCCCGGGCGGCAAAAATATCCAGGATCACTACTGTCCTATCCATAACCTTGCATTCTAATTCCCTCTCCAGATTATTGATCTGGGAAGGCGACAGCTCATCATCACAGACGATCCCGGTAGCCTCAAGGGCCTGAATGGCCATCCGGATCTCCTCAAGCTTGCCGGTTCCTACATAATATCCCGGGTGGATCCCTTCCCTGCTCTGGATGACCCGCCCTACTGTCTGTGCTCCTGCTGTTTCCACCAGTTCTTCCAGTTCATCCAGGGAATCCTGAACATCTTCGTTTTCTCTGGTGGACACTCCAACCAGGATTACCCGTTCTGCTTCTTCCTTTAATTCATATAATTCCATATAAACTCCTGATATACAGACAAAGCTGCCCGGCAAAGTCCTCTTCCTTGTTAAGAGTTCCTTCCCAGGCAGCTCCTTTATCTTGTTTCTAAAAAGTAATTTTCTCTTATGGCATTTTCATCTGCCGGATATAATTCCAGATACTCACTGACTTTCTTTCTGGCACTGTCATAATCTGTCATTTTTTCATATACAACAATCTGGTTAAAAAGAAGAGCCTGTTCTTCTTCCTGATCCGCCTGGTCAAGACCTTCCTGGATATAAGACAGAGCGGCTTCATAATCTTCCTCTGAGGCTGCGCAATAGGCCAGACCGTTATAGGCCTCTGCTGTCAGATCTTTTTCCTTCAGGCACTGTTCATAGGTCTCCCTGGCCTTCTCATTATCCCCCATTGCCATATAAACCTTTCCCAGATATATCCTGGCCATGGCATATCCCTTGTCGGCAGAAGTCTCCAGAGCTTTTCTTGCATTCTCATAGTCTTCCAGATAAAAATAGATCCTGCCTCTGTGATAGTAATCTTCTCCATTGCCTGGTTCTATCTTTAATCCATCCTCCAGATATTCGCTTCCATCTGCATTCAGTCCGCAGTTTCGATAGACCATATAAACATCCAGATAATCCTCATAATCTTTGGATCCTGAGACAACTTTTGCAAAATCGCTTTCTGCCCGGTTATATTCTTTTAAATGCAGATAGGCGCTGCCCCTCAGAAAATACCCGTTACTTTCTCTGCTGATCTTCAGCAGGGAATCACAGGTATCGACACAGCCCTGATAATCCCCTTGATGATACTGGGCGTCTGCAAGATACAGGTGCAGATCTTTTTTCAGAGCTCTGCCCGATTCTCCGGCCAGTCCCAGAGCAGTCTCAAAAGCCTCCTGGGCCTTATCGTATACGCCCTGCTCCGTCCATGCAACCCCGATCCCTCTCCAGGCCTCTGCCGTATGGTCCTCTTTTTCCACTGCATCCTGGAAATTTTTTATGGCCTGGGTATAATCCTGCTGTTCTAAATTTTCTTTTCCCGTCTCATAAGAAGTAGGACCACTGCTGCAGCCTCCCAGCATACATAACAAGATCGCTGCCCCAAGGATTTTTTTCTTCACCTGCACCTCTCCGTTTCTTTAGTCCAGCACCAGATGTTCCGCTTCCATAACGTCTACTACCTGCTGCGCATATTCTTCACAGATCTGGTCTGTAGGCGCTTCCACCATGACCCGGATCAGGGGTTCTGTTCCGCTTTCTCTTACCAGGATCCTGCCGTCGCTGCCGAGAGCGGCTTCCACTTTTTCTATAGCTTCTTTCACTTTGGCATTTTCCCTGGCCTCTTTTTTATCATGAACCCTAACATTTTTCAGTACCTGAGGATAAATCTTCACCTCTCTTGTCAGAGCGCTGAGAGGAACTTTCTTTTCGATAATAACCTCCATCAGCTTCAGAGAAGTCAGGATTCCATCTCCCGTTGTTGCATGTTTAGCAAAAATAATGTGTCCGGACTGCTCTCCTCCGATAGAGTGCCCGTTTGCCATCATATTTTCGCAGACATACTTATCGCCTACTGCCGTCTGCTCATAAGCGATTCCTTCTCTCTCCAGAGCTTTATAAAGTCCCAGATTAGACATAACTGTTGTAACCACCGTATTGTTATTCAGCTGTCCCTGTTCCTTCATGTATTTACCGCAGACATACATGATCAGGTCTCCGTTTACTTCATTTCCCTGGTCGTCTACTGCGATACATCTGTCCGCATCTCCATCATAGGCAAAGCCTACATCCAGCTGTTTCTCCTTAACAAATTTTTTCAGCTCTTCAATGTGTGTGGAACCGCAGTTGGTATTGATATTGGTCCCATCCGGCTCATTATGGATCACATAAGTTTTGGCTCCCAGTGCGTCAAATACACTTTTTGCAATGGCGGAAGCGCTGCCGTTGGCACAGTCCAGTCCTACCCGTACATTCTTAAAAGCCCTTGTAGGAATCGAGATCAGATAGCCGATATAACGGTTCCTTCCTGCGGAAAAATCCACTGTACGGCCGATATTCTCCCGTTTTGCCAGGGGAAGCTCCGGGATTTCCCCGTCAATATAAGCCTCGATCTGAGCCTCAACAGAAGCTTCCATCTTCTGTCCGTTTCCATTAATGATCTTAATACCATTATCATAAAATGGATTATGACTGGCAGAGATCATAATGCCGCAGTCAAAATTTTCCGTCCGGACCACGTAGGAAACACTGGGTGTAGTAGTTACATGGAGAAGAAAAACATCAGCTCCGGAAGCAGTAAGACCTGCCACCAGAGAATATTCAAACATGTAGCTGCTTCTTCTGGTATCCTTTCCGATTACAATCTGGGCCTTGTGATCTTTTCCAAAATACCATCCCAGAAAACGTCCTACTTTAAAAGCATGCTCTACTGTCAGATTTACATTTGCTTCCCCACGGAAGCCGTCTGTTCCAAAATATTTTCCCATAACTGGCTCCTTTACTATATTTCAAATACATTTCAAAGTTCTGTGATCTTCGGTCCTATATCCGGATCTTTTTTATTCTCAGGCAAAAAGAGGATTTTTGTATACTCCCTTTTCTTCCAGATCTTTAAAGGATTTTATGACCATTTCCTTATCTTCCTGGTAGGTCACCCCAAACCAGGTATCATGAGTTTTCAAAACAGAAACCTCGGCTCTGTTTTCTTTGATCATCTGATCTACAACTCCAGGAAGGAGATATTCTTTTTTCAGATCTCCCGGCTCCACGCCTTTCAGGAAGTCTACGAAGCTTTTTTCCAGCACATCCATAAATTCCGGCTGGAATCCCCACATATTCATAGAAACCAGCGTCTGGGCGTCCAGATAAGTCTTCTCTCCGGTCTCTTCGTCTACCGCAGCCGGTCCATTCTCCGTCTTTTGGATATTGAAGGTCTCTGTAACCCCTAACAATTTCTGATCCGGGCTTAAGGTGCAGACCCCTCTGGTCACTCCCCCGTTATCACTCAGAGTATTCGCCAGAATGAAGCCTGCCATACAGATATCCATCTTTTCTCCCTCTTCTTTTTCTTCCACTAGATAGTCATGGATCTTGCCAAAAGCTTCTTTTCCATAATAATCATCGGCATTGATCACCAGGAAAGGTTCCTGGACCGCCTCTTTTGCCGCCAGAACAGCTTGCCCGGTTCCCCAGGGCTTTGTTCTGTCTTCCGGGCAGGTAAACCCTTCCGGCAGATCTTTCAGATCCTGGTATACATAAGCTACCTCTGTGATCTTTTCAATCTTATCACCGATAATCTCTTTAAATTCCTTTTCGATGTCTTTGCGAATGATAAAAACTACTTTATTAAATCCCGCCTCTAACGCATCGTGAATGGAATACTCCATAATGATCTCACCGGCAGGGCCTACTTTTGCAAGCTGCTTGATCCCTTTTCCGAAACGGCTGCCAAGTCCTGCGGCCATGATGACTAATGCTGTTTTCTTCATCTTTCTTTTTCTCCTATTGTATTTTTCTCGGTGCTACTAATATACTATAAAACACAGGAAAATTCAACAAGGACTATCTGTAGGAGCTGGCAGAATGGGCAATCTTTATAGGCGCGGACTCATTATAATTTTCCACATCATCATAATATCCATATACGTCTAAAAGGTGCAGGATATCCTGTATTTCCACCTCTGCCTTAGGTCCTATCCAGATTTCTTTTATGGCATTATATTTCAGCTTTGAAAAATCCATTTCAATATAGGAAACCAGCCGTTTTTCCCTGACTGTGTATCGTATCCCTGAAAATAAGATATTTTTTCCTACATGCCTTTTTCTTTTACTGAAACTGTCATTAAAAATGATCCGCCATTCTGCTTCTTCTTCAAAGCTGGCATTTTTCAGCACAGGAAACTGAAGCCGGTAATTCTGGTTCAACTCTGCTGCCACCTGGGCCACAGGTTTGGTTTCCATAGCTTTTATACTTTCCCGGGCGATCCTTTCAATGAATTTTTCCTGCTCTTTTTCATCATAGATCACTTTCCGGAAAGAGATATGAGACGGGGCGGCTTCCTTTAAGTCTGCAAAGCTTTCTCTGGAAAACCCCACCGCAATGCCTGCACCGTTATCCGCATATCCTCTCCACTGGCTTAATTGATCTTTATTTTCTGAGAAACATGCAACATAGGATATCATATCCATACTCAGATCCGAATTTATATTATATCCGAAATCCCAGGCTTCCAAAGCTTCTTTATCGTCTTCTAAAAAACCTCTGATCTTCTCATTTATCTTATCTCTGCAGTATACACATTCTAAATAATCATTGGATTTGCGGATATCTGAAAGCCATAAAGTGGAATTCTTGATAATGCTCAGAAATGCATCTAATCCGCAGTAATGATAGAGAATCTGATCCATTATCTCTCCTCACCCTTTTTTCTTCCAGTGACACAGATCATCTGGCCCTCTCCATGATATATTTTTATCTCTTCAAAACCTGCTTCTTCCATTAATGACTTCAGCTCTTCCGGACGATATATGCGCAAAAAACCGTCGATCGCCGGCCAGTCACACTGATCAGGATCGCTGCCTTCATTAAGCACGGCAAACATACCGGATGGTTTCAGCACTCTCAGGATCTCAGAAAGGGCTTTCTCAGGATCCGGCCAGAAATATATTGTCTCCACTGCCGTCACCAGATCATAAGTATTTTCCATAAAAGGCAGTTCAGCCGCATCTCCCTGGCAGATATGGCATCTGTTTTCCAGATAATCCCGGTTCAGTTCCCGGGACTGGGCCACACTGACCTCTGAATAATCCACGCCGTCAATAACACTGTCCTTGGACAATTCCAGCATTTCCCGGATGGTCGCCCCGCCGCCGCAGCCTACATCCAGGATCCGCATATGAGGACGCCAGGAAATCTGTGAAAGTCCGAAATCTCTCAGCGGACCGTGGCTCTTGTTCATTCTTTTCAGCATTTTTTCTCCGATTTCTCCTTCCGGACGTGCCGGATTTTCTCTTGTTTCTGTCATATTTCATTCCTGCCTTTCTCTCTCATCCAGTAAAATAATTTCCGACTGGAAATACTGTTCCTGAAAAAATATCTGCTCCTGTATCTGCTCTCTGGTAAAAGACATATCCTCAGGTGCTGCCACCCATTTTTCTTCTACATCATCCGACCGGCGTACTACAGCTATAATCCTGCCTGTAAATTCTTTCACCGGCCGGTCCACGCCCAATATATACACATCCTGTTCTTCCCCGTCAGGGGCTGGGATTCCTTCTATATAACCATAATTAACGGGATAATACAGATTCTGGTGTTTCGGATGAAAACTCCCCATTGGACGGTCAACTGTAACTTTTACAATTTTTCCCAACATACTCTTTCCGTCAGTCATAAATCCTCTTCTGCTTTATTTATACCACTGCTATTCTAACATATTCCACTATATAATTTCCAGCTAGACGTATTTAAACGATTCCGGATAATTCAAGCCACAAAATTGCCCTTAGTAAACAAAGACCAACCAGGTCTTAAATACTAAGGGCAATTTACTCTATAATTTATACATAAAAATGTCCGCATTCGCTTTTTTATGTTATTTTTCATAGAAACCTTCTGTACTATATTCTGTCCATTTCAAATACATTTCACGATAATTTTGCTTTATAAATCCTTGTATGATACGAATCTCTCTATCGTTCAAAATACCCCTGTTCTGCAAAACAGTCTCACCATTATCCCTCACAAAAAATTTGGCTGATCCTGCCTCTGTTAATTTTCTATCACTTGCATGAACATGCATACATTCAATCACACAGTGGGATGTAAAATATAAGTAGTATCCTGCGACCTTAAATTCATAATATTTCGGCATTACATCCCTCCATAAATTTCCTGTTCTTTTCCAAATACTCCTTTACAATCTGTATTTCTATATCATCCATACTTGTCTCTAAAACTTCGCCATTTTTTGAAAATACAGTTGCTTTATCCGGATGTCTCAGATTCAGAACACGGCATTTCTCTCCACTCTGTGTAAAAGCATATCCATTGATAATCATATCGGCTTCATCTGCCACTTTCCTCACATCTGTCATCTGCCACCCTCACCTTCTTGATTGGAGCTAAAAAAGCCTCTGCGTCAAAGTATAAATTTTCCAAAATTGGAACTAAATCAATATATTCCTCTTCCTCTTTATCGTTATGTACATATTTTGCCATTACGACCAAGTATCCATGATCCCATTCCTTAACTTTCGTATATCGCTCAAGAGAATATGGTGCTTTAAATCGAATTACATATCGGTCATACTGAAAAACTGTAAATTTTTTTTCGTTGCTCAAAATAGCTTCATTGCCTGCTGCCATATATTCATCACCTCTAAAGCAAGTATAACATGATTCTTTTAAACTATTCTACAATCTTAAATAGATTGAACAATTTGTTTTCCACTGCCGCCTATTCGAAGAACTCTTTATCCTATAGATACCTCCGAAGGACTTATAATTAATAACAGGAGCTGCCTTTTTTACGTAAAGACCGCTCCTGTTGCTCTTACTCTTTTAAAAGCCTAGTTTTTTAGAACTTGCCAGCCTTAGCAGCTTCCTCTACGGCTACTGCAACGGCTACTGTCATTCCGACCATCGGGTTGTTTCCTGCGCCGATAAGACCCATCATCTCAACGTGTGCAGGTACAGAAGAAGATCCTGCGAACTGAGCGTCAGAGTGCATACGTCCCATAGTATCTGTCATACCGTAGGAAGCAGGACCTGCTGCCATGTTGTCTGGGTGCAGTGTACGTCCTGTACCGCCGCCGGAAGCAACGGAGAAGTATTTCTTTCCGGCTTCTACGCACTCTTTCTTGTAAGTACCTGCAACCGGATGCTGGAAACGTGTGGGGTTTGTGGAGTTACCTGTGATGGAAACGTCAACGCCTTCCTTCCACATGATAGCAACACCTTCACGAACATCATTTGCACCGTAGCAGTTAACTTTTGCACGAGGACCGTCAGAGTATGCCTTACGGAATACTTCTTTCAGTTCTCCTGTGTAGTAGTCATATTCTGTTTCAACATATGTAAATCCATTGATACGTGCAATGATCTGTGCAGCGTCTTTTCCAAGACCGTTTAAGATAACACGCAGTGGTTTCTGACGGACTTTGTTTGCTTTTTCAGCAATACCGATAGCGCCTTCTGCTGCTGCAAAGGATTCATGTCCAGCCAGGAAGCAGAAGCAGTCTGTATCTTCTTCCAGAAGCATCTTTCCTAAGTTACCATGTCCCAGACCTACTTTACGCTGATCTGCTACAGATCCCGGGATACAGAAAGCCTGAAGACCTTCGCCGATTGCTGCTGCTGCGTCTGCGGCTCTTTTGCAGCCTTTCTTGATAGCGATAGCAGCGCCTGTGATATAAGCCCAGCATGCGTTCTCAAAACAGATCGGCTGGATACCTTTAACCATGTCGTATACGTTTAATCCGGCGTCTTTTGTAATTTTCTCAGCTTCTTCAAGGGAAGCGATACCATAGCTATTTAAAACCTGATTGATCTTGTCAATTCTTCTTTCATATGATTCAAATAAAGCCATTATGAAATCCTCCTATATTCATTACCTTTTTGCTGCGTTTGTCACATTATTCTTCTCTTGGGTCAATGATCTTAACAGCGTCAGCAACACGTCCGTACTGGCCCTGTGCTTTTTCCCAAGCTACATTTGGCTCATCACCTTTCTTAACAAAATCTGTGAATTTGCCAAGGTTTACAAATTTGTAACCAATGATCTGGTCTTCTTCATCTAATGCGATTCCTGTAACGTAGCCTTCTGCCATTTCCAGGTAACGAGGACCTTTCTTTAATGTACCGTACATTGTACCAACCTGAGATCTCAGACCTTTTCCTAAGTCTTCCAGACCGGCACCGATAGGAAGTCCGTCTTCAGAGAATGCACTCTGGGAACGTCCGTAAACGATCTGCAGGAATAATTCTCTCATAGCTGTGTTGATAGCATCACAAACAAGGTCTGTATTTAAAGCTTCCAGAATAGTTCTTCCTGGCAGGATTTCTGCTGCCATAGCTGCTGAGTGGGTCATACCTGAACATCCCAGTGTTTCCACTAATGCTTCCTGAATGATTCCATCCTTTACATTCAGAGTCAGCTTACATGC
>DWUY01000253.1 GCA_019120515.1 Candidatus Blautia avicola | reverse complement strand
CTGCCAGGAAGCCTTCGATTCCGTTTACCATTCCGTATACGTGTCCGATGGAATCTTGAAGAAGGCCCTCAGATACTACACCGTAAAGGCTGCTGTTGATCACGGCAGTGGGACCGCCGGACTGACCTACGATTAAATTTTTTCTGTTCAATGTTTCGATTTGTATGGGCAGAAATCTGACCATACCCTCCTTTCCTGGATTCTTTTCCCATAAAAGGGACTGTCGTATTTGACTGGTTTTCTGGGACTTATTATAGCATGGTTTTGGTAAAATTGCATTAAGAAATACTTGCCTGAAAGGGAAAATGTGATATAATAATTGTAGGTTTTCTAAGGGCTGGCTTATACAGTCCTGTGAAAGAGGGAACTTAGAAAAATCTATATGGAGGTCTTTAATTATGTTAGTATCAGCAGCAGAAATGTTAAAGAAAGCGAAAGCAGGACATTATGCAGTAGGTCAGTTTAATATCAACAACCTGGAGTGGACAAAGGCAGCTCTTCTTACAGCAGAAGAATGCAAATCCCCTATTATCCTGGGCGTTTCTGAAGGCGCCGGAAAATATATGTGCGGTTTTAAAACTGTAGCAGATATGGTAAAAGCCATGATGGAAGAACTGAATATCACAGTACCTGTAGCTCTTCACTTAGACCATGGTACATATGACGGATGCTACAAATGTATCAAAGCAGGGTTCTCATCTATCATGTTTGATGGTTCTCATTATCCTATCGAAGAGAACGTTGAGAAGACAAAAGAGCTGGCTGGTGTCTGCAAAGGTCTGGGACTTTCTCTGGAGGCTGAGGTTGGTTCTATCGGCGGCGAGGAAGACGGCGTTGTAGGTATGGGCGAGTGCGCAGATCCTAAGGAATGTAAGATGATCGCTGATCTGGGCGTAGATATGCTGGCAGCAGGTATCGGCAACATTCACGGAAAATATCCGGAAAACTGGCCTGGTCTGCGTTTCGACGTATTAGACGATATCCAGAAACTGACAGGCGAAATGCCTCTGGTACTGCACGGCGGCACAGGAATTCCTGCAGACATGATCCGCAAAGCTATTGATCTGGGCGTATCTAAGATCAATGTAAATACAGAGTGCCAGTTATCCTTCGCAGCAGCTACAAGAAAATACATCGAGGAAGGCAAAGATAATCAGGGCAAAGGATATGACCCAAGAAAATTATTAAAACCAGGCTTCGATGCAATCTGCGAGACGATCAAAGAAAAAATGGAACTTTTCGGTTCTGTTGGAAAAGCATTCGAATAAAATATGCAGCATAAAAAAATCCCCGGGACATCTGCCCGGGGATTTTTTTATGCTGTTTTAAGGATTTTTATAAGGTATCGTTTCTCTTGATATAGCCTGGGCGATCCGGTGCGGAAATGATCTCTTTTACATGGATCAGCTTGGCGTGTTTGTCTACCACCTGGTTTTCCACATAGACGTCTTTTCCAATGACGGAATCCGGAAGGATCACGCTGTTTTTAACCACAGCTCCTTCTTTGATCACACAGCCTCTTCCGATCACGGAGTTTTCAACAGTACCTTCGATATGGCAGCCGTTGGAAACAACAGAGTTCTTTACGCTGGCATTTTCAAAATACTGGGTAGGACAGGAGTCGTTTGTCCTGGTGTAAATAGTCCAGCCGTCGCTGAAAAGACTCTGGCAGGTTTTCATATCTATCAGGGAGATATTAGCGTCATAATAGCTCTTAAAATCAGAGATTGATGCAAAATATCCACGATGAGCGATGCCCCTAATATCTAATTCGCTGTTGCATGCATCATTTACGATATCAGACAGGGTATACATAGAAGAAAGCTTGTGGGCTTTTTCTACCAGTTCAATAAACAGATCCTTTTTCATTACATAGGTTTCCATGAAGATGTTCCGGTTCTTTGCATTTCCATGATTAGGCTCCATAGAAAGAACCCCTTTCTGCTTATTCAGGTTCAGGATATTACAGTTCAGGAAAGATTCCTTCGCATTGTCTACTGAATGATATAAGAGCGTAATATCTGCGCCTGATTCGATATGGGATTCCAGAAGCTGGCTGTAATCCATGGTGTAGATCATATAGCTGGGAGCAATGACTACATATGGCTCATGAGCCTGTTCAATGAACTCCATATTTTCGATAAAGGCAGCGATATCATTGTTGTAGATATCATTGTCCATACCGTTTTCGGAATAGAGAAGATGAAGTTTTCCTCTCTTGGAGTTGATGTTGTAATGACGTCCGGTTCCCAGATGTTCGGTAAGGGAACGGGGTTTTCTCCGGATATATACCTGGATGCGGTCAATGCCGCTGTTGCTCATATTGGAGATCGGGAAGTCGATCACGCGGTAACGTCCCAGGAAAGAAAAGGCGCCTACGGGACGATAGGTCTGCATACCTTCTATATGTACATTTCTTCCCGCAAAATTTACAATTCCAAATGCCTTGCTCATATTATTCTTCCCCCTTTACACGTTTTGCGACAAGCTCGATATGCTCGCTGTCAGCGCTGCCAACTTTGGCGTTTTTGCCGATATGTACACCGTCCGCTACGATGGCTCTCTGTACCACAGCGCCTTCTTCTACAACTGCGCCGGGCATGATCACACTGTCGATGACCTTGGCGCCGGTTCCAACTTTCGTGTCGGTAAATAATACAGAGTTTTCTACAGTACCGTCGATGATACAGCCCTGGGTGATAAATGCCCGCTTGATCTCTGCATTCGGTCCGATATAGTGAGGAAGACTGTCAGAATCCTCGGTGTAGATCTTCCAGGAAGAATCGCTTAGATCCAGAGGATTGTTCTTGTCCAGAAGATCCATGTTGGCTTCCCAGAGAGAGTCGATGGTACCTACGTCTTTCCAGTATCCTTTGAATTTGTAAGCGTAAAGGGTCTTGTTTTCGCTGAGCATAACAGGAATGATATCCTTGCCAAAATCGTGGTGGGAATCCGGATTCTTCATATCGGCTGTTAAGAGCTTGCGCAGAGGTTTCCAGGTAAAGATATAGATACCCATGGAAGCCAGATTGCTCTTTGGATGTTCCGGTTTTTCTTCGAATTCTACGATCTTTCCTGTCTCATCGGTATTCATGATACCGAAACGGCTCGCTTCCCGCATGGGAACTTCGATCACGGCGATCGTGGCATCTGCATTCTGTTCTTTGTGCGCGGCCAGCATTTTCGCATAATTCATTTTGTAAATATGGTCGCCGGAAAGGATCAGGACATATTCCGGATCAAAGCTGTCGATAAAGTCAATGTTCTGAGAAATAGCATCTGCAGTTCCTCTGTATACGTCTAGATCCACATCTGCCTTTTCACGGGGAGCAAGTACATAAACGCCGCTGTTTTTGGCGTCCAGCCCCCACCGTCCTCCGGCAGCTACATAGCTGTTTAACTGAATAGATTCGTACTGTGTCAGTACGCCTACATTGTCGATCCCACTGTTGGCACAGTTACTCAGTGGAAAATCAATGATACGGTATTTTCCGCCGTAAGATACGGCAGGCTTTGCCACTTTTTTTGTCAGCTCATGCAGACGTGTGCCACGGCCGCCGGCCAGTATCATTGCCAACATATTGTTTTGTTTCATAGTGAACCCTCTCTTTCTTAAGATGGCAATAGAAACAGCCTTATAAGGCTTGCTCTATTACTTTACTGCCATATATTATACAATTAATCGCTGATTATTTCCACAATTTTAAGCAAAAAAACACAAAAAAGAAGAAAAAAGAGAGAAACAGTTATAGAGATAATGGCTAAAAATACAGATGATACATTTTTAACGGAAATCTGGCATAAATTTTACAAAAACCAGGTGGAAAAGTTATGGAAGAATTGATCCACGGACTGCAGCGGCTGGTGTGGGGACCGGGTATGCTGGTGTTTTTTCTGGGAACGGGGATCCGTTTTACTCTGGACTCAAAATTTTTTCAGATCAGAAAGATACATACATGGCTGGGAAGCACCCTTGGGGCTTTAAGAAAAGTGAGAAAAACACAAAAGGAGCATTCGATTTCCCAGTTTCAGTCTTTTTGTACTGCCCTGGCCGCTACTCTTGGAACCGGAAATATTACCGGAGTAGCTACGGCTCTGATCTTTGGAGGACCGGGAGCGATCTTCTGGATGTGGGTCTCTGCTTTTTTCGGGATGATGACTAATTATGCGGAAAACTATCTGGGGATCCGATATCGGTATAAGGACCAGAAGGGGCGTTGGACAGGGGGAGCTATGGTCTATATGGAAAAAGGACTGAACTCCAGATTCCTGGCCGTCCTTTTTGCGATATGCTGTCTCATCGCCTCTTTTGGAATGGGAAACATGGTCCAGGGAAATTCTATGGCAAAAGGACTGGAATCGGCCTTTGGCGTTCCGCCTTTTATTACCGGAAGCGTATGTATGATCCTGCTGGCAGTGATCGTTACCGGCGGAGTAAAGAGGGTGGCGGCTCTTACAGAAAAGCTGGTACCGCTTATGGCGGGAATTTACTTCCTGGGAGCCCTGGCAGTATTGGCGGCAAACTGGCAGGCAGTTCCCCAGGCAATGGGTCTGATCTTTACCCAGGCATTCCAGATCCGGGCAGGAGCCGGGGGAGCGGCAGGATATACCATGAGGCAGGCTATCCGGATGGGGGTAGCCAGAGGGATTTTTTCCAATGAGGCCGGCCTGGGGTCCTCTGTGATGGCCCATGTGCAGTCAGATGTGGAAAGTCCCCGGATCCAGGGTATGTGGGGAATGCTGGAGGTGTTTATCGATACCATGGTGGGATGTACGGTCACAGCCCTGGTGATCCTGGTAAGCGGCGTGTATCAGCCGGAATTATACCTGGATCAGATCAGCCGGGGGATAGAGACTGTAGACGGTACTACACTGACCGGGCAGGCTTTTGGAGCGGTCATCCCCTGGGGTGCGCAGTTTCTGGCGGCAGCAACTGCATTATTTGCTTTTGCTACTATTGCAGGATGGTCTTATTTTGGGGAACAGACGGCGGCTTATCTGGGAAAAGAAAAAGGAGCGAATGTTTATCGATATGTCTATATCCTGCTTACTCTGCCCGGCTGCATTCTGGCCCCCAGCCTGATCTGGGACCTGTCGGACGCCTTTAACGGGATGATGGCGCTGCCCAATCTGGCGGCATTGTTTTTTCTTGGAAGACAGGTGAAATATGACCGTGATGATTAAAAATAAAATGTTCTTTGAAAATTAAAAAAAAAGAATTATAATATTGAAATATATTTAGAGAGAAAATAAGCAAAGCGGCTGACAATACGGAGGGATTATGGGAGTTACGACAAAAGATCTGGCAAAAATCTGCGGGGTATCAAGAGCTACGATTACCCGTGCGCTGCACGGAACAGGAAGTATAAAACCGGAGACAAAACAAATGATTTTGGAGACTGCAGAAAAAATGGGTTATCAGCCAGACTTGCTTGCAAGAAGTCTGGTTAAAGGCGTCAGCATGACAATCGGCGTGATCGTAGTAGACTTGAAAAATCAGTATTTTTCCAAAATGATAAATGCAATGGAAAAAAAGATGATTGAAAATAAGTATTTGTTGAACATTACATTGCATGAAAATGATCATGAAATTGAAAAAATGTTGATCCGGACTTTGGTTGGGCATAGAGTCGATGGATTGATCATTTCGCCATCTGGTTATGATCAAGCATTTTGGAAATATTTAAATGAACTGCCAGTGCCCAGTGTTGTGATCGGACATAAACCTGAGGCGGAAATTACAACAGTAGGGATCGATGAGAAGAAGGCTACGAGATCTGCTGTCAATTTTATCTATGAGCGGGGATATAAGCACATTGTTTTTGTGGTCCCGCCTTTAAAAAGAGCGGATAGTAAAGATAATATGGGGCATCATCAGAGATTGGAAGGATATTGCAATGCGGTAAAAGAACTGCAGTTAGAACAGAGGATTATTTACGGAGAGCAATATCTGGAAAAAATTATCCAGTATATGAAAAAAACCAAAGAAAGGCCAGCATTTTTGTGTTCAGGAGATGTGTTTGCCATTGAAGCTTACGGAGCTTTGAGAAAAAGCGGATATCTGGAAAAGCGGGACTTTGGCATTATGGGATTTGATCATATGGATATTCCATTCGGCGCTTTATCAAAATTATCCACTGTAGACAATCATATTGAAGAGATAGGCGAACAGGCAGCAGAGCAATTATTAGGAATGATCCGCGGTGAAAGAGGGGTGAGACATTTAGAAATCCCATATAAAATCATAGAAGGCGAGACAGTATGACGAAAAAATGGAATGATATATAAAGAAATTAAACAAAAATACAAAAACATGTTGACAGAGGAATGAAAAGGATATATAATTTCACCATAAAAAGTTCACGTGAACATTATGACAATTTAATCAGACAGCTTTATGTTTGCACATAATATAGCAATGTGTTTTTTCTTTTCGATAAAATGTACACGTGCACATTTTGGAAAAGATATGAAAAAAGGAGGATAAAAATGAGAAAAAAAGTTTTAGCGATGACACTTACTATGGTGATGGCTGCAGGCTGTTTGGCAGGCTGCAATACAAAGGCGCCAGGCGCAGGCCAAGAAAGTAATCATTCAGATGTGAAGACCGGAGAAAATGAAAAAGGGATAACGATTCAATTCTGGAATTCATTTACAGGCTCAGATGGCGATGTGCTTAGAGAGATCGTAGATAAATTCAATGAAGAAAATGAGGACGGTATTACGATTGAAATGGACATCATGCCGGCGGAGACGCTGACAGAGAAGTTGGCGCCGGCTATTACTACAGAAACAGCACCAGCTTTGCTGCTTCAGGGAAATGCTGATGTAGCGCTTTATAGTGAGAATGGAAGCATATTGCCTCTGGATGATTTCTTTGACGCTACCGGTACAGATAAAAATGATTTTGGATCTTCAGCCCTGGAGAGTTTTTATGTAGACGGACATCAATATATGATACCGATGCAGTGGTTTACCCAATATCTGTATTATAATAAAGATTTATTTGAAGAGGCCGGGATTGAAAAAGTACCGGATACCTGGGAGGAGATGGCTCAGGCAGCAGAAAAAATCACGGATCCTGACAGAAATATATATGGAGTAGGACTTCCTGTATCAGGCGGTGTCGCATGGTTTGACTCTATGTTTCTCTCAAATGGAGGAAAGATTTTTTCAGATGATAATACGAAATCAGATCTGGTGTCAGAAGAAAATCTGGAGTCAATGAAATTTGTGCAGGATATGGTTGATCAGGGAATTTGTACAAAAGGCACTACAGGGGCTGACCTTGACAATCTGATGATGGCAGGACAGTTGGGTATGGTTATTAATGGCCCATGGATGGTCAACGGGTTAAAAGAAAATGAGGTCAATTTTGGGGTCGCGCCGATTCCGGCGGGATCATCAGGAAGAGTAGGTATCTCCGAAGTTACAGGATTTAGTATTCCAAAAGGTACTTCTGACGAAGAGAAAGAAGCCGCA
>DWUY01000252.1 GCA_019120515.1 Candidatus Blautia avicola | reverse complement strand
CCTGCGAGAAGGAAAGTTACGCCTTCTTCTCTGGTGGTAAAAAGATCTTTGAAAGAAAGGAGCATGATCACCAGGATCAGAAGAAAAATCCCGGAAATATTTAACAGCCATCGTTCCCAGAGACTTAATGACCGCTGTCGGCCCCCTTCTCTTAGTTTTTGACGCCAGTTCTTTCCTGCAAAAAAGAAGAACAGCAAAAGCGCCCAGGCGAAAATATCCATCAGAGGATACCAGGCAAACTCAGATTCTATATCGTAGTATCCGGCAAGGAGAGGACCCAGGACAATGAAAAAAAATACAGATATTACAAAACCCAGAATGGGAAACAGAAGGAAAATCCCCCGGATCCGTTTCTTTTCTCTGGTAAGTATAATATAAAAGGAAAAAATACTGATGATGATCAACAGAAGATAGTCTTCCATAAATCCAAAGATTTCCTGACATACTGTACCGACCAGAGAAATCCCTGCAGCGATTCCCCAGAAAAGTTTAAGCTGTCTCAGGGAGGAAAATCCTTTCTCCAGATATATGTAGCGGGCAAAAAGACAGAGGACCAGGGAAACCTGTAAAATTCCCAGGGCACTGCCGAAGATATTTAGTAAGATCATAACCTGTCCTCCTGTATTCCCCAGGCAGCTTTTCCTGCCATGCTGCGGAGCAGGGCCTCTTTTAAAGTCTCCCGCCGGTTTCTGCTAACGGGAAGTACCGTCTGATCTTCCATGACCAGATCCTTTCCGGAATAAGAGAATACTTTGTGAAGATTTACCACATAGCTGCGGTGGATTTGACAGAACATAGCGGGAGGCAGCTGAGGCAGAAGATCTTTCAGTTTTTTCCGGATCAGATAAGCGTGATCCGGGGTAACCAAGGACAGGTAAATATTCTCGCTTTTTATATAAAGGAGATCTTCTACAGGAAGAAAAAGATCCCGTCCGTCTTTGGTAACAGAAATCCGCGCCTGTTCCCGGCCTTTTGCTTCCAGAGCCGCCAGAGCCCGGCAGAGACGTTCATGTTCCAGGGGTTTTGTGAGAAAGCGGAAGGCGTTCAGCTCATAGCCCTCCACAGCCAGGTTCCGGTGGCTGGTGAGAAAAAGGACCGGAAGATTCCGGTTCAGCTCGCCAAGTCTTCTGGCAGTTTCCATACCGTCTATGCCGGGCATTTCAATATCCAGAAAAACGCAGAAAAAACCGTAGGGATCTGCGGCTGCGGCACGAAGGAGATCTTCCCCCGAAGAGAAGATCTCCACCAGAACATCAAGGCTCTGGTAATATTGGTCCAGTTCTTCTTTGATCTTTCTTTGAAAGATCAGATCGTCATCACATACTGCTATTTTCATTTCTGATTCCTCTTCCTGGAGCTGTCCCGTTGATCAAAATCGGGAATATTCCTGATATAGGCTGCATAGGCAGCTCCCTGTGGTTACTCATTGTAACACAGGGAGAGAGAAAAGGAAACTACCCCAGAAGTCTTTCATAGGCAAAGCCTTTTACAGCTCTTTTCAGCAGGATCCAGGCAATCCCTATACATATCAGACTTAAGATCAGCAGGATCCAGGGACTGACGAGCATAAGGCCGGAAACCTGTCCTACGATCAGCAGGAGAAGGGGCAGGATCAGAAAAACAGCGCTTTGCTGGGATTCCTCCATACTCTGGGCTCTGGCAGAGCCTTTGACAATGAGAGTTACTGCCATAAGGGAAACGGAAGGAGAGAGAAGCGCCAGCATGACCAGCCAGTTTGGCCCCGGTACCAGGAAGGAACCCATGAGGAAAAATATTTCCGCTTCTATTACTAGGAACATGCCTAGAAAGGAAAGCAGAGACACGGCCATACTCAGCAGAAAGGAAGCCAGAACTTTGGAACGGAAGATCTGGTCCAGGCTCAGGGGCGCGTAAAATAAAGTTTCTAAAGTATGCTTTTCCTTCTCTCCTACAAAGGAGCTGGCTGCCATAATAGAAGAAGCCATAATAGGAATGATAAGGAAAAATACCGGAAGGATATAGTTGAAGATCAGATGGAGCAGGGCAAGGCCAGGATCATCCGTCAAGGTTCCCTGGGGAAGAAGTTCCAGCATTGCCTGAATATCCGGATCCTCCGGCGCAAAATATGCAGTCAGAACAAAAATGCTGGCAAGAAACAGAGCAAGGACCAGAGGAACGATCAAAAGAGAGATAAAAAACCGGCGGTTGGCGGTAATGCTTCGTAAATCTTTTTTTATAATGGCGGACATGGCTTGGTTCATGGTTCTTCCTCCTTTTTTGAAGTCAGTGAAAAATAAATATCTTCCAGGGTGGGATACTTGGTCTGGGCAGCATAAAGTTTTCCCCCGGCCTCCAGGATCCGCCTAAGGAGACCCGGTATCTCTTCTTCTGACGAAATTTCTGTTTCGTAACAAAGATCTCCGGTTCTTTTAAAAGAGAGATCTTCTGGAAACTGGCGGGCAGTGATCTGGAGGATCGGTCTTTGCAGGACTTTTTTCTGAAGTTCTTCCAAAGTGCCAAGAGCCAGAAGACTTCCCTCCTCAAGAAGACCATATCGGGTGCATAATTCCTGGGCATACCTGAGCTGATGAGTACACAGAAAAATGGTAACTCCTTTTTCCGCTGCCAGGTTTTTGATGAGAGAATTTACCTGCTGGGCGCTTTCCGGGTCAAGACCGGAGGTAGGCTCGTCCAGAAAGAGAACCCGAGGCCGGTGGATCAGAGCTCTGGCAAGGGAAAGTCTCTGGCGCATACCAGTGGAATAAGCAGAGAGTTTTTGCTGAGCGCTTTTCTCCAGGCCAAGGCGGGAGAGAAGGGCCATAGCCCGGTCTTTTCCTTCTCTGGGAGAAATGCCGAATATAGAAGCATAGAACAGCAGATTCTCCAATCCGGTGAGATGGTCATACATCTGGGCGTGTTCGGTGACCACTCCGGTTTTTGCATGGGTCTTTTCCGGCTCTCGGGAAGGGTCTGTTCCCATGACCTGACAGTGTCCCTGTGTGGGGGAAAGGATCCCGGTAAGAAGTTTTACTGTGGTGGTTTTTCCGGCACCATTTGGTCCTAAAAATCCGAAAACTTCTCCCTCTCCAAGGGAAAGACTGATTCCCTTAAGGGCCTGCTTTCCTCCCGGATATGTTTTTGACAGGTGATCTAAAAGAATGGTATCCATATCATACTTCCTCCTCTTTTTTCTTCAGTCTGCGTGCCATCTCCTGAAACCTGGGCTCTTCTTTTAGAGAAGAGAAAGCCGGATTTTCTTCCAGAGCCTGGATAATGCTGCGGCGGATCGTGTTTTCATTTCTGGGCGGATAATCTCCCAAGCTGGAAGCCTTTTCAAACCAGCCGTCTAATAAATAAAAATATTCGTCTCCGTGAAGCTTTAAGGGATATATGTTCCCGGAAGCCAGACGGGTATAAGCATCCAGAATGTCCAGGGCTTTCTCTTTTTCTCCTGTCTGGAGCATGGCCTGGGCCATTGTAATATAGCAGGAGAGAAGAACCCCGGGATGGAGTCTGTCCAGATGAAAAACTTCAGATATGGTCTGAAGCCGTCGGCAGCTTTCTTCCAGAGCAAAAGAATCCCCTGTACACAGGCTGATGTAGGGCAGCAGCTGGTTGATCAGGGAGAGCATATCCCGGTAAATGCCAATCTGCGAAACCCGTTTCGCTTCTGTAAGATTTCCCTTCATCTGCCAGGCAGAAGCCAGAAGAGGTTCTAAAGGTCCTGTGATGGAAAGGTCCTCTGAAAGAAGATCCAGGACTTCCTGAGGCCGGCTAAGAAGGAGCAGGCAGTAGGCTTCCATCTGCAGAGAGCTGTTTATAAGGTCAGGTTCTTTCCCGTGATCCTTTACTTTTTGAAAAAGCTCCAGAGCTTCCCTGATAAGGGCCTGGGCTTCATCAGGAGATGGAGCCAGAGAAATATGGTTGACAAAAAGTGTGGCCATCTGGAAAAGAAGGGGATAGCAGGAGCTGTATTCTCGTATATATTCCCGGCAGTGCTCCAGAACTTTTTTAAAGGGAAGTACGGTAAATTCTTTTGCAAGATCCACATAGACCTGGCGTATTTCTTCCCGGCTCAGCTGGGGCCTGTATCCCATGAGCTGGTCTATGGTAATGTTGAAAAAAGAAGCCAGCCTGGGAAGCATCAGGATATCCGGATAGGCAGAGCCGGTTTCCCATTTGGAGACAGCTGCTTTAGATACCCCCAGGAACCCGGCCAGCTCTTCCTGGGTGATCCCCATTCTGCGGCGATTTTCCGTTAAGATCGGACCAAGATGGATTTCTTTCATATATTTGTACCTCGAAATTCTTTTCTGAGTCTAATTTTACATACTATTTTTCTCCTCCGCAATGGAGAGGTATTCAATTTTGGTAGAAAAAATCAACCAGAAGGAAATTAAATCTTATTTGAAGTTTAGACATACAAAATAATTAGTAAAATATAATTACAATGTAATGAAAATACTTGCATTTATCTGAAAAACTAGTATATAATGATAATGCAAGGAGGTGTTTTATATGGCACAGACAGTTAATATTAATTTCCGTATGGATTCCGACCTCAAAAAAGATTTGGAAGAAACCTGTTCCGATATGGGAATGAGCATGACTACAGCCTTTACAATTTTTGCCAAAACTGTTGTCCGGGAAAGAAAAATCCCTTTTGTAGTTACAGCAGATCCATTTTACTCGGAGAATAATATCCGGTATTTAGAAAAGAAAATGGAAGATTATAAAGCCGGTCGATTAAAGACGGCCGAACATGAGCTGATTGAGGATTAAGTATGCAAATAAAAAGAATACAGTGGGATTGTGATGCCTGGGAAGATTATTTGTTTTGGCAAAGCCACGACAAGAAAAATTTGAAGCGTATAAATCAGCTGGTAAAAGATATTTGCCGAACCCCATTTGAAGGGATAGGAAAGCCAGAGCCGTTAAAAGGAAATCTGTCAGGGTTCTGGAGCCGACGTATCGATGGTGAACACAGGATTGTATATGCTGTAGAAGAGGAGGCTATTGTGATTATTGCCTGCCGGGGACATTATGAAAAATATTAATTCTATATTGTATAAAATTATTGGTTAAGGGCCGCTTGTATTTAGCGGCCCTTAAATTATACCCTTTAAAGAAAAATAGAATCTTGAATCACAGAAAATATTTATCGAAAAACAATAAAAATATCTTGCATAACAGAAATTACTGTGCTATCCTGAAACAGAAGAAAAGAGATAACAAAATATAGGAGGAATGAACCTATGAAATGGAATGATGATAAAAGCCTGTTCCTTACCAGGATCTTTGTGTGGCTCAGCGCGGCGGCTCTGGCAGCTCTCTGTGTGAGCGCTCCCTGGATCTTTTCCTGGTTTATCCGGGAAAGAATGATCCTGTCTGCGGACAGCAGGATTTATTTTCTGGCTACTACATACACAACAGCCATCCCGGCGGCAGCGGCTCTCTATATGATGAACCGGCTGCTGGCCAATATTAAAAGGGAAGAGGTGTTTACAGAGAAAAATACCGGATACCTCAGAGGAATGTCCTGGTGCTGTCTGGCTGCGGGACTGATCTTCCTGGTCAGCAGTTTTTACTATCCGGCATTCTTTGCCCTCTGTGCCGCTGCAGTGTTTATGGCCCTGATCCTCCGGGTGATCAAAAATGTATTTGCCCAGGCGGAGGAGATCAAGAAGGAAAATGACTATACCATATAGAGAGGAAGGGTGGATATGCCGATTATTGTAAATCTTGATGTGATGATGGCTAAAAGAAAGGTCGGCGCCGGAGAACTGGCCAAGGCCATAGGGATCACCCCGGCCAACCTTTCTATTTTAAAAAACGGCAAAGCCAAGGCGGTGCGTTTTACTACCCTGGAAGCTTTATGCCGGGAGCTGAATTGCCAGCCGGGAGATATCCTGGAATATGTTCCGGAAGAAGGGAGTGACTGAATATGGAAAACCTGAAAACAGGAAATGAAACAGGACATGGATTGGTACTGATGAAAGAGGAACGGCCTCTTCTGGAGAAACTGCCGGGGGACCGGTGGGATCATGTTTTTGCCGGACTGTATGTGATCCTGGGGATCCTGATGTGGAACTGTCTGTGTATGGAGAACTTTGCCAGAGGACTGTCCATGTTTTCTATCCTTTATATTATTACCGTTCT
This sequence comes from Candidatus Blautia avicola, assembly GCA_019120515.1. Classification (GTDB taxonomy): domain Bacteria; phylum Bacillota; class Clostridia; order Lachnospirales; family Lachnospiraceae; genus Blautia; species Blautia avicola. The sequence continues at coordinate 1,202 of DWUY01000252.1, read as the reverse complement.
TGCCTATGCCGGACTGAAAAAATTTCCCATAACCGGGGAAAAAATCTTCTGGACGCTGATCCTCCTGGGAATCAGTCTTCCATACGGCTTTTACAGCGTATTTGATTTCGGCCAGACTTTGATGATCTTTCTCGTGGCCGCCTACTGGACCTTGGTTATAACAGAGGGGCTTTTGTGGAAAGGGCAGACCTCTTCCTGGATCCTGCTGGACAGTTGGAACGGGCTGATCGCTCTTCCAATCCTGAATTTTTTGTGCCAGATACGCCTGATCTTTCAGACTTTTTCTGAGAAAAGGGAAGAGAAGCAAGACTGGCGGATGGTCCTTCTGGGGATCCTCATATCCATCCCGGCCCTGCTGGTCATTATTCCTATCCTGTCCCGGGCAGATACAGGCTTTCGAAGCCTGGTAGATACTGTCCTTGATGCTCTGGGAGAGGATTTCTGGATCCTGATCTGGAGAGGAATCGTGGGAATTCTCCTGGGAGCATTCATGTTCGGCACTTTGTATGGCGGCGTCTATAAAAGACATGTAAAAGAGGAAGCGTGTATCCGTTTTCACGAAGAATCCGGCAGAATTTTCCGGTTTGTGCCGGATATAGCAGTGCTTACTTTTGGTATGATCGTTTCGGCAGTCTATGTTCTGTTCATTGGACTGCAGGCCAGGTATCTGTTTTCAGCCTTCTTTGGCATTCTGCCGGAAGCCTATACCTATGCTCAGTATGCACGCCAGGGATTCTTTGAGCTGTGTGTCATCGCTCTTTTGAATGCCAGTTTTCTCACTGTCATGAACGGCTGTGCCAAGACTCCACGGAGAAAGAACAGAGGACTGCTCCTGGAAAACGGGATCCTGGGAGCTTTGACCCTTCTTCTTTTGGCCACAGCGGCCAGCAAGCTGGGCATGTATATAGTTGCCTATGGCTTTACCGTAAAAAGATGTATTTCTTCTGTATTTCTGATCTGGCTTTTCCTGGTTTTTATCCTGGTCCTGATCTATCAGAAGAAAAATATCCCTTTGGTACGCTGGTCAGTCTTTGCAGGAGCAGTATTCTTTACTCTTTTGTGTGTTTTTCCTGTGGAACAGATAGTAGAATGGATTCCCTATTCGCCTGTTGCGTGAAGATTTTTCAGATCCAGGCTTGTATCGGAAGAGAAAAAGAGATAATATTAGGCCAGATAAAGAAGAAATTCTGCTGCTATACTCC
>DWUY01000251.1 GCA_019120515.1 Candidatus Blautia avicola | reverse complement strand
TGCTATTATATACCCTGTAGGGGAGAATTTCAAGCAAATATTTCCCCCTCGCCAATAAGCCGGACCTTACAGCGTTTCTTATAACATGCGATACCATATTTCAGGATATGCTCTATCCCTTCTTCCTGAAGTTCTTCCTGATATCCTTTGCGCTCAATTTGCTGCAAGGCTTCTTGGCAGGCTTCCTCCAGTTTACCGTTTTCTGCATATTTCACCTCAATTACAATACCGATTTCTTCGTCCTCACTCCTCACAAGAATATCACTGTAGCCGTCTCCAGATTCTTCATTAGAAGATATGATCCATGTATCCTTATAGCCCAGGAGGCCCAAAAGGATACCATGATAAAAATTTTCCTTCTTTGATTTTTTCACAAACGTATCCCGGATACTGATCGTCTTTCGCAGATAGTCCGAAAATCTCTTCTCCACTTCCTCTGCCTCTCCTTTTTGAAGAGCGTTGCAAAAAGCATTTACAGCATCCCCGTTCTTTTTGATATTCTCCTTAAAAAAATCCATGATCTGTTCTATAAAGATCTCACGGATCTCCATGTTTGGAATTGCCAGATAAAAGCTTTTTCTTTCCGGTTTTCCACGCTGTGTAAGGTAACCGGTAGTAAAAAGAATACTCCAAATATTGTCAATAGAATTGTACATATCTTTATAAGTCAGTTCCTGATGGATTTCTTTTTTAATAACCTCTCCTGCAACAAGTCTTTCAATCTCGTTCTTTGTTGTACCGATGTCCGCCCCCTGGATAAACTTCCTTACCACTTCATTACTGCTGGTATTAGACCAATAGTTCTGGGGCAAAGCATTACTATCGGCACGGAGTTCATCACAATAGTTGACAACATCCCAGGGACAATATACTTCCACATTGCCAAACTGATATCCGTCATACCATTCCTTAACATCTCCATAATTCCGGGAAAGATCATAGTATTCTAACAGTTCCCTTACTTCACTGTCTGTAAATCCAAAGTATTCATCAAATCGCACATCTGCCACAGACAAAATCTTCAGATTGTTCAAGCCGGTAAAAATACTTTCTTTGGAGATACGCATACAGCCGGTCAGCACTGCCAATTCCAGACTGTCATTGGTCTTCAATACCTGTTGAAACAGATTGCGGATCAGTACGATCATCTGATCATAATATCCCTGTTCAAAAGCTTTTGATAATGGCACATCATACTCATCTATCAGAAGGATCACTTTCCGTCCATAATGTTTTTCCAAAAGTTCCGACAATATCTTTAAGCTGCTGTATAGAACAGCTTCACTCATATCTGCCCGCAGCAATGCCGTATAAGCATCTTTATCATAAATTGTAAGACGGTCACTGTCTAAAAGATGCTGAAACCGCCGTGCTTCTCCATTGATGATCTGAATTGCCAATTCCCTGGCCGTATTAAAAGAGCCTGCATCAATTCCTTTCAAAGATATTGAAATCACCGGAAATTTTCCCATATATTCTTCACACAATGAAACCTCTTTTGAAATTTCCAGTCCCTCAAAGATTTCTTTCCTACCGCCCAGTTCAAAGAAACTTTTCAGCATACTCATGTTTAATGACTTTCCAAACCTTCTCGGGCGTGTAAACAGCGTTACCTTTCCCCAGTTCTCAAGGAGTTCTTTGATCAATCCCGTTTTATCCACATAGTAAAAGCCTTTCGTCCGAATTTCTTCAAAATTTTCAATCCCGATGGGAAGTTTCTTTTTTCTGGCTTCCATTTCCTATTCTTTCTCCTCTCTGGTTTCCCCTTTACAGGTAATCCATCACATCATTCTGTTCTGATACACAAGGCTTCTTTCTATTTATTATACTGAAGTATTTCCAGGATTACAAGAAAAGCCGCCGTATCTTTTGGCACAAGCCAAATGACACGACAGCTGTTCGATTTTTATTTGTGTACTTACTTAACCGGCCTCCACTTCCTCTGAAGCGGTTCCCACTGTAAGGGTATAGCTTTCCCCGGACACCAGATCCGGACTGCTTAAGATAACTACGGCAAAGGACAGATCCGGAGTCACATCCAGGACAACATTGCCTCTGGAGTCTGTAAGAGTAACCTCTGTACCGTCAGACTGCTCGCCTACGCTGACGGATATGACGCCCTGCTGTGCATCACTGAATGTCTGAGCCATCCCCGAAGCCCCTGTTCCGATAAAAGTTCCTCCTGTGATCTGTGCAGTTGTATCGTAATCCAGGGTGGAAGTATCTCCCTGGGTAGGTCCTGCCACCACCGTATATCCTCCGGTTATTTCCAGAGATCCATTTGCGTCAATACCATCTCCGGAGGCAGTAATATTCAAAGTTCCCCCTGTAATTAAAATGGTGCCGTCTGAAGAAGAGGAACCCGGGCCTCCTCCCCCGAACATTCCGTCTCTCCCCCCCCTGAGTCCCGCTGGAGTCTGCACCGCCTGCCGCATTCAGGCCATCGTCGCTGGCTGTAAGGGTGATATCCCCGCCCTGTATCTCAAGATGGAGGGCCTCCAGACCCTCATAGCTTTCTGAAATATTCATGGTCCCTGCTGCCACCGTCAGGTTTTCGTCAGCATGAACAGCGTC
>DWUY01000023.1 GCA_019120515.1 Candidatus Blautia avicola | reverse complement strand
GATATCGTACAAAGATTTGTTCTTTTTACTGATCCAGTCCCATGCATATCCGGCCGCCATTCTTACCAATTGAACTTCTTTTTCTTTTCGGTACATCAGGTTATTAAACTTTTCGAAATCTGTCACTAATTTCAGCTCATAATCTGCAAAAGTTTTTTTCTCTTTCACACACCCTTTTAAAAGATCTTTCACATAGGTTATATAATCGTTTCCGCCTTTTACCCGCATTTGTGTAAGAAGATTGTAATAAGATAGTATCCTTTTTGACTGTTCTCTTCGCATTTTATTTTGAAATCTTTTTACATCAATACCAGATGGACCGACTACTTGCATTTCATCATAAAACAGTACCGGACATTTACATTGATGCAGGATCCAATCCAGTTCATCGCTTTCTGTAGTTAATCCGATCCGTTCACAGCTCTTTTTAAATGCTCCCATATATGAAATGTTCTTGTACTGGTGCAACCGGTGTGCCTCATCTACAAGGAGTATATCATAATACTGTTTTGTCACATCGGAAGGAGATAAAATATCCGATGCTCTGAGGCCATAAATACTCTTAAAAATACCTTTTAATGTCTTTCGCAATGAAGTCTGTGGTACTACAAATGCGATTTTTTTCCCTTTGAATTCTTCACTGTCTTTCAAATATTTCATTAAGAAAATAGCAACGATTGTTTTTCCGCTTCCAGGCATTCCATTTACAACAATGGTTTGATCCTCTCCCTGTTTTAATGATCCGATAATTTCTTCTACCGCCATTCTCTGATCATCATTCAGTTCTTTATATGGGGAATATTTGAACAGATCAGAATTTTCAAGCTCTTCTAAAGAATGTTTTACTAACTTCGCCCGCTGCAGACTGCGCCATAAAACTTGGAACTTATCATCATATTCTTTTTTCCCGTAATATTCTTTATCGGCCATCCCTGCGTTTTTATTACGAACCTCATAAAGTTCATCCGCCGCTATATACTGGATAAGTTTCGATTCATAATCAAAGGTAACCGACTGATTAAATTTTGAAGAGTATATAAAATATACTTTATCAAAAATACGTTTATCGACAGAACTATAGTGTTGTGACATGCGGTTTTTCACATGATTAGACTGACCAATATATGCCTGTTTTCCATTTTCCAATATGTAAAGCATAGGCCAGTTAGACAAATAGCTTTCATTTCCATATTTCTGTTTTTTAAAATCTCCTTCTGTTATCTTAAACATACTTTTTCCTCTGTCTAATATTGCATCATCTTTTGTATAAACACTTTAAATTTTAACATAACAGTAGCCACTTATCTATACAAATAAACTATCTATATCAATGATCACTCACACCTGATACCCCAGAACTCCCAGGTTTCCGTATCGATCACCGGAAACTCCTGAGTCCCAATAGGCCTGCCGTCTCTATATGTGGAAAAGACATCACAGGATATTACATTCCCCTCTCTGTATATCTTCTCTACCGGGGTATGCCCCACTATCTGAAGGAGCTTACGGGGTTTGTACATTTTTCCCCTTTCATACTGCGGTCTAAGCCATATAGGGGACATATCATTCCACATCAGATCGTGATGGAACTCGTTGATCTTCCGGATTGCCTTATTTTCATCCTTATACTCGAAAGGACTCACCAGGCTTTTCACAAAATAATCCAGCACGCCGCCATGGCAGAACAATACATTGTCAATTTTCTGAATATATTTTATTTCATTTCCTTCCGGCAGAGCTCTATGAAGCTCCAGCAGTTTTTCCTGTACTGTCCGGGCCGCCGCATGGCTGTATCCGCTCTCTCTTTCATTCCACAGATAACACAGATCATGATTTCCATATGCCCAGAGAGCATCCGGATACCTTTTAGCAAACTCTATAGCCGCATCATAGGTCTGTACATACAGACCGATATCATATTCCCGGCCCCAGTCATCTGGTATATCCATAAGACATACCGCCTGATCGGTTTCTCCTTTTTCCATAAGTTCCAAGGCCTGGTAAAAAAGATATGGTTTTAAATGAACATCTGGTATAACAAGTACTCTCACTGTCAGACACCTCCTTTTTGCAGATTAACAAATCATCCCCCAGAATCTCTGTCTCCATGATCAATAACCACGGTCCTTCCAGAGATCCTGAGGGATTCCTTATCTTTTCAATATTCCTTTTAAACAGAAGCTGTTGCTCTCCCCTGTTCCTTTAGAACAGGAACACCGCCACTCCATAAGCCGGCAGCGGATATGCGAAAGAATATGGTCTTCCGTCGCACTCTTTCTTTACTGCCTTATAGACCAACTGTTCCTTATGCTCATGACCGCCGAACTCCGGCTCCCGGCTGTTCAGGATCAGCTTGTACTGTTTCCGTTTCGGCACGCCTACCCGGTAGTCGTCTCTGGCCACAGGGGTATAGTTGATCACAAAGAGAAGGTTGTTCCTTCCTGTGGGGGACAGACGGATAAAGCTGTAAATACTTCTTGTGGCATCGTCGGCATTGATCCATTCAAAGCCCTGGGGATTGGCGTCGTTGGCGTACAGGGCAGGATATTTCTTATAAAGAGCAAAAAGCTGTTTCACATAGTTCTGGAGCTGCTGATGGCTCGCTTCACCCAGAAGATACCAGTCCAGTTCTCTCTCCTCGCTCCACTCCTGATACTGGCCGAAGTCCTGTCCCATAAACAGCAGTTTCTTTCCCGGATGGCCGATCATATAGGAATAGCCTGCCTTCAGGTTCTCGAACTTGTCCTGTCCAAGACCAGGCATCTTATTGATCATAGAGCATTTCAGATGGACAACCTCGTCATGAGAAAGGACCAGAATAAAATTCTCGCTGTAAGCGTAAGTAATGGAGAAAGTCATCTTATTATGGTTGTATTTTCTGAAATAAGGATCCAGTTTCATGTACTCCAGAAAGTCATGCATCCATCCCATATTCCATTTCAGGCTGAAGCCCAGGCCGCCGTCCTTGGGATCTCCGGTAACCAGAGGCCAGGCGGTGGATTCTTCAGCGATCATCACAGCGCCTTTGTTCTTTCCAAGGACCACGGAGTTTAAGTGCCGGAAGAACTCAATGGCCTCCAGGTTCTTATTTTCCCCGTATTTATTAGGCACCCACTGGCCCTGCTGCCGTCCGTAGTCCAGATACAGCATGGAAGCTACCGCGTCTACTCTTAAGCCGTCAACGTGATATTCCTGGATCCAGAACAGAGCATTGGCGATAAGGAAATTTTTCACTTCATTTTTGCCATAGTCGAAGACTTTTGTGCCCCAGTCCGGATGTTCGCCCTTTCTGGGATCTGCATATTCGTAAGTAGGGGTTCCGTCAAAATTGGCCAGTCCGTGAGCATCTCTCGGGAAATGGGCAGGAACCCAGTCCAGGATGACCCCGATCTTGTTGCGGTGCATATAGTTGACAAAATAACGGAAATCTTCAGGAGTTCCATAACGGGAAGTGGGAGCATAATAGCCTGTCACCTGGTACCCCCAGGAACCGTCAAAGGGATGCTCTGCGATACCCATCAGTTCCACATGGGTATATCCCATTTCTTTCACATAGTCTGCCAAAGCGTGGGCCAGTTCCCGGTAGTTATAGAATCCTTTGTCCTCTTCGTCTTTCCTGGGATGTTTTTTCCAGGAACCCGGATGGACCTCGTAAATAGCCATGGCGTCTTTTTTCACGTCAAACTCCTGCCGTTTCTTCATCCATGTGGCGTCAGTCCATTTGTAATTGGTAATATCCACTACCTTGGAAGCCGTGCCGGGACGAAGTTCAGAACAGTTGGCATAAGGGTCGGCTTTATAAAGCTTTTCTCCTTTATAGGTGGTGATACAGAATTTATAGAGATCCCCTACCCGCACCTTTGGAATAAAGAGCTGATAAATCCCCATATCATTGTCACAGCTCATCACATTTGCTTCCGGGTCCCAGTCGTTAAAACTCCCTACTACAGAAACGCCCTTTGCGTGGGGAGCCCACACTGCGAAGAAAACTCCCTCTTTTTTTCTCTGGGTTCCGGGATGAGCTCCCAGAAGCTTATAAATTTCATAATGTGTTCCCTGTCCGAAAAGATACCGGTCCAGTTCCGTTATTTTCATATTGTTTCCCATAAAAATCTTCCCCTTCTTTGCTAAATTCAGGAACGTCCTTCATTCCTGCCCCGGTCCGGGTTCTGGTCTCTGTCTCAAGTCAGGCCTTCTCTCTGCCATCTCCCGGCCCTGTCTGTTCCTTAACGGATCTCCAGGAACAGACTTCCTGCGGCTTTTACGGATACATGGAGCTTTCCGTTTTCCACTGCCGCTTCTTCTCCTGTCTCCAGATCCACATAAGTTTTATCTGAAAATGGAACAGGTATATACATTTCTGCCTCCTGCTCGTCATTGTTCACTGCTGTCAAAAGCCCCTGCTCCTCTGTAAATCTTGCAAAGGCATACTGCCGGTTGGTAAGCAGCAGTTCCCGGTAACGGCCGTAAGCCAGACACTGACTGAATTTCTTATGGATCTCTCCCAGCTTCTTCACCCACTCCATGATAGGAGAATCCTTTTCTTTCTCCAGATCCTCCATGGTGAGAGCAGGCCGCAGAGGATCATCATTGCTTCCCTCTTTTCTTCCTTCAATTCCCCATTCAGATCCGTAATAGAGAGAGGGGATTCCCGGAAGTGTATATAAAAGAGTATACACCGGATAGATATGATCCTTCTGATTCAGCTTGCTCATGATCCTGTCTACATCATGATTATCTACAAAAGAGTAAAGTTTCATACCTTTATAGATACCGCCGTTCTCATCAAATTCCCGGCGGATGGTATGAGCGATCTCAAAATAGTTGTGATCATTATGTCCGGAATAAAGTCCTTTGTGAAGTTCATAGTTGGTAACGCTGTGGAGCATCTTCTGGCCATCCTGGATATATCGGCTGTAATCCCCATGGATCACCTCGCCCATAAGCCAGAAATCCTTTTTCTTCTCGCCGGTCCGCCGCCGCATCTCCTCCATAAAATAAAAATCCAGGCAGTCTGCGCAGTCCAGACGGATGCCGTCAATATCAAAAGTATCGATCCAGAAATCGATCACATCCAGAAGATAATTCCTTACCTCCGGATTCTGAAGGTTCAGGTTCACCAGTTCAAAACAATTTCTCCAGGCTTCATAGCCAAAACCGTCATTATATGGATTGTTCCAGCCGAAGTTGATTCCCTTGTACCATCCGCAGTAAGGAGAATTTTCCCGGTTTTTCTGGATATCCTGGAAAGCGAAAAATTCTCTTCCCGTATGATTGAAAACTCCGTCTACCACCACCTTGATATCCAGGTCATGGGCTTTCTTGACAAATTCTGCAAAATCCTCGTTATCTCCCAGCCTTCTGTCCACCATTTTATAATCTCTGGTGTCGTATCCATGAGTAGTAGATTCAAAAAGAGGTCCTATATAGATCGCCGTGCATCCCAGTTCTGCCACATGAGGCAGCCATTCGTCCAGAAGATCAAATCTGTGGACTACCTGCTCTTCCCGGTTCTCTCTTGGCGCCCCGGTCATGCCAATAGGGTAAATGTGATAAAATACTGCCTCTTCATACCATGCTGCCATTTTCATTTCCTCCTGTTATGAATATATTCCGTATAAAAACTGATGTACGATCTCATAAGTAGTCTCATTGGAGATCTCGAATTTTTCATTCTCCGAAAGGCCGTAGCTTACTGTCATAATATGGTGATTCAGAACTCCTGTGAATCCCACTGCGAAAAGCTTCTGCCTCCCACGCATATTTCCAAGCTGAGAAGCTGCGTTTTCAAAGATCCCTACAATAATATTATAATAGTTTTCGATGAAAGGGGAAACTGTTTTGTAAGCTTCATTTTCTCTTCCGGAATAAAACAGCGCCAGCATAAAAAGATAAAACTTTTCATGAGACGCGGCGTAGTCAAAAAATTCCCTGGCCACTTTATAAAGGACTTCCGGAAGACTGGCGTTCATCCTGGAGGCTTCCAGCACGCCTTTCTCCAGGATATTATATCCTCTCTCCAGAAGATTTCGCAAAAGTCCTATCTTACTTCCAAAATAATAGTACAGCGTAGGTTTTGTGACCCCTGCCCTGTCTACGATCTCCTGAACTCCCACTGCATCATATCCTTTTGCATAAAACAGATCCAGCGCGGCATCCAGAAGCAATTCTCTGTTGTCTATAAGGACCACCGCCTTTACTTATGATGTTTACGATAGGACTATTATACCAATCGGTATATAAAAAATCAACACTTCCTTGTGAAAAAAGAAAGCTTCCCATATGGAAATGGAAAAAGCAGCAAAAACAGCTCTTTTACCGAAGCTGTTCCTGCCGCTCTTCCTGTTTATTCTTTTATTCTATTTTGATAAAGCTTGCGCTTGCAGGAGGAACTGTCAGGGTTCCATCTTTCAGCACAGCCTCACCGTTGTTGGAATACAGAACTTCTTTTCCATCCTCAGCTTCAATCTTACAGGTAACCTCTCTGTCTGAAGGGTTCAGCGCCACTATGATAGTCTCTGTCTCTCCGGTCCTCTTATAAACCAGGGGATAGGCATTATCTTCCGCATAAAGAAATTCTAAAGGCGCGTTGCTCTGAAGAGCCTCATGAGCAAGGCGTACCCGGATCAGCTTCTGCACCTCATGGAACAGAGAAGTTTCTTCTGCCATCTGGGCCTCCACGGTGGGCCGGTTTTTGTCCGGATCGATCATAATGTACAGGTCTTCCGGTTTTGCGCTGGAGAACCCGGCATTAGTGGTCTTATCCCACTGCATGGGAGATCTGGCACCCGTCCTCTCATATCCTCCTTCTACGGAGCGGATGCCTGCCAGATAGTTCATACCGATCTCGTCTCCATAATAGATAAAGGGAGCTCCCGGCATAGAAAGGAGAAAAGCAAAAGCGATCTTTACTTCCTCGTCATCCAGTTTTTCTTTGATACGGGTCATGTCATGATTACCAGAAGGGATACAGATCAGTCCCTTTCCGTTGGTCTTTCCATAATTTTCCTGATAAGTTCTTACAAAGTCACCGATACTTCCTTTTCCCTCTCTCTTAAAATAGGGGTTCTCGCTGCGGAACAGATCCATATAATGGGAAGGTCCGAAGTGGAGAAGGAAATCCATATGATATCCTCCTTCCAGGGACTTGTCCGGCTGTCCCCATTCAGAGATCATCGCCGCTTCAGGAAATTCTTCATCTAAGAACTTACGGAAATCCTGCCACAGTTCAATAGTTCCCTTGCCGTCCTCGTCATTTTTCACCAGGGATCCTGCCATATCCACACGGAAACCGTCGCAGCCCATTCCCAGCCAGAACCTCATAATATCTTTCATAGCCTCTCTTGTAGCCATAGCCTCTGGAGAGTGCATATCTTTCTGCCAGGATTCTGTAACCTTATAAAATCCGTAGTTCAGAGCCGGCTGGGTAGTATAATAATTTGCGGCGCAGGAACCGTCTCTGTCGGAAAGTCCCCGGATACAGCCTTTAATATTGCCTACATTTTCAAAGCCCTTCCATGCCTTGTCTGTCCAGATATAACGGTGGGTAAATTCATTTTCTTCCGGGCTTAAAGAAGCTTTAAACCAAGGATGTTCAATAGAAGTATGTCCCGGTACCAGATCCAGGATCACATGCATTCCTTTTTCGTGGGCCTTAGCGAAAAGCTCCTTCAGATCCTCGTTGGTCCCATATCTGGAAGCAGCCGTGTAATAATCTGCCACATCATAGCCTGCATCTGAAAATGGGGAAACAAAACATGGATTCAGCCAGATGGCGTTGCATCCCAGTTCCTTTATGTAGTCTAACTTTCTGCTAATCCCCTGAAAGTCTCCGATACCATCCCCGTTGGTATCCAGAAAAGTCTGAGGATAAATCTCATAAAAAATCGCGTTATCTAACCACTTGGGCATAATAAAATTCCTCCTGCCATAATCTTCTGTTTAACATTTTATTACAGGCAGATCCCGAATTCTTCCATTTCTTTGATTAAAAACTGCAATATTCTGACTTTTGAAATCACGGTCATAAATCCGGATTGCAGTCCTTAGAAATTCTTCTTATCAGATCTTAAAAAGCTTCTCTGCATTCTTTCTGGTAGTCTCCACTACAGTCTCATAAGAAACTCCCTTTATCTGAGCAATGGTCTGTGCCACATAAGTAAGATACACAGAACAGTTCCGCTTCCCTCTGTAAGGCTCCGGAGCCAGGTAGGGGGCGTCTGTCTCCAGGAGCAGATAATCCAGAGGAGCATATTCTACTACTTCCTTCAGACGCTTTCCATTCTTAAAGGTAACTACGCCTCCCACTCCCAGATAATAACCCATGTTCATGTATTCCCGGGCATGTTCTTTGGAATAGGAATAGCAGTGGATCACTCCCCTGAGATGATCCGCCCGCTCGGCTTTCATGATATCCAGAGTATCTTTGGCAGCGTCCCGGCTGTGGACGATAATGGGAAGTCCTGTTTCTTTTGCCAGATCCATCTGCCGGACAAACCATTTTTTCTGGGTCTCATGGTTTTCTTTATCCCAGTAGTAATCCAGGCCGATCTCCCCTATGGCCACGATCTTCTCCCTGTCGCAGTAGCTCCGCAGTTCTTTCATATCCTCTTCCGTAAGGCTGCCCACTTCGTCTGGATGGATTCCCACCGCACCGTAAACAAAAGGATACCTTTCCGTAAGGGCTACGGTATCTCTCACTCCCTTTAAGGAAGCCCCTACGTTTATGATCTTTTCAATCCCATGGCTATGCATAGTCTCAAGAAGTTTTTCCCGGTCCTTATCAAAAGCTTCATCATCATAATGAGCATGTGTCTCAAATATCATGGATCTTTCTCTCCTTCAGTCTCTTATGAACAATCTGGCGGAACAAGGCGTAAAGTATGGAAGTCAGCGGGATAAACACCAGCATTCCGACCACACCCATAAGATTGCCGCCTACAGTTACTGCCATCAAAACCCAGATAGAAGGCAGTCCCACCGAGCTTCCCACCACATGAGGATAGATCAGGTTTCCTTCGATCTGCTGGAGTACCAGGAAAAGGATCACAAAAGCTACCGCCCGCATGGGATTTACCACCAGGATCAGAAAGGTTCCCACAACACAGCCGATAAATGCTCCAAATATAGGGATCAGGGCCGTACAGGCGATCACCACCCCTACCAGCAGGGCATAAGGGAATTTCAGGATCGTCATGACCACAAAAAACATAGTTCCAAGGATCACAGCCTCCAGACACTGACCGGTAACAAAATTGGAAAATGTCTTATAGCTTAAAGAGGCTATCTTCAGTATCTGCCGCACCACCTTGCCGGGAAAGAAAGCATAAAGTACTTTCCGGATCTGCACAGACAGTTTTTCCTTCTGCAAAAGGATATAGCACGCAAAGACAAAAGCGATAACAAAATTCATCACCGAATTGATCAAAGTCATAGCAACGCTGAAAGTAGTGCCCAGCACATTCCCCGCACCGTTTCTCAGAAAATCAATGCCCGTCTCTATGATCCTGTCCCAGTTAAATTCCAGGGAACTGAATACTGCATTGATCTGCTCTTCGATAAGATCGTTATTTTGGAAGGTCTCGGTAAGCCACCGCTCCATTTTGGGTATGGCAACCTCGATCTGCCTGCTCAGACTGGCAAAGGTACTTCCTATTTCCGGGATCAGGACCACCAGCACGATCCAGATAACGACGATCACAAACAGGATAGAAAGCACCAGGCTGGCAGGTCTTGCGATCTTCTTCGCCTTTCCTCTTTCCTTGAGCTTTCCAAAAAGCCTGTCTTCCAGAGCATGCATAGGCACATTCAGGATAAAGGCTATAGCGCCTCCCAGGATAAAGGGGAACACCAGATGCCAGACAAACATCACTCCCGCCGCCACGCTGTTGATCTTTTGTACGCAAATATAGAAGAGCACTGCGAAAACGATCAGCAGCATAATGTTCTTCATATCCTTTTTGTTCAAATCCATACACATCCTCCCTTTTTCAGGCTGCGCCCCGCAGACAGTCTGCGAGGCGCATTAAAGCATTGCTTATTTCTTTATCTTCATGCGGATCCATTTGATAAGCTGGATCACCGGAAGATTCGCTAAAGCCAATCCATACATGATCAGCAGCTGGGTAAAGCTTAAGGTCTGTACTTTAAAGACAGAATCCAGGGCCGGGATCATAACCACGCCGGTGATCAGCACCAGCCCCAGCAAAAAGGCTCCTATCAAAGACCGGTTATTGAAAAATCTCTTGGTAAAAATTACCGGTTTGTCAGATTTACAGTTAAATCCATGGACCAGACGGGAAGTACACAAAGTACCGAAAGCCAGGGTCATAGCCAGAGTAGTGTTTTCCTGATAACCGATATAGAAACCGATCATAGTCATAATACCGATGACCAGACCTTCAATCCCGATCTTGGAAAGGAAATCTTTGGTAAGGATAGACTCATTCATAGGTCTTGGTTTATCGTTCATAACCTCCGGATTATGAGGTTCCAGTCCCAGGGCGATAGCCGGAAGACTGTCTGTCAGAAGGTTGATAAACAGCAGGTGTACCGGCGCGAAAGGTACGGGAAGTCC
>DWUY01000250.1 GCA_019120515.1 Candidatus Blautia avicola | reverse complement strand
TTTTTTAATAATTAGTTTCCACTTTTCCATTTAAAGCACCTCCCATGCAAAGGTCAAAATATATATTACTACATAATAATTATATCACACAACACAACTAAATTCAAGTAAATTCAATATTATTTTACGGTATATTTTTTGAATTTTCAGTATTTTCAGAAAATTTTTCTGTGCATTCTACCTATTCCTTTAAGCTATTTCATGTCTAAACTGACAAAATGTTGCGACCTTGAAAAATAGCGAGATTACAATTAGCACAAATTTGACACGGTTCTGTGATTGCAGAGCAAATTTATTCATACTGCAATAGGCATTACTTATAGTTTTCTTTCTACAACATCCTCTGTGATATTTCTTTTGCTCTACGATTGCGTACAGCCACCCATACATACCCATGAAGAGTAAAGAAAATCTAACACGAAACCAAATAATAGCTCTATCCCAAGAAAGAGAAAAAGCTTTTGCGCCTCTTGACTAACTACCATGTCCTCAAATATAACTATATTGTGGATAGAACCGGCACTATCAATTACTATTGGATGAGGCTATCACCATTTCACCCAAAATTTCTTTATGAACATCTCCTGAAAAAGGAAGTTGAAATCTAGGAACTAATAGACACCGTTTTTTACTGTGAAAAATGCCGATATTCGTATATATCCGAAAAACTAAGAAATCTCAAGTGTGAACACACCCTGCCAAATGCAGAACCCGATCCGCCTTTCTACTCCTGAATATAGAACTGCTCGATCATTTTCTTAACCATATATAATACTATTTCTCAAAGAGTATAGCTTTATCGCAAAACAAACACAATGTAATCTTCTTAGCATTCAATAACCTAAACACTAAAACAATACTTGTACCAGTTTTACATAAAACACACTTTTATCGAATTTTGTAAACCATGTTTTTCTTTTACAAATTTTCAAACAATATCGACACAAAACACATGGTTTTATCTTGGTACAATTTATAGCCAGAATATGAGAGATTCCCAGGATTTGAAATAACAGTTTATTCTCCTGTCCCAGATTGCCTTTTTCCCCCAACACCATAGCCTCTATAATCCCGCTTTTTTCACTGCCGAAGGCTTTTTGGATCCCCCCGGCAAGCCTTTCCCGGATTTTTTCCTGGGCCGCCAGGACAGGATCTGTCTCCTTTTGAAGGACCTGAAATTTTTCCCCGTCCATATACCATTTTACTTTTCTGGCATAATAATAAATCCTTTCATCAAACTGTCCCGGATTTGCGGCTTTGGGAATTTCCTCCAGCTTTCCCCAGACGGCAGCCATATCTCCCGGTTCTGCCGGTTTGGACAGGATCTGATTTTCAATTGTGATTTTCAAATTATCTATGGGATATTCTTTTTCCAGAATGATCAGATTTGCTTTCTTCAGATACAGATTTGTAATTGTTTCATAGGTATCTTTCTGATAGACGATACCTGTGACCAGAATGTTTTCATCTTGAACTTCCCCCGGAAGCCGGGGAGAATGGCAGGAAAAAAAGGGAACTCCTGCCCACCCCAGCAGCCATATCGCTGCCGCCCAGATGACGGCGGCAGCGCACAGGGGCCTCTTAACTCTCATCTTCCGTCTCCAGATAACTGTAATCTGCCTGATAGACCTTGTCCAGTTTCATACTCTCTCTGAAGGTTACTTTCGTATCTCCCTCCACAGAAATCTGCACTCCATGGATCTTGCAGGCATCCGTCAGCGAATTTACGATAGAATAGATAGGCAGTTCCTGCTGGACGCTCATGGTCTCGGTCAGAAAACTTTTGTCCAGATTCACATAACAGATCCCCTCCACAATAGAAACGCCCAGGATCTTAGTATTGGAAGACAGCGTAGGCAGCATATCATCGGATTTCGGTCCTTCCAAAAGCTTCTCCACAATAACTCTTTCCAGAGGAACATTGCTGCTATAGTGGATCCTTCTGTTCTCCCTTACCAGATGATCCCCATTCTCATTGGAAAAATAAAGGTTCAGATCCGCAAACACATAAGAATTGATATTTTTCCCTTCATTTTCCACAAAGCTGCTTCTCTCCATAGGCCCCAGCTCCCTGCCGTCGGAATCCGTCATAGGATTTCCGTTTTCCTGAAATTCCACATAAGAAACTCCGGGGATCTGGGTAAAGGCCAGGACCATTCCTGTCCTCACCAGGATCTCCCTGGCATTATTCATCTTTTTATACTCTTCGTCAAAATTCAGTGTAACCGTCTGTCCTTCAAAAGAATAATTTTTCATCAGCACCCCGTCAGGAAGCAGTCTGAGATATTCTTCTGAGTCAGAAGGTTCTGATAGTTTCTGGTAGATCTCCTGGATCATATCTTCCGTATCTTCCGCTGAAGGCTCCAAAGGTACTGTCTCCAGTTTTGTTTCTGACAGCGCCAGGTAATACATGGAGTATTTGGTTGCCTCTTCCTCCTGTTTTTTTTGGCAGCCGGACAGTACCAGAAGGCAGAGTACCAAAAAAAATGTCAGTATTTTTCTGCTTTTCTTCACTCCAATCCCCCCTATGCAATATAATTCAAAGGGATCCTTACAGAAAATGTAGTTCCCTGATGTTCTTCGCTTTTCACCTTAATGGCTCCTCTGTGCATGACAATGGCATTTCTGGTGATCGCCAGACCCAGGCCGGTTCCTCCGATTTCCCTGGAATGTGATTTGTCAACCCGGTAGAATCTTTCAAAGATCTTATCAATAGATTCCTTGGGAATGCCGATCCCTGAATCGGATACTGTTACATAAAAGTATTTATGATCTGCATTCAAAGTCACATGTACCCATCCGTCTTCCACATTATATTTAATACCGTTTTCTACCAGGTTTGAAAAGGCCAGGCTCAGCTTCACCTCATCAATCTCTGCCACTACCGGCCGGAAGCTTTCCAGGACCAGCTCCACCCTTTTTTTATCCGCGATCGGTTTCAGCCTCTTCAGGATATTCTCCAGCAGCTCGTTGATACTCACCTTCTGGATGTTCAGATCCGAAGCCTTCTTATCCATCTTGACTAATGCCAGAAGATCTGTAATGATCTTATTCTCCCGGTCGATCTCCACTGTAATATCCTGCATGAACTCCTTGTACAGTTCTGCCGGAACATTATCCTGTCCTGCCAGAGAATCTGCCAGGACCTTGATAGATGTCATAGGAGTTTTCAGCTCATGAGACACATTGGCCACAAACTCCTGTCTGGAATCATCCAGGATCTTCATACGTTTCAGCAGTTTGTTAAATACATTGGTGATCATTTCTGTCTCTGTATAATCTGTAACAGAAATCTCCTCGTCCAGATAGCCGTCTGTCAGTTCTTCGATAGCCTTGCTTACTCTGGAAAAAGGTTTCACCAGAATTTTGGATATGATAAAACTCAGGAAGATCACCAGGATACTGATGATCAGCATGAGCAGATTTCCCCGGTGGGCAAGGATCTCCATTGTATCCTGGATCTCCACGGTAGAAGCGCTGATCAGCATCACACCGTCAATCTGCTCAGATTCTTTGTTTGTCAAAGGGATCGTCTGCTCTATATAAGTATTCCCCTTATCATAGTAACTGGTGTTTACCCCTTCGAAACATTGGATCACTTCTTCGGAAAAAGCATATTTTCCCTCATCAATATCATAGGTATCTTCCACGATCCTTCCGTTTCTGTTTATGATCAGCACTCTGGCGCTGAAGATTGAGGAGATCATAGATAACTCGCTGTCTATGACCTCTGACTTTTGCTGGAGATAACCTTCTTTCATCAGCTGGTTTCCCAGGATATCACACTGATTTCTCACATTGATCTGCCTAAGTTCCACCGCCCGGTCTTCATAGGAACTGATCAGCATTCCTTCCACAATAAATCCGGGAATGATCCCGATCATGATCATAAGGACCATGATCCGAAACCTGAGACTTTTAAAAAAAGACAGTTTAGATTTTATCTGCATTGGTTTATTCCCACTTTCTATCCAGGAGTCACTTCCGGAAATCCCCGGGAGTCCCTTTCTTAACAGGAAAAAACGAGCGAAAACACTCCTGGCGGGTTTTCGCTCGCAGATGGATTGCTATCCCTGAAAATAATATCCGATTCCCCACTTGGTATGAACATATTTGGGATCACTTGGCACTGTCTCGATCTTCTCTCTCAAACGAC
>DWUY01000249.1 GCA_019120515.1 Candidatus Blautia avicola | reverse complement strand
TGAAGACGTTTTTGCTCTTTTTCAGTCATCCTTATCTTTGTCATTCCCATGATCGGTTCAGGTTTCCCCGAGTCCAGCATATAGTTGTCGTCAAGAAGCTGAATAAATTTACGGATATCTCTGCGAAGGACTTCGTCTGTCACATCTGTATATTCCTTCAAAGCTTCTTCTACCAGGGAATCCTCAGTAAACTCTCCCTTTTCCATTACCTTCCATATAAAGGCCGCTGACGAACTGATATGTAATAGCTGGCAGATTTGAGACAATCGCCCCACTGGCATGACCATATACTGGCCTGCAATCTGCCGCAGAATCAAATCCTTTTTTAATTTCATCCCATCACTCCCTGCTATATCCGCCCACTTCCCTGTCTGCCTGAATTCAGCTCTCAGGAAAGCGTTCAAGGCGATCCTTAGTGCAAATTTCCGTCTTTTCCAGTATTCCGGGTTCTCCGATAGTTCTGTGTGACAGCCTCCATACCAAAGGTTCCACAATCATGGTTTCTTTTCCTTTTTCATAAAAGAGCGTCTTTCTTCCATCACAGAATACCTGGCCTCCGGGCAACTGTTTTCTATCAGTATCCACAATGCAGCTTTTTTTATTATACAGGGAAAATCCTGGAAAAACCATCACCCATTCTCCCCGTCGAAATGGGTGATAGCCAAAGGCTTTTCAGATATTTTTCTTACTCTAACATATATTGTTTCAGGCTTTTCCGGTTCCTTACATTCAGTTTCCGCATGGCCTCGGAGATATGGCTTTTTACCGTGTTTACGGAGATATTCAGGTGTTCTGCGATCTCCTGGGTTGTCCAGTTACGGGCTGCAAGCATGGCAATCGCAAACTCCGTTGTGGTCAGATCATCGGCTACATCATGGCCGGTTATAGGGTTATGAACTCTACGCCATCCGGAAGAAAAACGGTAAGTAATGTCGATAATTCTTTTGAAATCTTCTGGCCATTTGGGTTTTATAACTGCTTCCAGCATTGCGCCTAAAAGCCCATGGTGTTCTCCAAAGCCCTCAATGAGATCGTCCGGCCGGGCCATTTCCCATGCCGTCAGAAGATGCCCTTGTGCCTGTTCGGACTGCTTCAGACTCATATAGTCCATCACTGCAACCAGGTGCAGGTAAATAGCAGGAATGGGATAAGCCGAGGCGCCCATAGCAAGTGTAGCCTCTACCGTCCCGGCACTTTTGCTGTATTCCTTTTTCAAATAGAGATAGTGGGCCTGTACATACAAAGCAAAGGCCCGCAGTCCCGGCGGAAGCAGAGGCAGAAAGCTTTCAATCTCCGGCAGCTTATCCGGCATCGGCAGATGCAAAAGTACCGCCCCCGCCGATGCAACAAAGGCCGCTGCAGCCCGGAACTCTGGGGATTCCTTTCCAGCAGAAGCAAGGGCGGCATTCAGCTCATCAAGGGCAAATCTTGCCCGGGGAATACGTCCCAGAGACAAGTTGGCATAGGCATAGATCAGACAGGCAGAAAGTTTCGCCCCTATATCAGGGCTGGTAAGATACACTTCAGCCTCTTTTGCTGCAGCCTCCGGCTGTCCGCTGAAATAATGATACTCTGCCAGAGCGATATCCCTCCGGGGCCCCGGGGGCATAGCCAGGGCAGCAGCCCGGCAGTTTCCCGGCTCAAATGCCGTATTCATCAAGGGCATAAGGTTTGCGTGATTCAGCCGGCCGTCGGCAGGTGTCTGCAGCGGAGGAATTTTCCCCTGCTGACGCATTCGTCTGGGATCGCCGGGCTTTTGTGCATTAGAAGGAATTGCCCAGGCTTTCCCGATCCGCTGTGCACCGGCTATTCGGCCTTCTGTACAATATTGGTTAATTCTCCTTTCGGACACCCCCCACTTTTGGGCCGCCTCCCTAAGAGAAAGATAATCTTTCATGTTCACACCGCCTTTATTTCAGATATTTTCACCTTCATTGTATACGAATATTCGTATATTTTCAATGTTAGGAAAACGGTGTAGCCCATGCTCCTTTCTGCCTGGTCTGCAGACTCCTTTGGGGCATTCGAAACAATCCTTCGTGCAAATATGCCGCTTTTTTACAGATTCCGGATTTTTCTTTTCGTATTCTGTTTTTGTCGCTATAGGATTTTTATATACGACATTTAAGTATACTCTGCCCGGTGTTACCGAAGTGTTACTTTTTATCTGTAAAAAGCATGTTTCTATTTTTAATCATTGAAAAATGTCCGACTCGGACAGATCTTTAAGACATCTTGGGATGTGATGAAATGTAATTAATTGCACCCTTTATACAAAGGGCAGCGCAGATATAAACTATAGCCTGTCCCCATCAAAGGGCTGTACCTATACGGATTTTCGCAGAAAATCATAAGGACAGCAAAACGGCCTGGGTTTCCTCAGCCCAGGAATATTCTCCCATATATTCTTTTGTCAGCAGCCAGGCTCTCCTGGCAGTTTCATCTCCTTCCAGCAGCCGGTAATAATCACAGTCTACCTTTCTGCAGTCAATGCTGCACTCCCCTCTGTTGTTGCTGAATATGTCCGCCAGTCCATGCTCTGCAAAAGTCTGCCGGAGATTCATGATGGCTTTTCTGTACAGGTTTTTTACCCGGTCATCATATTCCCGTCCTTCCCAAAGCTTATCTACAGCTTCCCAGATGGTCAGACTTCCTCCCCGGCGGTCCACACAGAGGGCCAGCAGTTCCTTCGCCTTATTATTTGCGAAATGCACCACCTGTCCGTCTACAAACATATCAAATTTTCCAAAGGTACGCAGATATACCCGCTTCTTCAGTCTGACAGACAGCAGTCTGGCCCGCTCTATGGCTTCCGCTATATCTTTCCGGTCATAGGGCTTTGTCAGATAAAAGTCCGCTTTGATGCGGAAAGCATCCATAGCATACTGTTCATATCCCGTAACAAAGATAATCACGATCCCCGGAATGATCTCCCGGAGCTTCTGAGCCAGGACCAGACCATTCATAACCGGCATTTCGATGTCCAGAAAGGCTGCTTCCACCGGATTTTCTCTGGCATGTTCCAGGGCCTCTTCCGGATTGGTAAAGGCACCTGCGATCTCCGTTCCTATCACACTTTCCGCTTCCATCTGGAACTGCCTTACTCCCAGTCTTTCGTCATCTACTATGATTATTTTCATGTCCGTCCTCTCCCTTTCCGTAATACGAAGTCTTTTTTTCAGGAACCCGCAGTACTACTTTTGTTCCTTCCCCCGGACGGCTGAAAATCTCCATGCTGCCTCCTGAGATTTCCTGTATCCGGAAGCAGATATTTTCCAGCCCCATAGACTTGTTCTGCCGGTTCTTTTCACCTACATTGCTGCTGTCAAATCCAATACCGTTATCCTCTACCTCAATCACATAATCTCCGGATTCCTTATAACTGCGGATCCAGACCGTTCCGCCCTGGATTTTTTTACATATTCCATGCTTAACAGCATTTTCCACCAAAGGCTGGACAGAAAGAGGCGGCACCTGGAAATTCTGTTCCCGGATATCAAACACCACCTGGACTCGTTCTTCAAATCGGATCTTCTCGATATTCACATAAGCCTTCACATGTTTCAGTTCCTGTGAAAAGGGGATCACATCCACATCCTCCAGAGATCTGAGATTTTCTCTGAGGTAGGTAGAAAAATCATAAATTGTATTATAAGCGGTTTCCGGATCGATCCGTACCAGAGCCCTGATCGAATTCAAAGTATTATAAATAAAATGAGGCTTTATCTGACTGGTCATTAATTCTGCCTGGCTTCTGCGAAGCCTTTTCTCCAATTCCGCCCTTTCTCTCAAGCCGTAATAAGTCTCCAGCAGATCGATCCGAAAATGGTTCAAAGCATATAAGAGCATGGTCAAACGTACAAAAGGCCCTGCTAAATTGTTAGATCTTGAATAAAAAAACAAGATTTCCACCAGCACAGCTGCCAGGATCAGGCCCACACAGACAGTCTCCGATCCCAGGTATCTTCCCTCTTTCTTCAGAAAAGCCCTGAGATGTATCCAGAAAGCATATCCTGCAGTTCCTCCTGCAAATACCAGGATCCCGGGCATGATCCTCATAAGGTCCCAGATACCTGCCACAGACAGCCCCATGGTTCCGGCTCCGGCTATACCGCTGAAATAAAACAGTCTTCTTGTGATTTTCCCCTGAATGTTTCCCCATCTGACATAAAGATATCCATAGACAAACATAAGCAAAAACAGCAGTGCCATAATCGTCACATAGTATTTCGCTTCTACTCCCAGAAACACCAGGGGCATCTGAGACTCGCCGCACAGCCATACCGAAGCCAGGATCAGCAGCCCGCCCAGCAGTTCCTGATAAGAATAAATTCTGTATTTTCGCAGAACTACTGCCAGAACCTCTATGACTGCTCCGGCAATTCCGATCAGAATCCCCATTCGGAATATCGGGGTTTGTTTTTTTATAATAAAATTCAGCAGCTCACTATAGTTTCCATAATAAACCTCCCCTATCTGGCCGGAAAATTTCTGATATGGGGATCGGATCTTCACTGTCAGTGTTTTCCCCTCACAATCTTTCGGAAGCATTACAAAATTCCAATTTCCCGGAAGGGATTGTCCTATCAATTCTTTCTCCGGGTATTTATAGAGCAGCTCTTCCTCCATATAGACTTCCACTTCCTGCTGTCTGGATCTGAAAACAATTCCGCCATTCATATAAAATTTATCCGGTATTCTGTTTTCCAGTACCAGTTCCTGTCCCGCCGGCACCTGACGTTTTACCGGAAGCGTCACCTGCACACTTTGTCCGTTTTCTTCTTTTATCGTCCAGTTATCATTAAAGGAGGAAACGCCCACTTCTATATCCGGAATAACTTTATAGGAATAGATTTCCATAATCACTGCAAAAACAATCATAACCAGCGCCAGAGCCCCGGCAAACTTCTTTTCCCCCATATATGGTTCTCCTGTTCTTTCATTTCCGGTTATTAAATCTATAATGACAGGTAATATTTTAGCATATACATAGATGAAAGAAAAGAAGCCAGAACCAAACGGGGCTGAAGGGCTGAATTCCGTATATCCATAAATAGTGACAAGCTCTGATTTTTTGCTTATACTGAAGTCAATGATGGCAGCCACCGGATGCCGGATTTTATTGAATTATGTATAGAATGGGGAAAATCATGAAAATCATTGAACAATTTATAAAAGGTAAAGAAAACAGTCTGAATACCTGTGAAGACGGCTTATTTACAGGAAGCTTTATGGCCGCAGTCATAGACGGAGTAACTCCGAAGAGCCGCTATCTCTGGCAGGGCAAGACCAGCGGCTGCTATGCCAAAGAGATTCTTTTGGCTTTTCTTGGGAAAATCCAGAGAGCAGAGCTAAAATCCCAGACCCCGGAAGAATTTTTCTCCCTCCTTGACCGTCAGCTGGCCATTGCCTCCGGCATGCCGGCCAGGAAAGCCGGCACCGGAAATTCTGATTCTGGAGTTCTCCGGTTCACCGATTATCCTCGGGCTTCTATCATCCTCTACAACGATATCTGTCGTGAAATCTGGGCCTATGGAGACTGTCAGTGCGCCGTCAACGGCAGGGTATATACCCACGAAAAAGAAATCGACCGGCTGAACGCCGGACTCAGGGCTTTTTGTCTGGAATATGAGCTTCAAAAAGGAAAGACCATCGAAGAACTGGCCCAGCTCCCGGCAGATCCCGGCCGGACAGCCATAGAAGAAAACCTGAAACTTCAGATGGCCTTTGAAAACAAAAACATTCCCTTCGGATATCCCGTCTTAAACGGTCAGGGAATTGCCCCTTCCATGATAAAAGTATATCCCGTAAAATCCGGAGACGAGATCCTGCTGGCCAGCGACGGGTATCCTGTGCTGGGGGGAACATTAGCGGAAAGTGAAAAAGAACTGCAGCGGATTTTAAAGGAAGACCCTTTGTGTTTCCGGGCGTACCGGTCAACAAAAGGAAAAAAATCCTGCAATATAAGCTTCGATGATCGGGCTTATTGCAGGATTTTGGTTTAAATACTATACATATTATTCAACCACCGGTACTCTCTTATCCGCCAAAGCAGCACATAAGCTTTGGCCTCTGTAAATTTCTGTTATATGAAAACGGGACAGCACGATTTATATAAATCACACTGTCCCGCTTCTTAAATATTATAGATATCAAGGTCATTTTTGTAATCTTTTTATACCTGCCTGATCCCTTCCTGTTCCAGCTTCCGCCCCTTTTCTTTCATATACAGAAGCACGCGGATATCTTTCCCTTCGCTCTCTGCTTTCTGGATCAAAGCTGCCAGCCGCTTCCGGTCATTTTCTGTCAGTTCCTGGGTATAGGCTTCATATTTCTCCAGTTCTTCGATACCCATGTGATAGGTTTTAAAAGGTATTCCCGTTTTTCTGCAAAGATCCCGGTAAATCTCAAATCCTCCCACATCAATATCTCCGA
The DNA here is from genome assembly GCA_019120515.1 of Candidatus Blautia avicola. Classification (GTDB taxonomy): domain Bacteria; phylum Bacillota; class Clostridia; order Lachnospirales; family Lachnospiraceae; genus Blautia; species Blautia avicola. The sequence goes on along the minus strand of DWUY01000249.1, from coordinate 7,055 downwards.
AATGGAGATATTCTGCCTTAGGGAAATCCTGATACAGAAGTTCCAGAAGTTTTCTTCTTACGGAATTATGATAGCCTCCCAGATAGATCATCAAACTGTCCTTTTCCTGCCATCGAAAGAAAGTAGTCAGATTTTCTATGGTAAGGATCTTCTTTATCCCGGAATTTTTCCGGATCCTTACCTTTCCCACATCTTCTCCGGCCAGTCCAATCCCCTGTTTCAGACAGGAAAGGTTTATGACAGAATCCGGATCATCCTCAAAGATAAGTTCTCCCTTTCCTTTTATATATACATAATCCGGGGTATGATAAACAGAATACTCTGCCAGGATTCCGTAAATGTCCATATCCTCCAGGCCTTCTCCAAACCGGGCCAGGATTTTTCCCACCACTCCCAGCATAGACTGGAAGGTCTTGGAATTTCCAAAGCAGCGGATGGAAAATTCCCGGATATAGCAGCCCTCCCGGTTATTCTCCAGTTCTCCCACAGCCTTCAGGATCTTCCTGGTCTGTCCTGGATCTTCGATATCAATAAACTCCTTCACAGATTTTCCCTCTGTCAGCCGTTTTTTCAAATAGTCTAGAAATCCCTGTGCTGCAGGAGTCGGATATTTCCTTTTTTCTTCCTCCAGCAGCTGCAGGTGCTCCTTTACATATTCGGCCCGGGGTTTCCGCTTCATATAAGCATAGACTTCATCCACATTTTTTTCATTCAGCAGGACTTTCTCGATAATGTGATCTTCTTTTCCGTTTTTCCAGACAATGGTCACCAGGCCCTGGTCTTCCAGGGATTTCATACAGCTATGGATTTCTTCATAGGCCAGGGAACTTTCGTTAAAGTATTCCGGCAGGTTCTTCCTGGTAAAGGGAAAAGCAATATGCACAGCCACCTTATTTTTTCCCTGGGACAAAAGGCTCCTCTCATAAGAATCCAGAATGCCTTTTAAGATCCGTGCCTCATATCCTGCCATTATAGTATTCCTCCACATAGCTGACTCTTTCGTCTGTCATCACCAGCAGGGTTTCCTCCATCTCGGGACCGATATACTGGATTTTGTCCGGAGGAGCTGCGATCAGGATCTGGAGCGGCAGGCGCTTGAAAAATTCCAGGACGCCGCCGATCCGCTCGTCATCCATGTTGTTAAAGGCTTCGTCAAACATCACCAGCCCTGCTGCCTCTCCGCCGATATTGTTGCTGTAAAGCTGCACGAATGAGGCAGCCACCGTCACATAGAAAGGCGTCTGGGTCTCTCCTCCGCTTTTTTCTTCACATACCTTAGAATAATAAGAATAGCTTCCGTCACTGTGGATGATCTTGATGTCATAATCCATATAAGTCCGGTAATCTGTAAATTCGTCTAACGTCTTTGCATTATTATCGTTATTTACAGCCAGACGGTCGAAAAGCTCATCGATCACTTCCCTATGGGTTTCATGGAAAATACCGCTGAAAATAGATTCTCCCTGGACTACATTGAAATCATCCATAAGCATCTCGTAATAACTCCGGTACTTTTTGCTGGGCATATACAGGAATTCATACTGTTCACTGCTGAAAGCAATATCCTTCAGAGCTCTGTTCAGCTCCTTAAATTCTCCCTGGGCCTGTTTCATATTTTCCTGGAGTTTAGCCAGGAACTGTTCCCGGAATTCCTCCTCTGCCGCCTGTCTGGCCATTTCCACTTTCTCTTCATAATCCAGCAGCTCCGAGGTACGCAGGCGGTCGTATACCGCTGCAAACTCCGGATATCCTTTCATGGAAGCCGGAGCTCCGAAGTTATATTCCGTCTTATACTGGACCATCTGTTCTGTCATAGAAGCCTCTGCCTTTTCCTTCCGGGTCCAGTTGGCCTTTCTCTGTCTTTCATAATTCTCTTTAAACTGCTGGAAAGTCTTCTGGGAAGTCTGCCTTTCATATTCTTTTTGCCAGCCCAGAGCTTCCTCTCCGGCTTCCCGGGTAAGCTCTGCAGCATGGGACTGAAGTTGGAGGCTTTCCTGGATTCCAGACTGAAGCTGTTCTTTTTTATCCTGGATCCTTTGGTGGATAATCCCCATCTGCCGGTTCAGATCACCGGCTTTCTTTTCCAGTTCTGCTCTGATTTTCTCCAGGGCACCCAGCTGGATCTGTTTTTCAATGATCGTGGAATTCTTTTCAAGGGTTTTTATGTTCTCTCTGGTTTTCTGGATCAAAAAACGCACCTGTGAAAGCCGGTCCAATACTTCCAGCCGGTATTTTACGTCCACATCATCAACCGTCCGAAGAGGTTCTGTGGCGTATTCCAGATTATTCATCTGCTCCCGGAACTTTGTAAGCTCCTCTTCCAGGAGGCTCCTTTTCCTCTCTGCCTGTTCCAGCTGAACTTTAAAGGCGTTTTTCCCGATAAAGGGAACAGAAAAGATCTCCGGTTTTATGGCGCTGGCTACTCTGTTCTGGTATTTCATACATTCTCTGGTAACAGAGGTGGGATACTTCTTCAAATCCTCATACCGTTCACACATCTGCACCTTACCAAGGACCATATGGATATAGCGTCTGGCATATTTGTTTTTGGAAGTCACAGCCCGAGCAAGAGTCCCCTCCGGCGCTTCCTCAAACTTCTCCATGCGCCGGGTATTGATAAGTCCGGCTCCGTATACCTTTTTCTCTCTCCGCAGCCTGTCATAGATCCCCAGAGCAATATCAAAGTTTTCCGGCTCCACCAGGATATAGAAACGCTGAGTATTCAGATAGCCTTCTACTGCATTTCTCCAGCTTTCCTCTGTGATCTCCAGCACTTCACAGAGTACATGAGGCTCTGCCTTTCTCCCCAGCCGTGCGAATTCTTCCCGGACTTCCTCTGTCAAACGCTCCACAGCCTCCGGATAAGAAAGCTTTTTTCTCTTCAGCCGCTGGATTTTCCCTTCCAGTTCTTCTTTTTCTGTCTGCTTTTCCCTCTGACGGATCTGTACTTCTGCCAGCTTTCTCTGAACTTTTCCATACATCTGATTCTTATATTGGATCACCTGATCCAGCAAAGCCTTTGCTCCGGCCGGGTTCCGGATTTCCTCTATATTTTCGAAAACCTCCCGGCATTCTCTGACACAGGAGTCCACATCTTTTATCTTCAGAAGCTTGTCCATCTGCCCCAGACTCTTTTTAATACTTTTCTTCAGCTCTTTCTTCTCTTCCTGACATCCCTTCTCTTCCTCCAGAAGACGTTCCAGTTCCTTTTTCTGCTCTTCCAGTGCCACAAACTCCCGGTTCTGCCGCAGTTCCACCCGGAGGTTTGTCTCAATCTCCTGCTTCTGGGCCCGCTCCTTTTCCGTCTCCTCCAGCTGGCTGCCAAGGTGCTTCTGCCGGTATTCTTCTGTTCCGATTTCCCTTTCCAGCCGCCGGATTCTTTCTTTTACAAGATCCACCTCTGCCTGGGACAGAAAAAACTCATACATTTCATCTCTTTTTTCGCAGCTTTGCACCTCTTCATGAAAACTTTCGATCTGCTCCAGTTTCTCCATCCTTCTTTTTACAGATTCCAGCGTCCGCTCCAGATCCTGATAGCTGCGGACATTTTCCCGAAGCAGGTCTATATTCACTTCCTTTTCGTCCAGCACATAGGAATACACAAAATCCTTAATATTATCAATTGGTTTAAAGGCCAGTGCTTTGGGAATCAGCCTGAAAAATTTATCTTCAATCCGCCCGAACCTGGCTTTTATCATTTTCCTGGCCTCCGTCTGGGTCTTACACCACTGCCGGATCCCTTTGCCGTTAAAACTGCGGAATTCCGTAACGGATCTGGGGGTTTTCCCCTTAAAGAACATCTCTTCTGAGAGCCTTTTATTATCCATCAGATACCTGACCGCCGTCTCCTGCCCCTCTGTGGCAGAATCGATGACCGCCCCCACAATAAAATACCGGTTCCTGCTCTCCTCATAAAATTCCAGGGCAACATGAGAACTGATCTCCCCGGTTCTCTCGTAGGGCTTATTCTCCCGTCCGGTCTTGCAGCGGACATATCCGGAAAGCGTCCTCTTTCCATTCTCATGAGCCGCCTTATTGAAAAAATTGGCAGAACAGATCACCACAAACTGTATGGCGTCCAGAATGGTGGTCTTCCCCGCTCCGTTTTCTCCGGAAAGAAGGGTGGTATCCCCGAAATCAATGGTGCAGTTTTCAAAGCGATGCCAGTTGATCAGCTTCATCCGTTTCAGTTTTTTCATCGGATCCTTTCCCCTTCCTGTATAATTCCAGCTTCTCATAAGCCTGTTTTATATCTTCGATCCTCACAGCCATCAGGATTGAATTATAAATGATGATCCTGGATTCCTCGTTTCCCAGATCCCGGTCCAGCAGTTCAATAAGCTGAAACCTCCGAAACAGAGAAAGGGCGTTCCGCATAGTGGTCTTATCGATCATCTTATCCCGGATCTGAAGACTTAGAAATTTATCCTGGATATCACCCAGATTTACCATCACCTCGTCACTTATGGAAAGCTCCCGCTTCTTCTCATCATACAGGACCCGGAGGATCAGCAGGATCACCGATTCCATCAGCTTTAGATTCACCCGGTTATAATTCTGGGGATTGGTAAGCTGTATAACTCCCTCCTCCTCATTAATCTCCAGCCGGTACCCAAGAACCGACAGATATTCCTGAAATTCTTTCCGGTACTTCAATATAAAATAATAATCTGCCCTCCCCGACTCATTAGCTTTGCACAAAAAACAATGGCTCAGGAGCTTATTGCAGATCCTCTTAAATTCATCTCTGTCCCTTTGCAGCATTTTCTCCAGTAATTCCACAACTATTTCCTCCAAATCCGGAAATCTTTAAACCGGTATCCGTTGACCTCTTTTTCTTCCAGAGGTTCTACCCTGTACTTCATATTTTTTCTCTGTCCGTACAGGCGTATATAAATAATTTTTATAAAATCTTCTGTATCTCTGAGAGGAAGCTGTGCTGCACACATTTCCTTCCTGTCGCCCAGACAGTTATCTACATACTTCCCGATCTTTTCCACGCTTAACACTCTCTCCATTTTCTCTGTAAGCTTCCGCAGCTTCTCCTGCCGCAGGGCAAGATCCGGTTCCCAGTTCCGGATCTCCCGGGGCGTAAATTCTTTCTTTCCTTCCACAGGGGAGTAAAGAGAGCCCTCGTCCAGAATGCCGCTGCTGTAAATGCGGATCAGTCCCTCCAGAAATTCCAGCTCATAGATCCCCCCCAAGTCCAAGTGTTCACGGTTCACCCGCTCATTAATCCCTATAAGGATCTCCTTTAACTGTCCCCGGACGTCCTCATTTCCGGACAAAAGAAACTTTGCCCGGTTAATGGCTGCCTTCTGATACTGGGTATTCTTCTGATTGATTTCATTGAGGATCTCGTCCATGTTCCGGAAAGCTTCTATGATCTCATGAAGATACCGGTACACATTCTCCCGGGCGGTATCCGTATCTGTCTCCTGAAGATCCGCCAGTTCCGCCGCCGCCTTTTCTATGTATGCTTTACTCCTGCTTTTACTCTCCAGCCGCTCCATGATCTCCGGCCGGAACTTTGACACATTATCAGAAGTCAGAAGCCGGTGATAGGCCTTATCCACGATGTTGGTAATATAATCGTTAAACAGCGCATCCATGATCTCCGCTACCGTACTGTGCCTGGTCAGTTCATCAATATAATGCTTAATACTGGAATTCAGGTTCTTCAGTCCTGTAATAAGAGCATCCGTATTCTCCAGGATCTGCAAAAGCACTACTCCCGGGTTCTCCCAGCCACCTCTTACCAGACTATAGATGGTATAGATATACCCCTGATATTCCATATGCCTGCCCTCCTCAATCTCAAGAAGGGTCTTCATAAGCCGTACCGCATACTCCTTAAAATTCACCCTCTGGACGTAGCTTTTATCTGTCTCAACCTCTACCCATCCATAATATTCCAGCCGCCTTAAGATCCCGTTGGCCTTTCCTCTGCTGTCCGATCCGGCAAAGTCTTCTTCCACCACCTGAGCTGACCCGGCATGGTCAAAATAATACTCCAGCTCGTCTACCAGCACATCTCTTTCCACACCAAAAGAAAGCTGATGTTCCATGACGGAAAACAACTTGCAGATACAATCCCAGTATACCGTTTTATTAGGGGATGAAAGAGGGACGAAAAAATTATCGGGGAGAACATGGAACATAGGGGAAACCTCGCTTATGGGTATATTTTAGAAACTTGTGTGCTGATATTTATTATAACATTATCTCTAAACCCTTATCTATATTTTTTCAAAAATATAGAGAAAAGTCCTCTCCCTATGAAAGCTTAAGGTCCGGCTTTCACACAGAGAGGGCTTCAAATGCATGAAAGACTTAACAACAACTTATTTTACGTCATCATCACCATTCCATGATAGAAGTTCTCCTTCATATTCATCCGCACTGCTGTATCCCGTACACTGATAGACTCCCACAGGTAATCGTGAAGCATATCCTGAATTCTTGCAGCGTCTCCAGCCGGAAACGCCGTGCAAAACTGACCGATTCTTGCAGCGTCCGCAAGGGTTGTTTCCTGGAACCAATCCTTTACCAGATCAATGAACAGCTCCTTTACTTCCCTGTTTGGAAATATTCCCGCATCAGTTCCTGTATCCGATCCTCCGTTTCTTCCAGCTCCTCCGCTATCTGAGGAATACTCTTTCCCCGGTCCAGCTTTTTCTTAATCTGCTCCACAAGCTGGGCATTTCGTCCACGGAGTTCTCCTTCTTTTATTCCTTCTCTTCTGCCTTCCAGTACTCCATCCTCCCAGGCATCCTGCCTCTCCATCCGGATATGTTTCTCCTGGTCGTATTCATATATGCTCATTTTCTTCACCTCCCCACGGTTTTTCTCCAAAAATTCTTTCAGGATCCCTTCCCGGATACACTCTGTGATGGTACGTTCCACTGCCTCTGACAGAGACAGTTCTCCGGCGTATTTCCGCACCCGGTCTACGTATTCCGCATAATCCTTCAGATCCCGGCAGGCTTCCAGCAGCTCCCGGTTGTGATCCCGGTTGATATTCAGCAGCACTGCCCTCAGTTCCAGCTGTGCCT
>DWUY01000248.1 GCA_019120515.1 Candidatus Blautia avicola | reverse complement strand
GGCTTATAAAAGCAAAGGACTTGCAAGGAGAAAACAAAGGAAGTATAGTATAAAGAGGTATTGAACTGATATATCTGATACACATCTGGCAGTTTCTGCCACTATAATTCCTACAGTAAATTTACGCCGTCTTTCATAGGAAAACCTCTTGTCACCTCTCTATGGGAAATGGTAAGATAACTTTAGTATGAATCGTTTACACAGAGGAGAACTGTATATGAAAAAGTTCTGGAAAAAGCCATGGATTTCCTGCCTTCTGGCCCTGTTTCTCTTTGCGGCCGGCTGCAGCGGACAGGCTTCTGCCCGTCCTCAGGAACCGGAAAGGGAAACCGCTTCTGATCAGGCTGACGATCCGGCCAAGGGCTGGAACAGCACTCCCAGGGTTCTTGTCCCTGAGGCTCCCGGTACTGTCCTGATGGGAAATTCATCCATAGAAATAGATGTTTCCAATATTTCCAAGGGATATCTGATGGCCCGGTATGTTGGAAATGGGGCCAAAGTAAAATTTTTTATCGAGACCCCTGATCAGGTCCGGTATACCTATGATCTGCCTGCTTCCCAGTCTTATGCCGCACTGCCTCTCACTGCAGGAAACGGCACTTATACTTTAGATGTCCGGGAACATGTAGAAGGGGATCTCTATTCCAATTTGTATAAGGATACCATAGATGTTGCCATAGAGAATGAATTTTCCCCCTTTCTCTACCCGAACCAGTATACTTGGTTTACGGAAGACAGCCAGGCAGTGTCCAAGGCTTCCGGCCTTACCAGAGATGTGAAGGACGGCCTGGAAGCAGTTGGAGCGGTTTATGACTTTGTGATCTCCAATGTCTCCTACGACGAAGAAAAAGCCCGGACCGTGGAAAGCGTCTATCTTCCCGATGTAGATGAGACTCTGGAAAGCGGCAAAGGCATCTGCTTTGACTATGCGGCTCTTATGACAGCCATGCTCCGTTCCCAGGGGATCCCCACCAAACTGGAGATCGGATATTCCGGAGAAGTATATCATGCCTGGATCAGCACCTGGCTTGAAGAAAAAGGCTGGGTGGAAAATATCATAGAATTTGACGGGAAAAACTGGTCTTTGATCGATCCTACACTGGCGGCGGGGAATAAGCCTTCCTCGGTAAAGAAGTATATCGGAGACGGCTCCAATTATACGGTAATGTATTCCAGGTAACAGACCAGGATCTTCTATTGAAAGGACGGTAGAAATATGAGAAAAAATAAAGAAAAAAAACTATCCCCTGAGGAACTTGCCTCATTCTGTTCTCAGATCGCTTCTGTACTGAAGGCAGGCATTTCCCCGGGAGAAGGGATCGCCATTATGCTGGAGGATACTTCTTCTTTACAGGAACAGGAGATCCTTACCGCTATACAGGAGACTCTGAATACTACCGGGGTCTTCAGCCTGGGTCTTGAGGACGCAAAGGTCTTTCCGGAATATATGCGGAATATGGTCCGGCTGGGGGAACAGGCAGGCCGGCTGGACGAGGTCATGGATGCTCTTGCCGGACATTATCAGCGGGAAGCGGATCTGTCCGCCGCATTGAAAAGCGCTCTGACCTATCCCTGTATCATGATCGGTATGATGGTCCTTGTGGTACTGGTACTGGTGACCCGGGTCCTCCCTGTATTCCAGCAGGTATACGCCCAGCTTGGCCAGACCATGACCGGTTTTTCCAGAGGGCTTCTGGATATGGGACAGGCCATCAACCGCTATTCCCTGGTCCTGCTGGCTCTTCTGGTCCTTTTGGTCCTTGTATGTCTTTATTTTTCCAGAACTTCTTCCGGACAGAAACGGGCCTCTCTGCTTTTTTCCAGGCTGCCTTTTACCAGAAATTTTATCCGCCAGAAAGCTTCCTGCCGGTTTGCCAGCGGTATGGCACTGGCTCTGAAAAGCGGCCTGACGCCGGAAGAAGGGATGGATCTGGCCGGAGTTCTTACGGGAAATTCCGGCTTTATGGAACAGGTTGCCCAGTGTAAAAAGCTTATGGAGGAAGGAACTCCTCTTGCCAAAGCACTCTCCGGGTCCGGCATTTTTACCGGTATGGAAGCCCGGCTCCTGACCGTAGGCGACAGGACCGGCTCTATAGATGACGCCATGGAAAAGATCGCCGCCCGCTGTCAGGAAGAACTGGACGCTTCCATGGGAAACGCCGTCTCGATCATCGAACCTACTCTGGTAGCGGTTCTTTCTGTTATCGTAGGGCTGATCCTTTTGTCGGTGATGATGCCCCTTATGGGAATTTTGTCCGGTTTATAGGAGGAAAGGAACATGAAACGATTTGTAACTCAAAAGCAGCCTTCTCCGGCGAAAAACTTTCTCCTTTCTTTGGGGATTTTCCTGCTGATCCTCTTCCTGTTTCTCTGGGCTTTTTCTTCCATGTCAAAACTGTCCGCCCGGGAGGAAGAAAACACTTTGCGGCAGGCCCTGGTGGAAAGTGCCGTCCACTGCTATGCTTTGCATGGATATTATCCGGAAAGCCTGGAAGATCTTGTCCGGGATTACGGCATTACCTATGACAGCGGCCGTTTTTTAGTGGACTATCAGCCTCAGGGTGAAAACCTCATGCCTGAGATCACAGTAATACGGAGGGGGGAATAAAATTTGAACCGGTATTTTCAAAAAGGACACTCCATTGATCTGCTCTTTACGGTTTCTCTTTTCTGCGTATTTGCCCTGTCGGCTCTGGGAGTAACAGCGGCAGGAGCCGTCCTCTATCAGAGGACGGTCAGCCAGGAAAGAAGCGACTATAATCTGTATACCGCCCTCTCCTATATTGAACAGAAATTGAAATCCTGTGATCAGGCAGGGGGAATTTCATTGGAGGAGGAAGAACCTGGAACAGTCCTCTGTCTTCATCAGGAAATCGGGGGCAGTTCCTACCATACCTATATTTATGCCTATGAAGGCAGTCTGACAGAACTTTTTATACCGGCGGACCGGGAGCCGGATTTCTCCGGAGGGACGCCCCTTCTGGATATCGCTGATCTGGAACTTACCCAGACCGGCCAGGGGCTCTTTTCCCTGACGGTCACTGAATCCGGCGGGACCTCTCAGACACTTCTGTGGCAGTCTGAATCCTTTGGGACAGGAGGGGAAATATCATGAAAAAATCTCCGCCGAAACGATCCAATCTTTTCCATCTGGAACTGATCCTGGCGATCTTCTTCTTTGCTCTGGCCAGCGCGGTATGTATCCGTCTTTTTGTCCATGCCAGAGCCCTGACACTGGAGTCTCACAAGCAGAACCAGGCTCTGACCTGCGCCAAAAATTTGTCCGCACTTTTTGAGTCCCGAAAGGGTTCTCTTCCGGATATGGCAGAAGATTTTCCCCTGTCCACTCTGGAAGATTCCCGGCTGGAAATTTACTATAATGAAGACTGGGAGCTTTGTCCGGAAAATGAGAATACTTATCTTCTGACACTTACCCTCTCCGGCTCCTCCTATGAAGAACATTTACAGGAAGGGGAAATACAGGTATCGGAAGATAAAGATCTGTTATGTACATTAAAGGTAAGCTGTTATATTCCTATAGAAGTAGAAACAGGTGAATAGATCATGAACAAAAAGAAACTTTTTCCTATAACCAATGCGGGAACCGTCTCTATACTCACTGTTTTCGTGATCCTGGCCATGGTTGCTTTCGCTCTGCTGGCCTATATGAGCGCAAGACGGGGGGCCGGATACTCGGGACAGTTTACAAAAGAAGCCCAGGCCTGGCAGGAGGCCAGATCCCAGGCTTTTGAAAAGATTGCTTCCATTGACCGGGAATTCTATGAGGCCTATGAAAACGGTACTTTTTCGGAGCTGCTCCAGGAGGAATATGGATTTCCCATTCCTTTTGAAAAGGGAAAGGAACTCCAGGTAACGCTGATCCCTGTTCTTCCTGAAGAAAACCAGGGACGTCTTTACAGGATCACTTCTTTTAAGGAAGTAAATACGGAAGAATGGGAAGGCAACAGTTCTCTGAACCTTCTGGATCCGGCTGAACTGACGCAAAATTAATTTATCTAACATAGAAAGGGCGAACGATCATGAACGAATTGAACACCAAAGATACCCGGGAGATCCTCAAAGAGATTTCCCAGTTAAAGGCTTCTGATATTTTTGTTGTAGCAGGCCGCCCCCTGTCTTACCGTCTGAATAACCAGATCCGGGAATATTCCCAGGAGCGGCTGATGCCGGAGGACACGCTTCGGATCATACAGGATATTTACGCCATGGCTTCCAGCCGAAATATCTCTCCTCTCACAGACCAGGGAGATGATGATTTTTCCTTTGCGCTTCCGGGGATCAGCCGTTTCCGGGTAAATACTTATATGCAGCGCGGTTCTGCCGCTGCCGTGATCCGGATCATTTCCTTTACGCTTCCTTCTCCCCAGGAACTGGGAATCCCGGAAGGGATCATTCATCTGGGGTATCTGAATAAAGGGATGGTCCTGGTGACAGGAACTGCCGGAAGCGGCAAGTCTACCACTCTTGCCTGTATTATTGACTATATCAATAAAAACCGTGAGAAGCATATCATCACCCTGGAAGATCCCCTGGAATATCTCCACCGCCATGAAAAAAGCATTGTCAGCCAGCGGGAGATCACCACGGATACTGTCAGTTACCTCTCTGCTTTGCGGGCTTCTCTCCGCCAGAGCCCTGATGTGATCCTTCTGGGGGAAATGCGGGATTATGAAACCATGCAGGTGGCTATGACTGCTGCGGAGACAGGACATCTGATCTTCTCCTCTCTTCATACCATAGGAGCTGCCAACACTATTGACCGTATCATTGATGTGTTTCCTGCCAATCAGCAGAAACAGATCTCTGTACAGCTGTCCATGGTTCTTCAGTGTGTGATCTCCCAGCAGCTGGTTCCCTCTGTAGACGGAGACCGTATCCCGGTCTTTGAGATCATGACCATGAATCCGGCCCTGCGAAATATGATCCGGGAAAGAAAGATCCCCCAGATTGAAGGACAGATCTATAATTCTTCTTCAGATACCATGTGCTCTATGGATTCGGGCCTTCTGAAACTGTTCCGCTCCGGAAAGATCACAAGACAGACAGCCCTGGATCATGCAACCAATCCGGAAATGCTCCTGCGGAGTCTGGGAAGATAATCCCAAAGTCAGGATCGATCATTCCTTCCGGCGCCAACAATCCCAAGACTGTAATCGAGTAGGAGGGGGATTTAGCCAATCCCCCGACCTCTCACACCACCGCTCATGCGGTTCCGCAAGCGGCGGTTCAATCAACTTAACAAGTAACTCGCCTTTTGGCGTAGTAGTCTGTCATAGAGATT
>DWUY01000247.1 GCA_019120515.1 Candidatus Blautia avicola | reverse complement strand
GAAGGATCCGGTTTGTCAGGCAGAGAACCAGGAAATCCATAAAAAGATTTACTACGAAAAACACATCTATGTAAAATTCGTAGTACACAAAACACCCCCTAAACCTCTACATGACTCTCTTACTTATCTGGAATAAGCAATGTTCATTATAGAGGTCAGGGGGTGCTGATTTTGTCAAAACCGCTTGGATAGATCTAAAATCTTTTCGACAGCCCGGTCCTTCTTTTTTCGTCTTATGTCACCTGTTTTATGTCAAGATAAGATCTCATGGATATTTTCCAGTATGTTCCGCATATTTCCCGCCGCCGCCTGTCCCGGCGCAGAAGCATTTCTTCCCGCGGCAAAGGTCAGGGCAGAGCCGGTAAACTCTCCGCAGATCCTGCTTAAAAAGCCGGTCTCTCCCATAGACATAGTGATCAGCGGCCGGTCATATTTTCCGGAGGCTTCTTTCGTTGTATCCAGCAGTATGAGCAGATCTGAGAAAGACCTGGGCATGACTGCGATCTTCAGGATATCGCTGTTGCTGTTATACATCTTCTCCAGGATCTCCAGCATCTCTTCTTTAGAAGGAGTTCCCTCAAAATGATGGTTGGAAGCTACTACTCTGACTCCCTTTTCCTGAAGACGGCTCACCAGCTTTTTGGAGGCTTCCTTTCCAAAAAAGATCTCTACATCTGCCAGATCGATCCTCCCTGTATCTGCCGCCCTGTAAAGGAGCTTTACATAATTTTCAAACGAGATCTCCCGGCTGCCTCCTTCTCCGGCTGTACGAAAGGTGAAAAGAAGGGGAATCTGTCCCAGTCTGTCGGTTATTGTCTCTAACATTTCCAGGACTTTTTCTTCCTTCTCTCCCTCTTCATAACAATCTACCCGCCATTCTGCCAGATCCGGTTTCTGTCTCAGGATCTCATCTACGTCCAGAAGGATCTCTTCACGGTTGTTTCCCGTGATGGGAATACAGATCTTTGGCATTCCTTTTCCGATTTCTATCTCTTTGATCTTTACTGTTTTCATATGCGTTTTCCTTTCTCCCCGACTGATCTTTCTTGACAGCAGAGAAATAACATTTTAAACTATTAAACAGGTTCACAAAAACGGAACTCTGAACACTATTTCATCAGGAGGTATTTCCTATGTCCGAAATTGCAGGTACCACAAAGCTGGCCTGTCTCCTTGGCAGCCCGGTATCCCACAGCATCTCCCCTCTGATACATAATTTCAGTTTCCAGTATCTGGGGATCGACTGCGCCTATCTTGCCTTTGATATAAATGAACAAAACTTAAAAAAGGCCGTAGAGGGGCTGAAGTCCCTTCATGTCCTGGGCTTTAACCTTACCATGCCTAACAAAAATAAAATCCTGGAATATCTGGACGGTCTTTCTGAAGCCGCCAGGCTTATCGGAGCCGTCAATACAGTAGAAAACCGGGATGGACGTCTTATCGGCCATAATACCGACGGTCTGGGATTTATGCACTCTGTAAAAGAACAGGGCATCCAGATGGAAGGCCAGACCATGACCCTTATGGGGATCGGCGGGGCAGCCACTGCCATCTGCGCCCAGGCGGCTCTGGACGGAGTAAAAAATATCCATATTTTCGCCAGGAGTACCAGCTCCCACCTTCCCCGGATCCGAAAACTGGCTGCCGATCTGGAAAAAGAAACTTCCTGCGCCATTTTTCTCCATGATATCCGGGACCTGCATGCATTAAACTCTGCCATGAAAGAAAGCCGGCTGTTTGTCAACGCCACCTCTGTGGGAATGGCTCCTGATACTCAGGGCTGTATCCTTCCGGATCCTTCTTTTCTCTTTCCGGAACTGGCTGTGGCAGATATTATTTATTCCCCCTGGAAGACCAGGCTTCTGACTATGGCAGAAGAGGCCGGCTGCACTGCCTTTAACGGTTTCTCCATGCTCCTGTGGCAGGGAGCCGGGGCATTTCAAATCTGGACCGGCCGGGAAATGCCTATGACGCCTTTAAGAGACTATCTCCGTCAGAAAAAAATTTATCCCTGATCAATGGAGACTTCCGCAGTTCCCTGCATCGCCGCGTAAGATATCGATCCCGTGTCCCAGAGCGCCGATCACGTACTCCAGGCATTCCCTTACCGCCTTGGGACTGCCGGGAAGATTTACGATCAGGGTCCGGTTCCGGATCCCTGCGGCCTGGCGGCTTAACATGCCCCGTTTTGTTACCTGCATGCTGCAGGCCCTCATAGCCTCCGGGATCCCCGGCACCATACGCTGGCAGATATCCTGCGTAGCTTCCGGAGTAAAATCTCTTGGCGAGAATCCGGTCCCTCCTGTAGTCAGGATCAGATCTGCCATATCCTCATCAGCGATCCTGGCCATCTCCGCTGCCAGAAGCTCCCTCTCATCCGGAAGTATATTCCGGTATACTACCTGATAGCCTTCCTTTTCTAAGATCTCACAGATCACCTGTCCGCTGATGTCTTCCCTTTCGCCTCTGGCTCCGCTGTCGCTGGAAGTGATCACTGCTGCTCTTCTCATATATGTTCTCTCCTTTCTTTTCCGGCAGGACTTTCATGCCTGTGGTTCCTGTATCTTTTAAAATTTGAAATATCCGCTTTTTCCTCCGCTCTTCTCTATCAGGTGGATATCTGTGATCTCCATTCTCTTGTCTATGGCCTTGCACATATCGTAAATGGTCAGAAGA
Organism: Candidatus Blautia avicola; assembly: GCA_019120515.1. GTDB lineage: Bacteria > Bacillota > Clostridia > Lachnospirales > Lachnospiraceae > Blautia > Blautia avicola. The sequence goes on along the minus strand of DWUY01000247.1, from coordinate 12,311 downwards.
GCTGTGGTGACTCCCGTAAGGGCTTCCATCTCCACCCCGGTCTTCCCCTGGCACTGGACAGTACAGTATGCTGTGATCCTGTTTTCTTCCGGGAAAAGTTCAAAATCCACAGAACATTTATCCAGAAGAAGAGTATGGCACAAGGGGATCAGATAAGGCGTCTGCTTAACTCCCATGATCCCGGCAGTCCTGGCAATCCCCAGCACATCTCCTTTTGGCACCTGTTTCTGGCTGACGGCCTCCATGATCTCGCGGCTTACCAGAATACTGCCCTTGGCGACAGCCATCCTGCTGGTCGCTTTTTTTTCTGAAATATCCACCATTCTGGCATTTCCCTGTTCATCGAAATGGGTAAATCCCTGTTCCATAAAAAACTCCTTTCTTTTCTATAAAAAGCACAAAAGGCTGCCGCATAAACTGCGGCAGCCCTGATCTCTTACAACCTTATCTTCTGTTTTTCAGGAAATCCGGGATCTGAATGTCCTTCTGCTGCACAGTACTCTTAAACTGTGGCTGCTGGAAGGTCGGCTGATGGAAAGTCGGTATCTGGTAAGACTGCTGGGGCTGCGCCTGCTGAGGCTGTGCCTGTCTGGTTGCCTGAGCCTTTGCTCCTCTATCTGATTTTCCGGATTTTTTGTCTCTGGAAACACTGGCTTTTCTGGCAGTCTCATCATCCAGACCTGTAGCAATAACCGTGATGCGTACATAGTCTGCTTCTTTATCGTCATAGAGCGCACCGAAGATAATATTGGTATCCTCTCCGGTAAGATTCTGAACATAGCTTGCCGCATCGTTTGCATCCATCAAAGAGATATCTCCGGATACATTGACAATCACATGAGAAGCGCCCTCGATGGTTGTCTCCAGCAGCGGGCTGGATACAGCCTGCTGAACAGCTTCCATAGCCTTATCATCGCCTTTTCCTTCACCGATACCGATATGGGCGATACCCTTGTCGATCATAACGGTCTGTACATCGGCAAAGTCCAGATTGATCAGTGCCGGCAGATTGATCAGATCGGTGATACCCTGAACTGCCTGCTGCAGGACTTCGTCCGCTTTCTTCAACGCCTCCGGCATAGAAGTACGGCGGTCTACGATTTCCAGCAGACGGTCATTTGGGATAATGATCAGTGTATCAACATTTTCTTTTAATTTTTCGATTCCTGCAAGAGCATTGCTCATACGGGTCTTGGCCTCAAAACGGAAAGGCTTTGTCACAACGCCTACGGTCAGAATCCCCATTTCCTTGGCAACTCCCGCAACTACAGGTGCGGCTCCGGTACCTGTACCGCCGCCCATACCGCAGGTAACAAATACCATATCAGCGCCCTGGATAGCCTGTTTGATCTCTTCGATACTTTCCTCAGCAGCTTTCTCCCCGATCTCAGGCTTAGCTCCCGCACCCAGGCCCTTGGTCAGCTTCTCGCCGATCTGGATGATCGTAGGTGCCTTGCACAGGGTAAGCGCCTGCTTATCTGTATTAACTCCTATAAACTCAACGCCGCCGATGGCTTCCTCCACCATTCTGTTTACTGCGTTATTTCCTGCCCCGCCTACGCCGATAACAATGATCTTTGCAGATGATTCAGCTTCGTTTGTCATAATCTCTAACACGGTATTTCCTCCTTTAGCTCCCTTGTATGGTCTGGATAATCTTCAGCTTTTGCTGAATGGTTCCCATATTTTCTTCTAATTCTATGTCCCGGCAAAGCCGTATGTATCAGTCTATACTTTTTAGCTGGTCATTACATATAGATATATAATATCTTTTTTTCTAAAATTAATCAACCGCAAATTTCACTTTTTATAAAAAAATTATAACCATTTAACCGGTTCATTCCAAAGCAGCACCCCACTGGAGCCGGTCCCTCTTTTGTCCGGTGTCTGCTATTCCTCCATGCTTCTGGTATCTGCTGAATCAGAACCATCGCTGTAATCCAGCCGGTCTCCTCCCGTATCTTCCCGGGCTGCCTGGGAACTTTCGCTTTCCTGGGTATCCTCCTGGTCTTCCTCCTGGGTGGCGTCATCAAATACTACCGATTCTGAATCCTCTGTGGTATTCTCCAGATGGAGGATCCCTGACATACCTTCCAGTTCCGGCAGGATACCTACCAGACGGTTGATCTTCTCGTCCATATTTTCATCATCGCCCAGACGCACCTCGATAGTCCCGTAATACAGCACCAGCTGGTTGAGATCGTTAAAAACCAGCCTGTCCGGCTTTTCTTCCATCTTTTCCAGCATTTTTCCCACGCTGAGGATGGTATTGAGCTTAGTGGTATTGATCCCTGTAAGTCTCTCCCCCTGAACCGCTTTTTTTACATCGATTCCTTCAATCTGAGGCACATTTTCCATAGGCTCTTCTGTTATGATCTGCACAATACCCTGTCGGTCAAAATTCACACACTGTCCCTGAAACTCAATATATCCGATCATCTGCTTTTCCTTTACCTGAAGGAGCAGTGTATTCCGATTGACTCTGGAAATGGCGATACTGTCGATCATGACTTCATCTTTTGTACTTTTCTTCGTATCGATAAAGCCGGCCAGGATAGAATTCTTAGCCATGGGCACATCCAGGACCATATTTTTTATCTGATCGTCTGTATAAAAACTATTGCCCTCTACCTGTACGCCGGTAACCCGGAAGCCCAGGAAAAATACCAGAACAAAGATCAAAAGGATCCCTGCCGCGGCTTCTATAATGATCCTGTACAGTTTTCTCCTGCTCATAAAGCATCTCCCCTAATCTTTCTGCGTTTTTGCTCCGAGACAATTCAGATCTCTGGAGATATCCTCATATCCCCTCTCTATAAATTCCCGGTTTTCCACACAGGTCTCTCCCTCTGCACCCAGTCCGGCCACTACTAAGGCAGCTCCTCCCCGAAGCTCTTGTGCCTTGACCAGAGCTCCCGAAAGCCTGCCGCCCCGGATCCGGGCAGCCTGCCCATCCAGCGTGATCTGCGCTCCCATCTTCTGAAGCTGGGGCACTACTTTAAACCGGTCTTCAAAGATATTTTCTATTATCAGGCTTTCTCCCCGCGCGCAGGTCAGCGCTGCCAGAAATATGGACTGGAGGTCTGTGGGGAACCCGGGATAGATCCCGGTTTCCAGCCTGCGAAGAGGAGCAAAGGCCCTCTGGCTGCATAGAAACAGTTTACCACTCTTATACATATATTGTCCACCTATTTTCTCATAGGCGGACAGCAGCGCCCCCATTTCTCCTGCCGGAGGATCCAGCAGGATCCCTTTTCCTCTTGTAATAGCGCTGGCGCACACATAAGTCCCCGCGGCGATCCTGTCCGGAGGGATCTGGAAAACTGTATCATGAAGACCGGATACCCCTTGGATCACCAGACATGAGGTGCCGATCCCCCGGATCTGTCCGCCGGCCTGGTTCAGAAACCGGCACAGCCAGCTTACCTCCGGCTCTGCAGAACCTCCCCGGATCACAGTAGTCCCCCTGGCGCATACAGCTCCCAGCACTGCATTCTGGGTAGCTCCCACGCTGGATCTGGGAAAGAAGATCTCGCCTCCATGAAGGCCCCTGGTCTTTCCCCGAAGGCAGCCTTTTTCTTCTTTAAATTCCGCTCCTAATCTTTCCAGAGCCTCCAGATGAAGGTCTATGGGCCTGGCCCCTATGACGCAGCCTCCCGGAAAGGGCAGTATCCCTTCCCCGCATCTTCCCAGAAGGCTTCCCATAAGCACAATAGAAGAACGCATCTTCTCCCCCAGTTCTCTGTCTGCCATACAGTTGTCAAGGTCCCTGGCACAGATTTCCAGAGTATCTTTCCGCCAGCGCGTCCGGGCGCCCAGCCCCTGGAGGATCTTTTCCATCAAAAAGACATCCGCGATCCTGGGACAGCCTTTCAGCACTGTAGTCCCTCTATTTAAAAGAGCGGCCGCCATGATTGGCAGTGCCGCATTTTTTGATCCCTGTATCCTCACTTCTCCATCTAAAGGAATCCCGCCTGTGATCCTGATCCTGCCCAAGTCATCCACTCCCGCATCACTTTCCGAAATACTATCTGAGATTATACTATGCAGCTTGCTTCTTCCTGGTGAGTCCTCCGGCTCTAGGTTTTTATCTGCCGGCTCACGGACAGGGCTATCCCCATCTCTCCTAGAAGGAACAGCACGGACGTGCCTCCATAGCTGATAAAAGGCAGGGTGATCCCTGTATTGGGAATCGTATTAGTCACAACTGCAATATTCAGGATCACCTGGATAGCCATATGGGCCATGATCCCTGCGGCAATAAGGCTTCCGCACAGATCCGGAGCATGGGTGGCCGTGACCATCAGTCTCCAGATCAGAAGGCCAAACAGAAGGATCAGCAGACATGCTCCTGTAAGTCCTGTTTCCTCACAGATAATGGAAAAGATCATATCGTTCTGGGCTTCCGGCACAAATCCCAGCTTCTGAAGACTGCTCCCCAGCCCTTTTCCAAAAATCCCTCCGCTTCCGATGGCATACAGTCCCTGGATAGTCTGAAATCCTTTCTCATATGCTTCCGGATTTCGCCAGATAGCCAGCCGCTCCAGACGATAGCTGGCCATTCCCAGGAATATGGCGATGAACAGGATCCCTGCGGCGCCGATCCCTACAAAAGGCAGATATCTGGGATTGGATACGAAGATCAGGATCACTCCGATCCCCAGAATGATCACTGCGGTACTGAGATTATTGGTTCCCACCAGTCCCACTACAGGGAGAAGGATCATCATTCTCCCGGCCATATAAAGGATTCCCCGGTTTTCTTCCTTTCCTCTGATGATCACCCAGGCAAGAAGGAGGATCACCGCCACTTTGGAAAATTCAGAGGGCTGAAAAGATAACGGCCCCAGAGACAGCCATCTCTTAGAGCCGTTATATTCCTCTCCGAAAAGCAGCACTGCCAAAGACAGCGCCAGAGAAACTCCATAGAAAAAAGGCGCCATTTTTACCAGGAAATGGTAATCCATAAAGGAGACCAGATACATTCCCATAAGTCCAAGGGAAGTAGCAAACAACTGCTTTTTAAAATAATAGGCGGGATCATGGAATTTTACCCTGCCGTTATAAGCGCTGGTGCTGTAGAGAAAGATCAGTCCCCAGACCACCAGAAGCAGTACCAGGAATACGAGAAAGCCATCCGCTTTTCTCTCCTTTTTCTTCCTGACATCCAAATATATCCCGCCCTTTTGTATCTGTTCCCTCTAATTATATGGCTTTCCTTTCTTTCTTATGTCAGTTTTCTCCTTTCTTCATGCTTCGGACATATTCCTTAAATTTATCTCCCCGCTGTTCATAATTGTCGAACTGTCCCCAGCTGGCACATGCGGGAGACAAAAGGACAGCGTCGCCTTTGTTCGCTTTTTCGGCGCAGATCTTTACTGCTTCTTCCAGGTTATCCGCCAGAATGGTATTGTAAAACCCACACTCATGGGCAGCTTTTTCAATCTTCTCTCTTGTCTGGCCGATCAGGACCAGATATCTCACTTTCCCGTCAAAAGCCCGGATCCACTCCTCATAGGAGGACTCTTTGTCATAGCCTCCTCCGATCAGCAGAGTGGGCCGCTCCATAGCCTGTATGCCTTTGATGGCCGCGTCCGGATTGGTTCCCTTTGAATCATTGTAGTAGGCCACCCCGTTGATCTCTTCTACAAATTCGATCCTGTGGGGCACAGCCCGGAATCCCATAGCCGTCCCGCGGATAGTCTCCACCGGCACGCCGGCGCACCACGCCATGGCGGCTGCCGCCATGACATTTTCATAATTATGTCTGCCCAGAAGATACAGCTCTCCGGTCTTTACGATCTCTGTCTCCCGTCCCTCCTGTCTTAAAAGGATCCTGTCCCCATCCAGGAAGATCCCCTGGGGAAGTTTTCTCTGGCTGGAGAAAAATACTACCGTAGCAGGACATTTCTCTGCAAACTCCCGAAGGACCGGATCTTCATAGTTCAGGATACAGAAGTCCTCCTTTGTCTGATTGGCAGTGATCAGTTCCTTCACCCGGATATATTCTTCCATGGTGTGATGGCGGTTCAGATGATCCTCGGTAATATTTAAAATCGCCGATACCTTAGGAGCAAAGCTTTCAATGGTCTCTAACTGAAAGCTGCTGATCTCCGCCACTACATAACTGTCCTCTTTTGTATCCAGGGCGGCAGCCGTATAGGCGTTGCCGATATTTCCTACCACAAAGACGGAATCGCTGTGCGCCTTCATGATCTCTCCCAGGAGAGCCGTAGTAGTTGTCTTGCCATTGGTTCCTGTAACTGCCAGGACCTTTCCTTTTCCCATCTGATAAGCCAGCTCCACTTCTCCCCAGATCCTTACGCCTTTCTTCTTCAGACGTTCTACCGGAGGGATATCCTGGGGAACACCCGGACTCATGACTGCCAGATCTAGACTTTCTATAACGCTGTCAGGCAGTTCTCCCAAAAGGATCTCACAGGAACAGTTATCCGGCAGTTTCTTTCGGATATCCTCTTCTTTTAAATTCTCATTTCCGTCATATAAAATGATCTGGGCTCCTACCTGCGCCAGGAGCTTTACCGCCCCTGCGCCGCTGATCCCGGAACCGAAGACCAGAACTCTTTTTCCTTTTAAATCGTCTCTCTGTAAATTCATGATACTTTCTCCTTATCCGTCTATACTCCCATAAGAGCGATCAGACATAAAATAGCGGTGATCACAGAAAAAACAGCCACTACTCTTGTTTCAGACCAGCCGCACAGTTCAAAGTGATGATGGATGGGCGCCATCTTAAAAAATCTTTTTCCGTGGGTAGCCTTAAAATAAGTCACCTGGATAATAACTGAGAGGACTTCCACTACATAGACCAGTCCTACGATCAGGATAAATAAAGGCATCTGCAGCATATAGGCGGTGCCTGCCACAAATCCTCCCAGAGCCAGGGAACCGGTATCTCCCATGAAGATCTTTGCCGGATATACATTAAACAGCAGAAATCCCATAAGCGCTCCTACCACCGCACAGGTAATCGGCTCGATCCCGCTGTTTGTCCCAATAGCCACCACAGAAAAGAACGTAGCCACCATAATGGTCACAGAGGAAGCCAGACCATCCAGGCCATCGGTAAAGTTTACCCCGTTGACTGTACCGATCACTGCGATAAACAGCACAGGTATCGCCAGGATTCCAAGATTCAGTTCATACCCGGGAACAAAGGGGATCTTCATAGCCAGGGAAACATCTGTAAAATTCACCAGATAAAAAGCAAACACTGCTGTCACCACGATCTGACAGGCCATCTTCTGTCCCGGCATCAGACCATCGGAACGTTTCAGGACCACTTTCAGATAATCATCCAGAAACCCTATGACTCCAAATCCCAGAGTCAGGAAAAGTACAGGAATGATCTTCGGATAATCCTTTACAAAAAAGATGGAAGTGATCACTGTAGAAAGCAGGAAGATAATCCCTCCCATAGTGGGCGTTCCTGCTTTCTTCAGGTGAGACTGGACGCCTTCCGTCCGCTCTGTCTGTCCCATCTTCAGTTTTCTCAGATAGGGGATAATGATGGGACCCAAGATCACGCTGATCACAAATGCCAGCAGTACCGGTAAAACCATTTTAAAATCTGCCATAGTACACCTCATTTATATGTATTTTTTGCTCTTCCCAGTATAATGCTTTTTCTCCTGTTTTTCAAGACTGGCTTCCCCGTCTCCATCCTCTCAGCCTTCGATCCCCATATAAGGCAGGATATTTGCATAGATATCCTTCAGCACCGGGGCTGCGATGGTCCCTCCATAATAAACGCCCTGGGGGTCATAGATCACCACGATCCCCAGGATCTGTGGATCCTCTGCCGGAGTAAAGCCCAGAAAAGAAGAAATATACCGGTTCTCGCTTCTTGGCAGTGTCTGGGAAGTAGCCGTCTTTCCTCCTATGGTCCTTCCCTCTATGGCCGCGTTTTTCCCAGAACCTTCTGATACTACCTTTTCCAGGATATAACGTACTTCCTCCGACACTTTGGAAGAAACGATCCCCTCCTGTGTCTTATATTCCAGTTCTTCTATAAGATTTCCCTGTTCATCTGCCACCCGCACTCCAAAATGAGGCGTCACCCTCTTCCCGCCATTCACTATAGAGCTTACGGTAGTAGCAAGCTGTATGGGAGTGATCTGGAAGGACTGGCCAAAAGAGATCGTAGCCAGCTCCACCTGACCGATATCTTCTTTTTTATGCATAATGGTCCCGGCCTCCCCCGGCAGATCGATCCCCGTCTTTTCCATAAGCCCGAACTTCTGGAAATAATCATAATAGGTCTCGGCCCCCAGCCGCAGTCCCACTTCAATAAACACCGGATTACAGGAATTCATCGCTCCCTGAACAAAATTTTCCGCCCCATGTCCTGTCCTTTTATGACAGTGGATCCTTCTGTCTTCCACGATCTTATAGCCCGGGCAGTTAAACTGGTCATCCAGATCCACCACTCCCTGAGACAGTCCTGCGGCCATGGTAATGATCTTAAAGGTAGATCCTGGTTCATAGGTATCGTTGATCGTCGGATTTCTCCACATCTGATTACAGGCATCCTGAAACTCCTGATCTGTCATCTGGGAAGTATCGGTTTCTGTATTCAGGGTAAACGGATCATTCAGATCATACTCCGGCACATTGACATTGGCATAGATCTCTCCATTCTGGGGATTCATAAGAAGGATGGAAACCCCCTGGGCCTCTTTCTCCTCCATGACTTTCAGCGCTGCCTGCTGGGCGTACATCTGGATATTTTTATCCAGACTGATCTGAAGATCATAGCCTTCCACCGGTTCTACCCTGCTTTCTCCCAGATCTGACAATTCTACGCCTCTGGCGTCTGTAGTCGTCAGGATCTTCCCGTCGATCCCCTTTAAAACATCTTCATACATCACTTCCAGTCCTACGATCCCCTGATTGTCCCCTCCCGTAAATCCCAGGACCTTGGATGCCAGTTCGTTATAGGGATAATCTCTTTTATAATCTTCATCCACCTTTACTCCTGCCAGCTCATAACTGCGGATCCTGTCCCCCACTTCTTTTTCTACATTCGTCTCTACCCGTTCAATGGAGGAAACTGTCTCTACCCGTTTTCTGGCCGTTTCTTCCGGGATCCCCAGTTCTTTTACCAGCATGGCGATCACTTTTTCCGGCTCTGTGATCTGGCTGTGGATCACAGAGATGGTACAGACCGCTTTATTATCTGCCAGGACCTCTCCGTTGCAGTCCAGGATCCTGCCTCTGGCGGCTTTAATGTCTCTTTCCCTCTCATGGAGTTCCTGGGCTTTCCTGGAATAGTAATCTGACCGGACCACCATAAGATAAAACATCCTTCCCATAAGCCCCAGGAGCATCAGCGCAAACACCGCAAAAACAATAACCGTTTTCTTTTTGTGATAGGTCCTGTTTTTCTTCATAATACCGTTTGACTCCCGCTGTCTGTCTCTGCTATTATATGCAGTTTTCCGGAAAAAATATGAAAGGCCGGCAGATCTGCTCCGTTTTCCGGTGCAGACCTGTCGGCCTTTTTCTTACCCATCGGCGGTATCGCCGGTGCTATTTTCTCCGTCTTCGGTATCTTCCTGATCCCTCTCTTGTGTATCTGCCGGATCTTCCGCATCACTTTCCCGTCCAAAGTCTTCCAGTTCTTCTGTATCATAGACGTCTTCCTGATAGGAAGGATCATCTTCATCGATCCCTGCCTCCTCGTTTGTGATACCGTCAGAATACTCATCATTTAATTCTGTTTCCTGGGGATCTCCGTCTCCATAGCCCTGGTCGAGAACAGTTCCGTAAGGATTGGATACTCCGTCCTCAATAATGTCTGTCAGTTTCGGAACTCCATAAAATCCCTGCCACAGAACTGTCTCCTCTGTGGTTTCCTCATCCTGGGGGATGTTCATGTAAGGCAGTACCTCTGACATAATGGCCTGAGCCAGATACTGAGCGTAACTGCTGGACGCCTGGCTGTCCACGTTTGGAGTATCCACTACCACATAGATCAGCATCTGAGGATCATCCAGAGGCGCAAATCCGATAAAAGATACCAGATAATTATCCTTCTCTGTGTCTGCAAGCTTCTCTGCAGTTCCCGTCTTACCTCCCATGGAATAGCCCTGGACCTTGGCAGAACGGCTGGTTCCGCTCTCCACACTCATTCCCATATACTCCCTTATATCAGCAGAAACATCTTCAGATACAGGTTCTTTCATAACCGTAGGCGTAATATTCTGCAGGACCTTTCCGTCCTGATCTGTGATCTCCTTTACGAGATGAGGCTTAAAATAAGTTCCTCCGTTTATGGCTGCCGACATGGCTGCGATTTCCTGGATCATAGTACAGGTAAATCCCTGTCCGAAAGCGGAAGTAGCCAGTTCCATCTCATACATATTATCCTCTGAAAACAGAATACCGGTTCCCTCGCCGGGAAGATCGATACCCGTCCTGGTACCAAAGTTAAACTTCGCCTGATATTTCAGAAATTCAGCCGATCCCATTTTCCTTCCGATGGCCATCATACCGTCATTACAGGAATTCTGGATTACCTCACCCAGGCTTTCTATCCCATGTGCATTAGGATAAACCGCACATCTTACAAAATCCTCTCCGATCTGCTGACCGCCGTCACAATAAAAGGTATCGCTTTCTGTAACTGCGCCGGATTCCAGAGCACTGGCCACCACAATAGGCTTTACAACAGATCCCGGCTCGTAGTCATCACTGATACAGAAGTTCCTCCACATATCAAAAAGAGCTTCTCTCGTCTCTTCGTCATTCATTTCCTCGATTTTTTCTTCTGTATAAATTCCTGACAGATCACGGGGATCATTGAGATCGTACCCTCCGGAACTTCCCATAGCCAGGATTTCTCCCGTATTAGGATCCTCGATGATCACCCCGATATTTTCCGCGCCCTTTTTCTGCTCTCCTGCCACATTATTAGGGCCTGCGGAAAGAGCCGTATTAAAAGCCTCTATATATTTTTCCACGATTCCCTGGATCGTAGCATCCAAAGTAGTGGTAAGGTTCTTTCCGTCTACCGCCTCCACAATGGTCTGGGCCTGGTCTGTATCATCGCTTAAATAGCCGAATTTCCTGCCGTTGGTGCCATTGAGGGTGTTGTTATAATATCCTTCCAGGCCCCAGTCCGCGGTATTCCCTGCATCCGTAAATCCGATCACATCACAGGCCAGACTTTCAAGAGGATAGACCCTCTTATAGTCATCTTCAAAGTAAATACCCTGGACATTGCTTCTCCTCTCCCTTTCCTCCTCGGACAGAGCATTCCGCTCGTCTTCATCCTCCGGCAGTTCATTGGCCTGCTGAAAAGCATTCTTGTCATCCATGGAAACCTCTTTCTCCAGGATCTGATACTGACTGGAACTGGTCTCTTCATTATCCAGCAGCCCTTCTATGGTGTCCCTGTCAATATCAAAATATTCTTCCAGGGCCTCAATCGTAGGCTCCCGGTAGTCGTCATTATAATTAACTGCCTGGCAGTCCAGGATCAGGTTATATACCTTTACACTATTTGCCAGCACCGTTCCGTTCCGGTCTGTAATGGTACCTCTCCTAAAAGGGATGGTAGTATTGGTATACTGCTGCTGAGACTGGGAAAGGACCTGCTGCGCATAACGGTTTCCCTCTCTGGCGTTTATTACGGTAATTCCCGTCAGTAAACCAGCGAAAGCCAGCAGAGTTACTGCAAACACCCCCGCCAGCTTTCGTTTCATCTTCTTTGTTAATTTTCTTTTCTTTGATTCCTGTTTATCCAATCTTTCACCTGCTTAATTTTCCGGTACATCCTGATACTGCCTTACATAGCTGTTATTTCCCGGCGTATAATACCGGATCTGGTCCTCCGTGGCATACTGCATTCCCAGCTCGTTGATGGCTTTATCCCGGATTTCGTCCAGATCTACGCTTGTCAGTACCTCGCTGTAATATGCATCGTTATCTTCTTTCAACTGGTTCAGCTCCAGTTCTCTGGCCGCCACTACACTTCTCTGGGCAGTCACCTGGGCAGTCAGTTTAATATAATGTACACAGGCTGCAGTGGCCAGAGCGCATACCAGACTGAGGAAAACAATATAGCCTCTGCTTATGCTGGTACTTTTTGCCCGATTTCGCTTTGCCCGTCTGCTCAGTTCCTTTTTTGGCTGTTCAGGTACCTCTTCCAAACGCCTTACCGCATTGCCGTCTTCATAGTAACCGGTATAGCTCTGCCTTCTTCTGTTGTTGTATTTGTTTCGGTTCCTTGTACTTGCCATGAAACTCTCCCTTTCGGACGTTCTGCCCTTACTCTTTTACCCGCT
>DWUY01000022.1 GCA_019120515.1 Candidatus Blautia avicola | reverse complement strand
TCGTCGCTGGCTGTAAGGGTGATATCCCCGCCCTGTATCTCAAGATGGAGGGCCTCCAGACCCTCATAGCTTTCTGAAATATTCATGGTCCCTGCTGCCACCGTCAGGTTTTCGTCAGCATGAACAGCGTCATCCCCTGAAGCAATTTCAAAAACGCCGTCTTTTATGGTAATAGAGCTATTGGAATGTATAGAATCATCTGCAGAGTCAATGGTAAAGCTTCCACCCGAGATCAGCAGATCTCCTGCGGCTTTGACTCCTTTCATGCTGGTGCTGCTCTCTTCCTCTGTTGACTTGGAACCGTCTGCGGAAGAATCTTCTGCCGGATCTGAATTTTCTGCAGTTGAACTTTCTGTAGTTGAACTTTCTGTGGATAGGCTTTCTGCGGAAAGATTTTCTACGGAAACAGAAGGCTTGGCCGGAGAAGCGATCTCGGAAGAACCTGCCTCCCCGCTCTCGCTGCGGCCGCCGGTCCTGCCAGGAGCCTGGCCTTCTCCTCCCTGGCCCTTTCCTGCAGGACTGCCGCCCTCCGGAGCGCCGCCTCCCCGGAATTCACCCCAGGAATCTGAGGATTCTTTTATCCCGTTTTCGCTGCCGCCTCCTGCCTGGATCTGGAAAGTTCCCGCTGCGATCTGCATATAGGACCCGGCGCTGATGCCGTCTCCTTCTGCCTCTACAGCTATGGTCCCATCGGAAATATAAACAAATCCCAGGGAAGGGTCCTCATCATTTTCTGCGTGGATACCGTCCTTTCCTGCAGTTACAGTAAGCTGGCTGCCGCCAGTGATCCTGATGCTGTCATTTGCTTTCAGTCCATGAGAAGCTGCTGTAATATTGTAGATCCCATCGGTGATCGCCAGATCATCATTGGAGACGATCCCATGGCCTCCGGGGGAGGATATGGTAAGAGTACCTGTACCGTTGAGAGTCAGGTCCTGTTTTGAATAAATAACCGAATCAATATTGCTGTCATCAATGGCAGTATAGGTTCCGCTGTTGGAAAGAGTATTTTCACTGCCTCCCGCCAGAGTGAGGAATACCTTATCCGCCTCTAAAATATACAGAGGCGCAGAAGTTTCACTGTTTATCTCCACGCCCTCAAAGATCAGCCGGACCTTGGCAGTATCCGGGGCATCTACTATGATCATCCCGTCCCTTAAAGTTCCGGATATCAGATAGGCGCCTTCCTCCGTTATGGTGATTGTGTTATCGGAAATCTCTACGCTGTCTGAACTGGAAGAAGGGGTAGTGCCCCTTAAGGTAACAGATACACAATCCTCTTTCTGGTAGTCTTCTTCATAGTCTCTGTCTGTAAACATATCTTCATCCGTCTGTTCATCAACAGATACCGACTGGCTCGTTTCTTCTGTATCGGCTGTATTTTCTGAATTTTTCTCTGCCTCTTGATCTTCCTGGCTGCTGCCTGAAGTGCTGCCGCTGCCCAGGCTTGCGCAGCCGGAACCGGTAGATACTGTCAGAAGCAGGGCCATTATAAGAACCAGCTTTTTTTTCATAAGGCAAGATCTCCTTTCCCTAAAGTTCCGTTATAGTTGTCTCCTGTCTGGAAACTGCGATTTCCAGGTTTCCGTTTCTGCACCGGATCTTATCGATCATTTCTTTTTCTTTGGCCGCGTCCCGGAGAGTGATATGATAGGTCAGCCGGAACAGACTTCCCATGTTGGTAGTCTTTACTCCGATCAGCTCATGAGAAACGGCGTATTCCTGGAAAATATCATCGAAAATTTCCGTATAGTCCAGATCCTCAGGAATGGTTATGGCTAAGGTCTTATAGACCGCCCCGTTTTTTTGGGCCCCGAAATCCAGACGGTTATAGAGCATAAAGATCAGGCTTAAGACCAGGGTAAAAAGCGCCGCAAATCCCAGATAGCCCATTCCTGTGATCAGACCGGCTCCCATGGCAAGAAATAAAATACAGATTTCTCTGGCCGTGCCGGGAACAGACCGGAAACGTACCAGGCTGAAAGCTCCCGCGACTGCCACTCCGGTCCCCACATTGCCGTTGACCATCATGATCACCACGCACACCACTGCAGGAAGCAGAGCCAAGGTCACCACAAAGCTTTTGGTATACCGGGTACGGTACATATAGGCAAAGGCCATAACCAGTCCCAGGAGCAACGCCGTTGCCAGGCACAGCATAAAGTCTCTTACGCTGATCACTTTGGTAAGATCTGTGTCAAATAATCCTCGAAATATTGTTTCAGGCATGAAGTCGTACCTCCTGTTTCAGTTTTGGATAGATCATAGTCTGATAAGCAGTTCCATATTTGGAAAAAGAAGTTTTATAAATGTGTTCCTGTGACAGTACATGGACCATCCACAGAGGGATACCCCCTGAACACTTGATCTCCATCAGGACGCTTCCTTCCGGAAGGATAGGCGTGCCGTAAACTTCCGACTCCAGGGACAGGTCCTCCTGCCGGCACAGGATTTTTTCATCAAAGGTCACCCGGAAATCTGAATGATCTTTCGAATAATAGGCTTCTCTTTCGTAGGAGAGAAATACCGCCGGATGAAGATCCTGATAATACTGAAAGAAATAATCAATTTCTTCAGATATCTGACTGTCGTGGCTGCAATGGCGTTCTCCTGATACCCATTCCATGGCTTCTTTTTCCGGAAGGGGTATCCTTCGCTTGTATACGATCTTCTTGTACTTTTTCTTCAGTTCCACAAAGACTGTGCTGTCAGGTCTGGCCTGGCTAT
>DWUY01000246.1 GCA_019120515.1 Candidatus Blautia avicola | reverse complement strand
TTCAACCAGTGAATTCAATATTTATAATGATCCTGAAGCTGCAAAAATTGTGTTTGAATCTGGGATCGAGCTGGTAATGGTTGGACTTGATGTCACTCTCAAGCCGCTTCTTCCTGTATCTGTAGTAGAGGAAATGAAAAAAATCAATTCTCCTCATGCCGATTTAGTCAGACGTATTTTCTCCTTTATGCAAAGAAGATCTTCAGAGTTTGGCGGAGATGCGCCAAATCTCCATGATGTGATCGCATTGGCCAGCATGGTCGCGCCAAATCTCTTTACTATGAAAGACTATTACATTACTGTAGAATTAAACGGGGATTTAACAAGAGGAATGACTGTTGCAGACTTCCGGAATGTTACCGGAAAGACTCCTAACATACACGCTGCAATAGATATAGATATTGACGGATTCTGGAAGTGGTTTACAGATGTAATGTATTCTTCACAAACACAATATTAGAAAATAAGATCGTTTTAAAACAGAACCGCCGTTTCCAGCAGCGCCAAAGATTTTTGCTTCTGAAAACGGCAGTTCTGTTTTTCTTTATTATTCAACCCTGGGTTCTCCAACGTCTTCCTGATTCATGGCGATCCTGGGCTTTGTATTCAGGATCCTCATGAATTCTTCTCCTGTAATGGTCTCATGCTCGTAAAGGTACTTAGCCAGCTCATGAAGCTTGGGCATGTTCTCCTCCAGGATCTTCATAGCCTTGTCGTGCTGTTTCTGCACCAGATCCACTACCATCTTATCAATCCGTGTCTGGGTTTCAAAGGAACAGGTAAGGGAACTGTCTCCTCCCAGATACTGATTGGTCACTGTCTCCATAGCCACCATACCGAACTCCTGGGACATACCATATCTGGTGATCATCCCTCTTGCCAGCTTGGTAGCCTGCTCGATATCATTGGATGCTCCCGTGGTAATGGAGTGGAAGATCAGCTCCTCTGCAGCTCTTCCTCCTGTAAAGGTAGCTATCTTGTTCTCCAGTTCTTCCTTGGACATAAGATAATGTTCTCCATCTTCTACCTGCATGGTATAGCCCAGAGCACCGGAAGTTCTGGGGATAATGGTGATCTTATGCACCGGCGCAGAATGAGACTGCATGGCTGCCACCAGCGCATGTCCCACTTCGTGGTAAGCCACGATAAGTTTCTCTTTGGTGGAAAGCACCTGATTCTTCTTCTGATATCCGGCGATGACCACCTCGATACTCTCTTCCAGGTCTGCCTGAGTGGCAAATTTTCTGCCATCACGGACAGCTCTGAGGGCCGCTTCGTTTACAATATTGGCCAGGTCCGCGCCGGAAGCTCCCGGAGCCGCCTTGGCGATATCACTGAAATTCACATCATCGGAAATCTTGATCTTTCTGGCATGGACTTTCAGGATCTCTTCTCTTCCCTTCAGATCAGGAAGCTCTACAGGAATCCTCCGGTCGAAACGTCCCGGTCTTAAAAGCGCCGGGTCCAGAGAATCGGGACGGTTGGTAGCCGCCAGGATCACTACGCCCTTGGAGCTGTCAAATCCGTCCATCTCCGTAAGGAGCTGGTTCAGGGTCTGTTCCCGCTCATCATTGGCTCCCGCAAACTGTCCGTCACGCTTTTTACCGATAGTATCGATCTCATCAATGAATACGATACAGGGGGCTTTTTCATTGGCCTGCTTAAACAGATCCCGGACTTTCGCCGCACCCATACCTACAAACATCTCTACGAATTCAGAACCGGATATGGAGAAGAAGGGCACGTTGGCCTCTCCTGCCACAGCCTTTGCCAGAAGGGTCTTACCGGTTCCGGGCGGGCCTACCAGAAGGGCTCCCTTTGGAAGAGAAGCTCCGATCTCTGTATATTTCTCCGGATTGTGGAGATAATCCACTAATTCTGTAAGGAGCTCCTTGGCCTCATCTTCTCCCGCCACATCTGAGAACTTGATCCCTGTGGAGGACTTAACATAGATCTTGGCATTGCTCTTTCCGAAAGTCATGGCCCCCGGACCGCCCATGCCGCCCATGTTTTTCATCATCCGCTTCATCAGCCAGCCGCCTACTACCCACAGAAGCACCAGGGGCAGAACAAAGCTGATAAGGGATGAGAGCAGGGGATTCATCTGCTGAGGGATCTCCTCGGAAAATACCACTCCCGCCTGATCCAGCCGCTCTACTTCGTTGATATCAAAAATACGGCCGGTCTTATATACCTGTTCCCGACTGCCGTCTTTCTCCAGATAATAGATGGTATCCTCATCAAGATTCACCTCGGAAATCTTTCCGCTTTCCAGATCATCCAGAAATTCGTCATAGCTCGCTTCCTGTATGCTGCGCTCTGAAAGAGCCGGTACCAGAAAAAGATTGACGGCTACCAGCACCAGCAAAACGATGACATAATAAAACATCACCGGTTTTTTAGGAAGCTGAGGCTTTTTATCTTCTTTTATATCCATTCTTTATACCTCCAGCTTTTTTATGAGTTATATAAAACTATACTTCTTATTATAAAAACAATCAATGAAAAAAATGTGAAAACTTGTAAAAAAACTAGAAAAAGAAGCCCCAAGGACGGACTCCCCACCGGGAGCCCTCCGTATGCAGCTTCTTTTCCCCATTCTACTATTTGGAAGGCCCGGACTTTCCAGTTTCATCTCCGGTAAGCCTGAGTATCGCTTCCATTTCTTCTGTATCCATATCCAGAAAAGCTGAGAGCTCTTCGATGGTATACTTGATACTTCCATCTTCTGTAATGGATTTTAATTTTTCTTCCAGATTCTGGACCTTTTCCACCAGAAAATGATCTTCTTTTTTCTGCTGGGTCTGTTCTTCCAGGAACTCTTCCAGCAGGCGTCTTACTTCTCTCCAGAGACTTTCCTCCAGCCGTTCTTCCTGCGCCTCTTCCAATGTATCCAAGGCGGAGAGAAAAGCCATATTTGCCTCTCCCAGAAGATCTGCAAAAAGGACTTCCTCACAGTTCATCTCCCTGGCAATATCGGTCAGCTCTCTCTGACAGGTCCGTATCAGACTTTCTCTGGCAGAAGCTTCGCCTGCCGCGCAGCGCCGGAGAAGTTCCTGACGATCCAACAGATTATCCTCAAATCCAAAAGTCTTTAAATAGTCACGGAGATACTCTTCCTCCTCTGGCGTAAGAGGTACGCTTTCCGGCTTTTTCCGGACAGAAGCGGCTTCTTCCTGTTCCCGGACATCCTCTTCTTTCCTGCCGGTCACATGGATCCCCTGGACCTCCAGATAATCATAGACCTTCTGGAGTTTCTCCCGGTCCATGCCCTCTTCTCCAAAAAATTTTTCCACCAGCTCTGCCCGGACCTGCTTTCCGTTATTGAGGGCCAGAGTCTGTATATCTTTTAATTTATTCTGAAATTCATGAATATCCATAGCTTTCCTCCTGTCTTCTACAGTAGCTTACCACAAAAGAAGGAGGTTGAAAAGGAATTCTAGGCTTTTTCTCCTGCTTCCTTGAGTTTCTGGTTCAGCAGCTGGTTCACCTGTTTCGGGTCTGCTTTACCTTTCATCTGCTTCATGATCTGGCCTACCAAAAATCCGGTGACTTTGGTCTTTCCATCCAGATACTGCTTTACTGTATCCGGATTTTCCTCCAGGACTTTTGCCACGGTTTCTTCCAGAAGTCCGGTATCCAGAACCGTCTTCAGACCTTTTTCCTCTGCGTAGACTACAGGATCCACATCTTCGGTAAAGATCATCCGGAAAACTTCTTTGGCTGTTTTGTTGTTCAGCTCTCCCCGATCTGTCATCAGGATCAGTTCTGCAAGATGTTCCGGAGAGAAGGAAATGTCTTCTGTTTCCATGCCTTCTTCTTTCACCAGACGGAGGGTCTCCCCGATATACCAGTTAGCAGCTTTCTTCGGCATCTGACAGATAGACGCCGTCTTTTCAAACATCTCGCCCAGATGTCTGGACTGTGTAAGGAGTCCGGCGTCATAATCAGACAGGCCGTATTGCTCCATGTAACGCTTTGCTTTCTCTTCCTGGAGCTCCGGCTGGGCTTCCCGGATACGTCTTATCCACTCATCGCTGATCCGTACAGGAGGCAGGTCAGGATCCGGGAAATACCGGTAGTCTTTAGCGTCCTCCTTGGAACGCATAGCGTAGGAATATTCCTTATTATCATCCCACCGACGTGTCTCCTGGATCACAGGACGGCCTTCTTCCAGCAGTTCGATCTGGCGGGCTCTTTCTCCTTCAATAGCTCTGGCAATGGCCTTAAAAGAATTCAGGTTTTTCATCTCTGTCCTGGTTCCCAGCTCCTGAGATCCCAGCTCTCTTACAGAAAGGTTTACATCGGCACGCATAGAACCTTCCTGAAGCTTACAGTCGGAAACTCCCAGATACTGGCAGATCAGCCGGAGCTTTTCCAGGTAAGCGATCACTTCCTGGGCGTTTCTCATATCCGGCTCAGACACAATCTCGATCAGAGGAACGCCGCTTCGGTTATAATCTACCAGAGAGCAGTCGTCCCATTCGTCATGGATCAGTTTTCCCGCGTCCTCCTCCATGTGCATCTCATGGATCCGGACTTTTTTCGGGCCTGCCGCCGTCTGGATCTCCAGGAATCCGTCGTGGCAGATGGGAAGATAAAGCTGAGAGATCTGATAGTTCTGAGGGTTGTCCGGATAAAAATAATTCTTCCTGTCAAATTTGCAGTACTGGTTGATCTGGCAGTTGGCCGCCAGACCCAGGGCCAGGGCATATTCCACCACCTGTTTATTCAGCACGGGAAGAGCCCCGGGAAGGCCTGCGCATACCGGGCAGGTATGGGTGTTGGGAGCTCCCCCGAACTTGGTGGAGCAGCCGCAGAAAATCTTGGATTCTGTAGAAAGTTCTACATGGACTTCCAGTCCGATGACAGTCTCATATTGCTTTTCCATTATCCTTCCTCCTTTGCAAACGCCAGAGGAAAGTCCCCTCTGATCTTTTCCAGTCCCATTGCCGCCTGGAGCACTTTCTTTTCCTCAAAACAGTTTCCGATAAACTGCAGTCCCACCGGAAGTTTCTGGCTATCCAGGGTCCATGGCATACTGATGGCAGGAAGGCCTGCCAGGTTTACTGCCACGGTATAGATATCGCTTAAGTACATCTTCAGAGAATCTGTAAGACTCGCTCCCAGGTGAGGCGCCGGTGACGGTGAAGCAGGCGCCAGTAAAACGTCATATTTCACAAAAGCCTCGTCAAAGGCTTTCTTGATGAGAGCCTTGGTCTTCAGAGCTTTCAGATAATAAGCGTCATAGTAACCGGAGCTTAATACAAAGGAGCCCAGAAGGATCCTTTTCTTAGCCTCTTTTCCAAATCCCTCTGCTCTTGTTTTCTTATACATATCATGAAGATCCGTTCCTTCCATAGAACGGTATCCGTATTTTACTCCGTCAAATCTGGCCAGATTGGAGCTGGCCTCGGCGCAGGCGATGATATAATAGGCCGGGATCACATAATCCGTCATGCCCAGGGAGAAAAACTCCACAATAGCGCCGTTCTGGCTCAGGGCGTTTACTACGTCCACAATAGCTTTTTTGATCTCACTGTCCAGTCCCTCGGAGAGATACTCTTTTGGAACGCCTACCCGAAGTCCCCTGATATCCTCTCCCAGATCCTTTGAGAAATCATAAAGCTTTCTCTGAATGGAAGTGCTGTCCCGTTTGTCATATCCTGCGATCACATCCAGAAGGGCTCCGCAGTCTTTTGTATTCTTTCCTATAGGACCGATCTGGTCCAGGGAAGAAGCGTAAGCCACCAATCCGTAGCGGGATACGGTACCGTAAGTTGGTTTCAATCCTGTAACGCCGCAGAAAGCGGAAGGCTGCCGGATAGATCCCCCTGTATCAGAACCTAAAGCCAGAGGGGCTTCTCCTGCCGCCACAGCCGCACAGGAACCTCCTGAGGAGCCTCCCGGCACCCGGGTCAGATCCCAGGGATTTTTTGTTTCTCCAAAGGCAGAAGTTTCTGTTGTACTTCCCATGGCAAATTCGTCCATGTTGGTCTTTCCCAGTATGATCATTCCTGCTTCTTCCAGTTTTTCCACAGCACCTGCGCTGTATGGGGGCACAAAATCATTTAAAATTTTAGAAGCGCAGGTAGTGGCCTGTCCCCGGGTGCAGATATTATCTTTTACTGCAACAGGAACTCCTGCCAGAGGACCGGTATATTTCCCCTGGCTGATGCCTTTTTCCACTTCCTTTACCCGTGCATATATCTTCTTTTCATCAATATCCAGATAAGCGTGGACAGATGGTTCCACAGCTTCTATCTGATCCAGGTAAGCCTTCACCGCTTCCTTTACGCCGATCTGCCCCTTTTTGATCTCCTCTCCCAGAGCAGTGGCTGACATCTCTATGATCTTCATGTATTTCATCCTTTCTATACGGTCTTTGGAACCTGATACTGTCCTTCTTTTTTCACTGGAGCATTTGCCAGCATTTCCTCCTGGGCGTCTCCGTTTGTCACTTCATCCTCACGGAATACATTTTCCAGGGGGAAGATATGGGAAGCTGCCTCCACATTTTCCGTATCCAGTTCATTAAGCTTTTCCACATAATCCAGGATCTTTTCCAGTTCTGTCCGCATTTCTTCCCGTTCATCCTCAGACATAGAAAGCTTTGCCAGGATCTCTATATTTTCCATTACTGTATCGTCTATTCTCTGTGCGCTCATTGTTTTGCTCCTTTCTAGGGCTCCAGCCTTGTTAAATCTCTTGGGAATAAAGTAGTCTCCAGGATATTGTCCTCTCCTATAAGCT
>DWUY01000245.1 GCA_019120515.1 Candidatus Blautia avicola | reverse complement strand
GGCTTTCTCATGGCGGCAGCAGGGAAATTCCGGAAGCTGTACTACCGGCGGCTGCATTCTTTTGTGGTAGGGGAATTGTCCAATAAGCTGAATTCTACAGTGATGGCCTGCAGTGTGATCTGTCTGCTGATCTTTATGACGATCTGTCTTTTGTATGCTGCTATTGCCAGAAAAGAGTACAAAGACCAGGAGGCAAGAAAACTGGCACCGGTGTCTGTTTCTATGTCAAAGGAAATGACAGATGGATATTCGATTTTGGATATTATGGAAATCCGGAAGATTCCTTCAGAGGATTTTCAGGATCTGATCAGTGTATATACCTACCAGATCCCGGAGCTGACCAATGAGGCAGTGACAGGACAGCGCCATGGGGAAGAAGACTCTTATGGACAGCTTTTTGACCAGACTCCGGTAGAGGTAATGAAGGTGGGAGATTATAACAAGGCAGCCAGAGCTTATCATATGCCGGAATATGAACTTGCACAGGATGAGTATCTGATCGTTTCCAACCAGGAGGGGGCCGTCCTGAGATGGAATACGGGACTTTCCAGGCAGCGGGAGATCACAGTGAAGGGAAAGACTTATCACGCCAGAGAGGATACCTGTCAGGACGGTTATCTTCAGATGTATTACCAGCCTCAGAATTCCGGGATCCTGCTCCTGCCGGATTCGGTGGAGCTGGAAGAAACAGAACAGTATAAAAATTATGTTATGGGAAATTACCGGGATAGGAGCAAAGACTTTGCCCAGGAGATGGACCAGGATTTTGCCCAGAGACTGAATCCAGAGGGGAGCAGCTACGCTCCCGTATGGGTATCTACCCAGTCTGCCATCTATGATGACAGCATCGGCACCAGCGCCATGTATATTTTTCTGGGCCTGTATCTGGGGATCTGTTTCCTGATCTCCGGGTCTGCTGTGCTGGCTTTGAAGATTCTGTCAGACAGCGCAGACAGCAGAGGAAAGTACCAGATCCTTCAGAAACTGGGCTGCGAGGAAAAAGAGATCCGCAGAGCCCTAAGACAGCAGAACGGACTTCTTTTTCTCCTGCCCCTGGCTCTGGCAGTGGTCCATTCGGTCTTCGGGATCCAGGTCTGCCGGGAAATGCTTGGGATTTATGGCTCCCAGGGCTCGGCTGCGGCGCTGGCCGTCACCGCAGCCCTGACAGGCACCATTTATGGAGGATATTTCTTGCTGTCCCATAAGTGTTCTGTTAAGATCGTAAAAGAATAAAAATTCAGGATTCTTCCAGTACGCCAGGAAGGTTACGGAAGCAGCACTAAGTTCTTTTTCGCCTGGCAAAAAAGCACGCTGCCATAAAAGCCGGGATTCCCACACTATATCCGATAAAAGCCAGCATTCCCGCTGTTTTCATATACCTTAAAAATAAACTCTGGTACATCAGCGCAGAGATAAATAGCTCCTTTGCTTTTTCAAGGTAAAATCCCAGATCTAAAAAGCAGTCCGGCGGGATACACTGCTGGGGCAGGCTGATATGGGAAATGATGAAATACCAGATCAGAAGCAAAGCCGCTGTCTGCAAAATAGATAGGGCTATTTGTCCAGCCTGATGCCGGAGGCTTTCCTCACGAAAATGTGAATAGACAGCGTACAGTCTGCAGACAATTTTTCTTAACCCGATAGTAGCCAGAATCAGATATACCGCTGCAAAGTACAATTTCCAGGATTCCAGCAGAAGTTTCTTCCAGGGCTGCATATCCATCATATCTTTTTCCAGCCAGAAGGAATTGACAAAAGCTACCGGCGTATTTTGGGAATTAGACGAATCCGGTCATATCCAATGGAATCCTCCCTTTCATGATAATAAAAAGCAAATATAATCCGTTCATTTCCGTCTTGATATATTCAGAATAATATGTATTTATGCTTTATGCAGAACGGCGGATAGAAAAGAAGTAGTTGTTCTGCTTTCTTCCTTGTAGTATAATAGCTTCTGTACAGAAAGAAAGCCGTTTGTGCAGAGGCTTTTGGTATAGAAAGGAAGATCCTATGAAATTTATATATCCTGCGGTAATCAGGAAAACAGAAGAGGGGAAATTTCAGGCGTCTTTTCCGGATCTGGAATGCTGCTATGCAGAGGGAGACACCCTGGAAGAAGCCGTGGACAATGCCAACGAAGCGGCCTATGATTGGCTGTATCTGGAGATTTCCGAGGACGGAGATCTGCCGCCGGTATCTGATCTCCATGATATAGAACTCCAGGAGGGAGAAGAAGTGAGGAATATTGCGGTGAATATCCGCTTTACAGAAGGCTGGGACGAATAACGTCCCGGCTTTTTTCTATTACGAAGATTACCTATAAAGGAGCCATGGACACTATGCTGTCCGGCACTTATCAGCCGGGAAAACCTGAGGTAAAGGCTCTTTGGCTGGGTTGAACCGCCGGATATCTGAGCACTGTCCGGCGGTCAGCTATGAAGCCGCCGGATCTGTTTCTGTATCAGGACTCCTGCAGCCTGGGAGAGCTGATCCGGCTTTTCTATCCGTACATAGTCTTGCTGATAAATCCTGGAGGCAGCCAGGGTATCGGCGTCGCTGCCGTTTAGTATGGCCATGACCTTTACCCCTTCCTGCTTCAGCTTGTGGACTTCTATGGCAGTATCTTCGATCCCGGGTTTTCCGGAATAATCCTGACTGAGAACTCTTCCTTTGGAAGGATCCGCCGGGATCCGCCGGTCATCATTGGGACTGGCGTCTGTAAGGACCATGAGGATCCTGTTGGCAGCGGGAGAAGATTCCAGAAGATGCCCCGCTCCTCGGAAAGCCAGTCCGTCCCGGTTCCAGCCGGCGGCGCAGTAGCCGAAGATCTCTTTATTCCGGTCTTTGTCTTCATAGCTTAGAAAGCGATGGATAACGGTAAAGCCTTTCAGACTGAGAAAGGAATAGACCTGGAGAGGTATTCCGCATTTCTGAAGGCTTTCGGCAATGATGTATCCCTGGAGAGCGATGATCTCCTGGCTTCCCAGACGGGAAGCAGAGGCGTCCAGCATCAGATCTACAGAGAAATCCGGCTGTTCTTCATCTGTGGTTTCCATGAAGATCCGGTCGTCGTCCAGCCACAGAGCTTTCCAGACTTCCCTGGGAAAAATCTTCCCGGAACGGCTGGGAATTTTTAAGGGCTGGGGGTAGACCAGCATGGCGTTTTTAATCTGCTGGGTCAGATGGTGAATACTGCTTTGGCAGAAATCCCGTCTGCTCTGATAATAACCTTCATTTTTCTGCCTTTGTGCTTCCGAATCCCGGAGAAATTTTTGCACAAGGGCATTTTTTTCTTCCTGGCTAGGGAGCTTCCCATCCGTAAAATACAGCCTGCAGTTTTCGTGAGCATCTGTACAGAGGAGGTTTTCCAGCTGAAGGGAAACCTCCTCCGGATATAAGGGCAGGCCGAAACAGCTTTGGATATATTGGTAGTCGGCGGCGCTCTCAGATGGCTTTTTTGGAAGAAGCTCCATGCCCTGACGGGGGGTGATACTGCCCTGGGTGCTGCCGGTCCGTCCCATATTCAGATCATCGCTGCGGATCAGACGACAGGGGAGTTTTGGAAAAAAGTGATGGCAGAATCTTTCCCGGATACCAGAAAAAAAGCCGGAGAAAAGATGATCCCGGCGATAGCGGAAATACCGGTGAAAGATCTCAAGAGTACGGTCATAAATTTCTTGGGAGGTAATATTTCCGGGATATAGAAGGTCTTTGAAAAGCTGTCTTTCCCAGGGATTGACCAGCCCCGGCTCTTTTCCCAGTACCTTCCGCCATTTGGCGGATTCTAAAGCGTAGACCAGGCTGTTCTGTGCCATCCACTGCTGCCGGGATTTCTGGTCATCCTGCCGGAAGAAATCCCGGGCATGTTCCAGACGCAGATCTTCTAATACAGGACGATGAGGAGCTTCCCTCTGGAAAGCGCAGTTTTCCAGGGCAATCCAGAGAAGACC
>DWUY01000244.1 GCA_019120515.1 Candidatus Blautia avicola | reverse complement strand
TGTTTCCATATCGGTATCGGTATCGCCCATATACAAACACTCCTTGGGGCTGACTTTGAACTCTTCCGCAATAGTCAAAGCTCCTATGGGAGAAGGCTTTCTGGGTACTTTTTCTGTCTGTCCCTGGACCTTATGGAACATATCAGCGCCAAAAATTTTTTCCACTACTTCTATGGCTGCTCTGTGAGGTTTGTTAGAAAGCACTGCGATCTTCAGGCCTTCATTTTTCAGATTTTCCAGCAGCTTAACAATACCCGGAAAAGGCTTTACGTGATAGAAGGGATCTTCTTCAAACCACTTTCTGTACAGGGTACGCACCTGTTCATAATCTGCCTGATCACCTCCCGGCACTGCTTCCAGCATCTTGCGCACCAGTTCATCCGCACCGTTTCCCGCATAGTAATTATAGTCTTTTACCGGTATAGGCGGCAGATGAAAATGTGCCAGTGTCTTGTTTCCCACATACGCAATTGATTCCACCGTATCGGCGATGGTTCCGTCTAAATCAAAAATACAGGCTTTATACATGTCTCTTCACTCCCTGATCTGAATTCCCATATTTTTCAGTTCCTGATACAATCTTGCTATCGGCAGTCCTACCACATTATTATAATCTCCCCGGATTTCCCGGATAAAGACTGCTCCTTTTCCCTGGATTCCATAGGCTCCTGCCTTATCCATAGGCTCTCCATCCAGAACATAATCCTGGATCTCCCTGTCGGACATTGGATAAAAGCTTACCTGGGTAGACTCATGGAAAGTAACTTCCCGTACTTTTCCTTCTTCCCGGCTCATCACAGTTACGCCGGTAAATACCTGGTGGGTCCTTCCCCGAAGAGCAGAAAGCATCCGGACAGCCTCATCTTTGGAGCCGGGTTTTCCCAAAATCTTCCCATCCAGGACTACTATAGTATCTGCGCCGATCACCGTAACATCATCTTCCTGAGCCTGAAAGACTTCCCGGCATTTTTCCAGGGACAATTCCTCTGCCGCCTCCCCTGGTTCTGTCTTTGTTATTTTTTCTTCTCCTTTAGCGGGACAGACTTCAAATGCTGCGCCGATCTGTTCCAAAAGCTCCCGGCGGCGTGGAGAAGCGCTTGCAAGTATGATCTTTTTCATGTATTACTCCTTTAAGCTTTTTCTGTTTTCTTCCTTCTCTGCCTTTAGTATAGCCTGTCTCTTTATGGTATGCAACAAAAAAATAAGAGGACCTGCCTCCCATACAGGGACGCTCAGATCCTCTTTTTTATCCGTCCTATTCGTCAGTTATCTCTTATTGCGCCAGAGCCTTTCCCAGGTTTTGGCAGGATTCTTTTGCTTCCTCGTCCGGCTCTTCATTGCAGATCACACCCTCCTGGACCAGATCAGCCCCTGCTTCTTTGCAGGCGGCTTCCCAGTTGCGCATCCATTCTCCGTCACCCCAGCCATAAGAACCGAACAGCCCGATCTTCTTTCCGGGCAGACCGCTTTTGCATTCCTCAAACATCGGGGCGAATTCTGTATCTTCCAGCTCCTCGTCGCCCATAGAAGGGCAGCCAAAGGCAATGGCGTCAAACTCCTCCATTTTGCTGCCGGAGAAAGCTGCCGCTTCAAAAACTTTCACTTCTGCTCCCGCATTCTTCATTCCCTGCTCTACTTCCCGGGCCATAGCCTCTGTATTGCCTGTTCCGCTCCAATATACAACCGCTGTTTTCATATTCTTGTACCTCTCTTTATAATATTTTTCTATGTCAAGCAGCCACGATCAGCTGCCTCACCGGCTTTCCTGCCAGAAACAGTCTTTGATAGACCTCTTCACATTTTTTATATCTGCAGAAGGTTTTCCTGGCCGCACATTCGTCACAATATACCTTCCAGCATCCGCAGCATTTACAGTTTTTTCCTCTGTTTATCATAAATCCCCTGACGTCTTCTTCCGGATAGCCCAGAAAAAGCCCTACCTCATGGGGAAAACTTCCCTTGTCCCCCATTCTGCTCTTCAGGATCCCGATGGCCTCCTGAGCAGTTTTATATCTATATCCCTGCATCTTTAGGATCGCTCTGGTCTTTTCCCTTTCTAATTCTCTTCTCAGCCTTTCCATGCGGAAAACATATAAAAGAGCTCTGTTTCCGTTGATCTTCATTACCTGGAGTCCCAGGCCCTTTTCCGAAAGGATCCTCCTCCAGGGAGCCAGGACGTCTTCTAATACTTCATGGCTTTCCCCCGGATACCAGAAAAGATTGGCTGTTTTTAATCCGGCAAGAGTAGGGGCGCTGTGCCTGATCAGATACTTATCCAACATTTACCTGCCCTCCTTTAATATCTTCCAGAACCGACTGAAGAGCCGACGTACTGCTTCTGTGTATCCGGACAATAGGAATATTATTTCTTTTTGCTTCCTGGGAAGCGTTCATGACCATCTTATGAGAAACCGTATTGGTAAAAAGAAGAAGCAGATCCGGACAGCCCATTTTTTTCTTGATCGAACCGTGCTCCTTGACAAATACTTTCGCTTTACAGCCATAGTCCTGGCAGAGATTTTCATATCTTGCCACCATTCTCTCGTTGCCGCCTATAATTACAATACTCATTTGGAATCGCTCCTTTCTAGTTAGTTTATTCTAACTTTCAAAGAAAAAGAAAACGGAATCCTGTGTCCGTCTCACTTTTCTGAAACCTGTCTGTTTAATTAGTTTCAACTAACTATATAGTACCTGCTTTTTCTGCTCTTGTCAATAGCCAATTAAAATTTGACGCAAAAAAATTCCTATGCTAAACTGGAAGCACAGCGTAAAATCAAGAGAAAGTTATTGTTCGCAAAGGAGTCTGACCATGAAGCTTTTATTCACAGATTTAGACGGCACCCTGCTTAGCCGGAACAAAAAAATTTCTTCTGAAAATCTGGAGGCCATCAGCCGCGCCTCGCGCCAGGGGAATATAACGGTTATCTCTACCGGACGTTCCCTGTCTTCCGCCCGTCCTTACATAGAAGAACTGGCCTCTGTACAAAAGCAATGCTACGCCGTTACTTATAATGGAGGATTGATCTATGACTGTACCGCCCGGAAGGTGATTTATAAGAAAACTATTCCTCTTCCCTATGTAAAATATATTTTCGGGCAGGCGGAAAAATTCCATATCCACTGTCAGACTTATGAAGACGGATATGTTCTGGCATCAAAAGACAGTGAAGAACTCCGGGAATATGCTTCTCACACCAGCATGCCGGTCCGCGTTCTTCCTGATCCTGCCGCTGCTCTTACAAAAGAACCTTTTAAGGTCCTTACCTCCTGTCTCCATGACAAAGAACTTCATCAGGCCTATCGCCGTTCTTTAGAGGAATGGGCCAAAGACAAGATTTCCCTCTTTTTTTCCAGTGAATATTATCTGGAACATGTGCCCCTGGGTGTGTCCAAAGGCAATGCAGTCCGCATGCTCTGCCAGATCCTGGACGTTCCCCTGGAAAATACTTACGCCGCAGGAGACGCTGAAAACGACATCGCCATGTTAAAGGCGGCTCGCCAGGGTATTGCTATGGCAAATGGGACCGAAGAGGTCAAAAAGGCTGCCGATCACGTTACAAAATCCGACAATGATCACGGAGGGATCGCGGAGATCATAAAAAACTTTATAGAAAATTAATGAAAACCCCTTCCATTCTTCTTATAATTTGGATTATAATAGAGAAAATATCATTCGGCAGATAGTTTTACTGCAATTATCGGAAATGAAAAGAAAGGATTTGGAAAATATGGGAAATTTTGGTAAAAAACTTTTAGGCGCCGGAGCTTTGGGTGCCGCTGCAGGCGCTGCAGTTTATTACTTTGTAAAGAAAAAAAATGAAGATCCCGATCTCCAGGAGGATTTCGCAGATTTTCAGGATAATGTAAAGGAGACAGCCGCTTCAGCAGTTAATGTTGCGTCCAGGCTGAAAGACGCTGTAGAAAAGTCTGTGGACAGCGCGGTAAGCAAAGTCAAAGACCGTAAAGACGATTTTATTGATGATGATATTTTTGAAGAAGAGGATTCTTTTTCCTCCACAGTAACAGACGCTGCCGAAGAAGTAAAAGAAGCCGGTGAAGAAGTAGCTGCCGAAGCAGCTCAGGCTGTGGAAAAGGCGGCGGAAAAAGTTGAAGAAACCGCAAAAAATGTACAGGAAGCCGTTGAGGAAGACAAAGAATCCTGATTGACCGACTTATTTTTAATCATATTTTGCTGACCGCAAAGGAGCGGTCTCTCTTGAAAGAGTAACTTTTAATCTGTATTTATTTGGGAGTTTTGGTAAAACATGCAGATAAATCTTTGATTATGTTCCTGCTGTTTCACCCTAAAACTCCCATTTTTTTGTAAGGAGGCATGCCATTGAATGAAGTATTATTATTAGCCGGGATTGTGATCATGATCTGTATCCTTCTGGGACGTTTCGCTGAAAGTCTTCCTGTTCCCTCCCTTCTCATCTTCATAGGTCTGGGAATGTTTTTCGGTGTAAACGGGCCGATAGGCATACAGTTTGATGATTATTCTGTTTCTGAAAGTATCTGTACCGCCTGTCTGATATTTATCATGTTTTACGGAGGCTTTGGCACAAATATCTCTTCTGCCAGGCCTGTCCTTGGAAAATCTCTCTGTCTTTCTACAGTGGGGGTTATCCTCACCGCCGGCTTTACCGGAGCTTTTATACATTTCGTACTTCATCTGTCCTGGACAGAAAGTATTCTGATCGGAAGCGTCATCGCTTCAACAGATGCGGCTTCGGTCTTCAACATTCTCCGTTCCCAGAGCCTGGCGCTAAAAGACAATACGGCTTCTCTTTTAGAGGTGGAATCCGGATCTAACGATCCAGTTTCCTATATGCTTACCCTGATACTCATTGCTGTGATGACTGGAGAAAAGATCTCTGTACCTCTTATGCTCTTTCAGCAGATCTGCTTCGGCCTGGCTGGAGGTTTTCTTATTGGCTGGATCGGCATTCTGCTCCTTCGGCATTTTAATTTTGACATGGAACAGGGAAGGACCATCTTTGTATTTGCCATAGCCCTTACCGCCTATGCCCTTCCTTCTCTTCTGGGCGGGAACGGTTATCTCAGCGTATATTTATGCGGTATTTTAATGGGAAATTATTACATACCGGACAAGAAATATCTGGTACATTTTTTTGATACCATCACAGGGATCTCTCAGATGATCATTTTCTTCCTTCTAGGCCTTCTGGTAACTCCTGCCCGGTTAGGGCCTGTATTGATCCCCGCCGTTCTTATCATGGTATTTCTCACCCTGGTAGGAAGACCCTTAAGCGTATTTCTGATCCTGGCGCCTTTCCGCTCTTCTATACGACAGATCGGCGTAACTGCCTGGTCCGGCCTTCGAGGAGTTGCTTCTATTGTGTTCTCCATATTGGTGGTACTCAATAAAGTTTCCATGGAATACAACCTTTTCAATCTGGTATTTTGTATTGTCCTGATGTCCATTGCCATTCAGGGCACCCTCCTTCCCTGGGTATCAGACAAGCTTCAGATGATCGATCTCCACGGAAATGTAGAAAGGACCTTCAATGATTATCAGGAATCCACGGATGTGAATTTCATCAAGATCCCGGTAAAAGAAGGAGACCGGCTGGCCCACTGTCTGGTAAAAGACGCCTCTTTTCCTTCCGGACTGCTGATCGTTATGATCATACGGGAGGCAGAGAGTATCGTTCCAAACGGAAATACAGAAATCCTCCCCGGAGATCTTCTGGTAGCTGCGGCTCCTGAATTTGAAGACCGGAAAAACCTGTCGCTCTACGAAAATGTGATCCGCCCCAACCATCCATGGCTGAACAAGCCTTTAAGTAAAATATCCATTCCCGCAGGCTGTCTTATCGTTCTCATCTTAAGAGACGGCACTTCTATTATTCCTGAAGGAAAGGACGTGCTCCGGGAAGGAGATATCATCGTTACCGCAAGATTCTAAAAAGGCTGTCCTATTAATATATGCTAGGGATATTTATACATTTACGTGAATTTGTCGAGGGGCTGTCGCATTAGTCATATGTCAGAAATATTTATACATTTTATGCGAATTTGTCGAGCTTAGCATTGAGACTATAGGCTCAATGCGGCACAGACTGAGCAATAAAATGTATAAATATCCTTAGTTTTTATTAATAGAACAGCCTTTTTAAATCTTCCATATTTCTTTTAATTTCTTCATGGCCTCTTCTATGTCTTTCTCCTCCATAGTGGCATATCCCAGAAGCACCATGTTTTCTTCTTTTTCCACTTGCCGGATCCTGTAATCTGACACTCCGTAAACCTTGATCCCGGCTTCTTTTGCCCGGCGGATCCCCTCTTTTTCCGTCAGTCCGTTGCAGAATCTTAGTACCAGATGGACCCCTGCGTTTTCTCCGGAAAAGGCGCATATATGAGACATTTCTTTCAGATATCTTACCATGAGATCGTGCTTGTTTTTGTAAACCGCCCGCATACGGTTCAGGTGTCTTTCATAATATCCTTCCCGAAGAAACAGTTCCAGGATCTTCTGATCTGTTCTGGATACAGTAACGGAAAACAGATGTCCTAAAGACAGATAGGCTTCCATCAGCGCCGGAGGGAGCACCATATAGCTGACCCGGACCGAAGGCGCCAGAGACTTGGAAAATGTCCCCAGGTAGATCACACAGCCCTTCTGGTCAAAACCGGCAAGCGCCGGGATAGGCTGGCCTTTGTAGCGGAACTCGCTGTCATAATCATCTTCGATAATATATCTTTTCTCCTGATCCTGGGCCCACTTCAGCAGTTCCATCCTGCGTTTCAGAGGCATGACCATTCCCATGGGAAACTGATGGGAAGGCATTACATATACCGTATCCGCCCCGTTTTTTTCCAGATCTTCTATACAGATTCCCTGGCTGTCCTGCCCTACAGATATGATCTGGCAGCCCATATGGACCAGATCATAATATGCGCTCAGATAGGTGGGATTTTCCATGGCGATCTTCCTGTTTTTCCCCAGTATCACCCAGAGGAGCATCAGAAGATAGTCGTTTCCCGCCCCGATGATGATCTGATCCGGATCACAGTCCACTCCTCTGGCGCTATGAAGATATTCTGCCACTGCCAGACGGATCCCGGGCTCTCCGCAGGGATCTCCAAGCTGAAAAAGACTGTCTCCTTCCTGAGAAAGGACCTCCCTGGAAAGTTTTCGCCAGGTATTCTGGGGAAACCCGCCCGGAGCAATGCCGTTCAGGGCAAAATCCCATCGATAGGCCGGCGCCGGGATCTCCTGGCCGGGATTTTTTTCAGGGAAAACCTTTTTTTCTGTTGAAAAATAAAGCCCCTCCATCTGGCAGACGTAGTAACCTTTACAGGGAACAGCCTCAATATATCCTTCCGCGGATAGCTGGTCATAAGCCATATCCACCGTACTCCTGCTGATACAGAGATTTTTTGCCAGAAGTCGGGAAGAAGGCAGTTTTTCCCCTGCCTTCATCTTTCCTTTTTGTATTTCATTTTTAATATGATCATAAATCTGCCGGTACATAGGAAACCGGCTGTCCTCTTTCAGAGGGATAAGCAAATCATTCATCTTTTTATTTCTCAGGGAGCTTAAAAGAGCTCTTCAGGGATACGATACGGTTAAACACCGGCGCTCCCGGTTTTGTATCATGACAGTCGCCGCAGAAAAATCCATTCCGGACAAACTGATAGCGGTCATAGGCTCCTGCCTTGCCCAGTTCCGGTTCTACATAAGCTTCTTCCACCACAGTAAGAGAATTAGGATTTACATTCAGGCTTCCGTCCTCTTTATTATATACGCCTTTTTCTTCATCCACGATATTCTCATAAAGACGGCACTGTGCCTTTACTGCCGTAGATGCGCATACCCAGTGGATCGTTCCTTTCACCTTTCTTCCGTCCGGTGAATTTCCTCCTTTGGAAGCAGGATCATAAGTGCAGTGGATCACCGTGATATTGCCCTTTTCATCTTTTTCACAGCCTGTGCAGGTAACAAAGTATGCGTTCATCAGCCTTACTTCGTTTCCCGGATAAAGACGTCTGTATTTCTTTACCGGCTCCTCCATAAAGTCTTCTCTCTCAATGTAAAGTTCTTTCCCAAAAGGCACCTGTCTTACGCCCAGTTCCGGATTTTCCATGTTATTGGGGACCTCCAGGTATTCGATCTCCCCTTCCGGATAATTATCGATGACCAGTTTCACCGGATCCAGCACTGCCATCATACGGGGCGCTTTCATCTTCAGATCTTCCCGGATACAGTACTCCAGCATCGCGTAATCTACAGAGCTGTTTGCTTTGGAAACGCCGCAGAGTTCTACAAATTTCTGGATAGATTCCGGAGTAAAGCCTCTTCTTCTCAGAGCGGCGATAGACACCAGTCTGGGATCATCCCAGCCGTCTACGATCCCGTCTTCTACCAGCTTCTTAATATATCTTTTTCCTGTTACCACATTGGTAAGATACAGCTTTGCAAACTCGATCTGTTTAGGGGGATGGGGATATTCCAGTTCCCTTACCACCCAGTCATACAGAGGTCTGTGGTCTTCAAACTCCAGGGTACAGATAGAGTGGGTCACTCCCTCAATGGCATCCTCGATAGGATGAGCAAAGTCATACATGGGATAAATGCACCACTTGTCTCCCGTATTATGATGGGTCATATGGGCCACCCGATAGATAATAGGATCCCTCATGTTGATGTTCGGAGAAGCCATATCGATCTTGGCTCTGAGCACATGGCTGCCGTCAGGGAATTCCCCGTTTTTCATTTTCTCAAACAGTTCCAGATTCTCTTCTACGCTTCTGTTCCGATAAGGGCTTTCCTTTCCCGGCTCGGTAAGAGTTCCTCTGTATTCCCGGATTTCTTCCGGGCTGAGATCACAGACAAAGGCTTTGCCTTTTTTGATCAGTTTTATGGCAGCCTCATACATCTGATCGAAGTAATCTGAGGCGAAATAAAGTCTGTCCTCCCAGTCAGCTCCCAGCCATTTTACATCTGCTTTGATAGAATCTACAAATTCTGTCTTTTCCTTGGTAGGATTGGTATCGTCAAAGCGAAGGTTGAACTTTCCGTTATATTTTTTCGCCAGTCCGTAGTTCAGTAAGATTGATTTGGCATGGCCGATATGAAGGTAGCCGTTAGGCTCCGGAGGAAACCGGGTACAGATCTCCTCATATTTACCTTCAGCCAGATCTTTTTCTATGATCTGTTCTATAAAGTTTTTGGAAACGGTTTCTTTAGCTGTTTCTTTTTCCAATTTACTCTCCTCCATCTATGGTATTTGTCCTTGGGGACTTATCTTTTCTTTGATCAGACTGTCTCCGTATCTTCCTTGTGCAGTCTGCGCAGAACAGCCCGTATCTGATATAGTATCATAAATTTCCCGTTTTTCAAAGGCTTTGCCGCATTTTTTATTCTGCGATCATAAAATTTGCCGTAGCGGTAGCAATCAGTTTTCCTGTTTTTTCCGATCTGCACTGAGCGCTGATATTACAGATCCGTCTTCCCGCCCGGTCTGCTCTGGCGGTTACCAGCAGGGCGTCCCCTGCCGTTCCCGGAGAAAGATAATTGATATTCAGATTTATGGTAGGGATCATAGTCTTGCCGCTGACGCTGCGGACAGCGGTTCCGCAGGCAGTATCTATCGCCGAGGCGATGATCCCGCCGTGGACCGTACTCATATGGTTCAGTTCCCATCTCTGTATGGGAAAACGGAGGGTTACACTTTTCTTCTCATAACTGCAGCTGTAGAATTCAATCTGCATTTTACTGTACAGATGATCCGGGTCTTTCGGATACAGCTTGTCCATACTCTCCCGGATCTCTCTTTCCATTTGTTCCTGCATTGTCTCTTCCATATTCTGCCGCCTTTCTGTTCTGCATTTTGTCATGGTTTTTCAATATCTTACCTCTACCAGGGTAAGGCCCCTGGCAGGGGCTGTAAAGCCTGCCAGCCCCCGGTCTTTTCCTTTTAGTATATCCAGGATCTCCTCCGGTTCCCGTTCTCCCCTGCCTACTTCGATCAGCGTACCGGTAAGGATCCGCACCATATTGTAGAGGAAACCGTCTCCCAGGTAATCAATCTGCAGTTCATTCGGAAGCCGGGTCAGCCGGATTTCATAAAGAGTTCTTACTGTAGATTTCTTCATCTTTTTATTGGAACAGAAACTTTTAAAATCATGGGTACCGGTAAGATACCCGGCTGCCTTTTCCATGGCCTCCATATCATAATTTTCATGAAGAGGACAGAGATATTTTCTTTCAAATACATTTTTATGACTGCCTGTCCCGATCCGATAGCGGTACCATTTTTCCCTGGCGCCCAGACGGCTGTGGAACCTTTCCGAAACCTGGCAGACCCGGAGGATCTCAATGTCCTCCGGGAGATAATGGTTCATGTATTCACATATTTCTTCGCAGTCCAGGTCTGTCTGAAAATGTCCGTTTGCTACCTGCCCCAGGGCATGGACTCCCGCGTCTGTCCTTCCTGCTCCCTGTATCTGTACCGGCTCTCCTGTCATACGGGAAAGGACCTCCTCGATCTTTCCCTGGATCGTGTTATCTGTAGTTTTCTGTCTCTGCCAGCCTCCGTATCTGGTCCCATCATACTGTATATCAAATCGATAATTCATAATTTTGTTATTCTCCCATTCTCAGAAGCAGGTAAATGCCCCGTCAATAACAAAATCTGCCCCTGTTGTAAAAGAGCTGGTATCTCCCGCCAGATACACGGCAATAGACTGAAGCTCCTCCGGTTTTCCCATACGCCCCATGGGCGCCATATGATTCCATTTCTCTATGAGAGGTTTCAGACTTTCCGAGTTTAATGTAAGCTCTGTTGCCATATATCCCGGACTGATACTGTTTACCCGGACGCCTCTTTTTGCAAACTCCACAGCCATAGATTTTGTAAGCTGGATAACGCCTGCTTTGGAAGCGTTATAAGAGCACTGAGGCTGGGGTACATTCACGATATGGGCAGACATAGAGGCTGTATGAATAATAGATCCCTTCCCCTGCTTCAGCATCACCTTTGCCGCTGCCTGTGAAGTAAGAAAAACCCCGGTAAGATTAATATCTATCACTTTTTTCCACTGCTCATAAGTCATCTCCTCCGCCGGGATATTCATACAGATTCCCGCATTGCAAAAGGCAGCGTCCAGATGTCCGAATTCTTCCATGATCTTTTTCATCATACCATCCACCTCTTCCGGTTTTGTTACATCTGCCTGAATGGCGATCACTTTTTTTCCTGTCTCTTTTTCAATTTCCCCCGCAGTTTTTTCTGTTTCTTCGATATCAATGTCTATCAAGGCAAGGTCGCTTCCTGCTTCCGCCAGGGCCTGTGCGATTGCTTTTCCTATCCCCCTTGCCCCTCCAGTGACAAAGGATACTTTTCCGTCCAGTCTCATCTTTTCTAATATTCCCATGGCTATTCTCCTTTAAAATAAGTATTTTCATCTTGTTTTATATATCGATGCTGAGGTCAAAAGCCCCCAACTATGATACCTGCGGATTGTTCCGCCCTTCGCGCTCCCACAATCCTGCAAAATAGTCGGACTCCATGGGGGCCCTGCCCCACTACGTCCTCATATTTTGACCCTGGTATCATATATCCTGATTATATACTTCCGAGATTTTCCATGCAATATATTTTGCCCTCTTTTCTTTGCAGAAAAGAGGGCAATCCTACCTTAGATTTTAAATTAAAAAAGCTCGACTGTTCCCTGGATTTTTCTCAGCGGCTCCGGGATATCCTGATGCTCCTGCATATCTAAAACCGGATATCCAAGTCTATTCCAGTGGACACGGCGGATTATAGAATTTCTGG
Source organism: Candidatus Blautia avicola (assembly GCA_019120515.1). GTDB lineage: Bacteria > Bacillota > Clostridia > Lachnospirales > Lachnospiraceae > Blautia > Blautia avicola. Next base: position 286 of record DWUY01000244.1, on the reverse strand, counting down.
GATTTTTCGCTATCATAATGTCTTCATCTTCCGGATCGTCAAAATCAAATTCTTTTACATGAAGAACGACCAGATCATCTTCCTGCCTGTCGGGATCTTTGATAAAGCAGTTATGTCCCGGTCCAAACTGCCCTGGGATACTTTCTTTTGTCAGTATGGGATATGGAAGCTCTTTCCAACTGCAAGGATCCAGCAGATCACTTCCCCTTTTTGCCCACAGCAGTCCGACACAATAAAGTACTCCCACACTTGATCCTGAAAAAGTCACAAATAAATCCTCCCCATG